>CAZGMX010000202.1:0-5368 GCA_964526865.1 uncultured Actinomycetota bacterium | reverse complement strand
AAACGGATTTTTGCAACCAACTGGACTTGTTTCACTTATAACCGGACAGTAGTGACAAATTATGACTGATAAAAAATCTGGCGAAAAAGACGCCGCTCAAAATTATCAGGTGCTTGCGCGCCGATTTCGACCTCAGCAATTTGGCGAAATCCTGGGGCAGGAGGGGATTGTCTCTGCGATCACCAATGCCATCCGCCTGGCGCCGAACATCAACAGAGGATTCCCTTCATTTTGCCGGGAGCAGGACTCGGCGGCTGCATGGATGATGTGTGAAAATTTGCCGCGGGGAAATGCAAAGGAGCGCACGTCCCCACGCTGGAGCCGGATGGGGGGTCTTCTTCCGGAAGGCCGCTGGCTGGCGGGTCAAGACCACGGCGGTGGTGTTCAGTCCCAGACTGTCGTTGGCCCAACAGAAACTCTCCAAGAGCCAGCGGCCAAAAAAGCCGGTGCCCCCCGTGATAAACAGACGCTGTCCCTTGATTTCCTGCCACAGGCCGGCTGTGTGCGCGAGGACATGATCCAGGTCCTTGTGTAAGGGATTGGCTGGCTCAACATTCGATTTGTGATGGATTGTCATGTGCGCTCGATTATGGAAGCAGAATTATATAACCGAATCGTGCCGGCGTCACCTCCGATCATCCCGGAAATTCCGGGTGCGGGCGCGGCAGAGAAATTGCTGGGAAAAAGAAAGCATTCTCGCTAGAATGCTCGTCGAAATTAGACAAGAAGGGCGCGATGGGGTTTGTGATCGTGTGAACAGAACTTAAGAAAGGGGAGTGTCATGAAGAAATTGCTGTGTGTGTTAGTAGCGGGGGGTGTTTGCCTCGCCTTTTCGGCGGGGATTGCGGCGGCGGAAGACCAAACTGCACCGGCGATCACCCTAAAGGAGAAGATCGTGGCAGACCGGGCAGCCGTGAAACAAGAAAAACTGCAGATCAAGACCAATGCCGCGGCGGCAAAGCAGGAAGAGAAGATCATCAAGGGCCAGATCAAAGATGCGGCGGTCTCTGGTGACCGGGACACGCTGAGAGGGTTGAGAGAAAATCTGAAAGCGGCGCGCAAAGAGAATTTTCAACAGAAGGCGGCTGATCGCAAGGAATTTCTTAAGGCCAAGGAGGACTTGAAGCAAAGCCTCAAAGCGGCCAGGGAAGCCCGCCCGGTCAAGGTTCCCAAACCGAAGCAATAAATCCCGGTAATGGGACACAAACGGCTTTTTTCAGCGGCGATTCAATTGTTTTCCTGCGGCTCGTCTTTCATCGGGAAAGACGGGCCGTTTGTTTTATTCGCTGATTTCTTTGGCCAGAGCCAGGAGAGAGGATTGGAGAACTTTTGCCACTTTGATGCCATTTCCACACCGACGATCAGGCTCCCGCCCCAGAACATGATTTCGGAGACGACAAGCAGAGTCACGCAGATGATGCCGATCGTGATCTTGGAGAGGGGAAAAAAGGGGACAATAAAAATGGCGATCCAAGGGGGAATGGACAGGACGATCAGGCTGATGCCGAGAATCCTCGCATTGCGCGATTTTGCTTGGCCAAGGCCGTTGTCTTTGTCTAAACTCATTGTTGTCCGCCTCGATCATTCTGCGTGTTGTTCGGCGTAAAGACAAGTGGATTTCAAAAAATTTTGTCCCGGTCCAATGCCGCGGGATTAGTCTGCGGGACTTTGCAGGCCGCCGGCTCTAAAGCGATGGATTGGACCGCCGAGTTCCTCGCGTCAAAAAAGAAGAAAACGGAGAACGAGGGGAAAAGGGGCCCCCGCCATGGAAGACAGTATTGTTGCAGAGAAATTCGATGAATGGGCCAGCGGCCGGACGCTCCAGCAGGCGATGATTTCCATCTACGAGCACATCCGGGATATTCCCTACGCAATCATTCCGGAGTTGCGAGACCTGTATCAGGGTCCCCCCGGCATGTTGAAACAAAACCGGGGATCCTGCCTCCCCAAGCATTTCCTCATGGCGTGGATGTTCGAGCGGCTGAAGATTCCGGTCCGGTACGCGACGTATTTCTTCTGGTGGGAGAGTTCTCCCGTCGATTTTCCCCGAAAAATCGAGGAGGTTGTTCAGAGACTGCCGGTGGAATATCATCTGGCCCTCCATGCCTTTTTGGACAATCGGTGGGTTCTCGTGGATGCCACATGGGATCTGCCCCTGCGGAAGGCCGGATTCCACGTCAACGAACAGTGGGATGGCCTGAGCGACACCAAAAATGCCGTGGTTGCCATGGACAAGGTGGTCCACAAAACGGCACTTGATCGCGTGGAATTCGTGGATCAGCACAAGAGTCTCTATACCCAGGAAGAAAAAGCGGCCTGCGGGGAGTTTGTGCCGCTGTTGAATTCGTGGCTGGAAGACGTGCGGAAAAAGGCCCGTTAAATCTTCGGCAAACCGAAACTACTTTTTTTAAGATTTCTTTATTTCCTTGAGCCGGGCGATCAGACGAGGAATTACGTCAAAGAGATCTCCTACAATGCCGTAGTCGGCGACATTGAACATCGGGGCATCGGGATCCTTGTTAATGGCAACGATGATGTCGGAGGATTGCATCCCCACCAAATGCTGGATGGCCCCGGAGACGCCGCAGGCGAAATAGACCTTGGGGCAGACGGTCTTTCCGGTCTGTCCCACCTGGTGGGAATAAGGGATCCAGCCTTCGTCCACAGCGCTGCGGGATGCGCCCACAGCCCCGCCTAGGACCAGTGCCAGTTCTTCCAGTAGTTTAAAATTCTCGGGTCCCCGCATGCCTCTGCCGCCGGTCACAATGATGTCTGCCTCCGCAAGGTTCACGGTTTTTCCCTGTGCCTCCACGACCTCGACGACCTTGGACCGGGACGCCAGGTCCTCGGGCGTGATGCCCGTTTCCTCGACGATCTGGCCTTGCCTGCCGGCGTCATCGGGCAGTTCCTTCATGACCTTGTGGCGGACGGTGGCCATTTGCGGCCGGTGGAGGTCCGTCAGGATGGTTGCCATGATGTTGCCGCCAAGGGCAGGCCGGGTTTGTAAAAGATTTCCGGTTGCCGGATCGATGTCCAGTCCGGTGCAGTCGGCGGTCAGGCCCGTGTCGCATATCACGGCGACGCGGGGGATGAGGGAGCGCCCGATGGTGGTGGCCCCCGCTAGGACGATCTCCGGCTTGTGTTTGGCGATCAGTTTGCTCAGGATCTTCGCGTAGGGTTCATCCAGATAGTGTTCCAGGGAGGGATGGTCCACGACATAGACGATATCCGCGCCTTTGCGGATCAATTTGGCGGCCCCTTTGGCGACATCGCGGCCGAGCAGGACGGCGGCCATCTGGGTCTTTCTCTCGCTGGCCAGCTTCCTGCCGGCGCCCAGGAGCTCGTAGGTCACGGATTGAACCGCGCCCTTCTTTTGCTCGGCATAGACCCAGACGCCCTGGTATGACTCTTTGTCCGGGGTTCCACGCCGCTGTACCTCGATTTTCATCGCGTCGAATTTGCACGTGTGGAGACAGATGCCGCAGAGGGTACACTTGTCTAGATCGACGATTGCCTTTTTGTTGACGACATGGATGGCGTCGAATGTGCAGGCCCGTTCGCACAACTTACAGCCGATGCATTTTTCATTGATGATCAGGGACATGGGGATTTCTCAGCAGTCCGTTGGGTTACACAATGTGTTTTTCCTGCAGGGCGCGGATGAGTTCTTCCACGGCCTTTTCGGGATCGCCCTGCAGAATCTTCCCGCCCGTCTTCTTGGGCGGCGTGAAAATCCTGTTCACAACCGTCGGAGAGCCGGCCAGGCCGGTCTTCTCCGGATTTGCGCCGATGTCCGCCGCGGTCCACTTGGCGATGGGTTGATTTTTCGCCCGCAATTTTCCCTTCAGCGAGGGGAGCCGCGGCGTGTTGATTTCCTTGACGACTGTCACCAAAACCGGCAGGGAGGATTCCACGGTCTCGTAGCCTTCCTCGGTCAGCCGCTGTGCCCGGATCATGCCGGGCTTCAATTCCTCGATCTTCCGGACAAACACGATTTGGGGGATGTCCAAATGGACGGCGATGCCGGGCCCCACCTGTGCGGTATCGCCGTCGATGGCCTGTTTGCCGCACAGTATGATGTCGAAGTCTTTGATTTTCTGGATGGCCTGGCCCAGGGCGTAACTTGTTGCCCACGTGTCGGCGCCCGCAAAGGCCCTGTCGGAGAGGAGGATGGCCTCATCCGCGCCCAAAGACAGGGCTTCTCTCAGCGCTGTTTCCGCCTGCGGCGGCCCCATGGTGAGGATCGTCACCTTTCCCCCGCAGCGCTCCCGGATGCGCAGGCCCTCTTCGATCGCGTACATGTCGAATGGGTTGACGATGCTCTGGACCCCCTCGCGCATGAGCGTGTTGGTCTGGGGGTCGATCTTGACCTCGGACGTCTCCGGGACTTGTTTGATGCAGACGATGATATTCATTTTTTATGATAGGGTTTGCGGCAAAAGGGATATTCTATCTGTTGGAAAAAGGGTTGTCTATGATTTTGGGTGGTTTGCGGGCGAAAGAGTAGTGATACAATACACCGCATAAAGAGAGAAAAAGAGAAGGGATGAGGAGTGTCGGCAGGGGAGGAGTACGCAGGAAAGGATGTCGTAAATGGATCTAAATTTTGATGACTTCACGCGAAAAGGACTCTATCTCATATTTCCGGATTCCAGCCGGCTGGACCTGACCAAGGAAAACATTGAAGCCGTGGTCGAAAAGTTCTGGAATGATCCGGCCAAAATATCTCCACAGATTAAACAGGCGGCGGAATTTCAGCGGTGTCACTTCTGTCCGCTGAAGCGGCAGGAGGACATGTGCGACGCCATCCGTCCGACGATGCCTTTTTTGGACGTGGTCGATAAATACCTCTCTTTCGACGGGGTTATCGCCGTATTCAAGGGCGATCGTGATGTTTTGTATGTCTCGTCCACTACGATGCAGGAGGCCTTGAAATATGTTTCCGCGTTGAGTCTGATGTATTACTGCCGGAAGGGCAGAACCCATTGGAGATATTATTACGGAATCAATCCCTTGATGAGGCCAAAAGAAATTGCCGCCCGATTGTATTTGAATATCTATTTTCTTCATAACGGGGACAAGGAAAAAGTGAGGGAAGAGATCACGGCTCTGCAGGAAGAGGTGATGGTCACAAGTAAAAATCAGGTGGCACGGATGAATCTTGTCTGTAGTAAAGACGCGTTCATGAATGCCTTTGTGAATACACAGATTTCAACAGAATTTCTGTCGATGGACATGGACAAGATCCTGGAAAAATCGTTTGAGGATTTTGCCCGGGAGTACAAGGAGCTGGGCGTGTGACGTGAAAAGCGGACATGTGCTTATCCGATTGACTCCACGCCATACAACTGCTTGTGGGTCGTCGGCG
>CAZGMX010000201.1:0-5422 GCA_964526865.1 uncultured Actinomycetota bacterium | reverse complement strand
TGGAGGTGAGGGGATTCGAACCCCTGACCCCAACGTTGCGAACGTTGTGCTCTCCCAGCTGAGCTACACCCCCATTTTAGGATTATGTTGTAAGGATTACGGATTAAGTAAAAAATAAAACAATGACACCAATAGTGTCCTGCATAATCCTTAATCCTTACTCCTTAATCCCTTTCTCCCCATCCACCGTGCGGCTAAAACGCATAGTTCATACAGCAGAATCATCGGAACGGCAAGCAAAATCTGCGTGATCACATCCGGCGTGGGCGTGATCAAAGCCGCGATGATAAAAATGGCGACGATCACATAGCGCCGGTTCTTCCGGAGGCCCTCGTAACCCACAATCCCCAGTTTGACCAAGAAGAGCAGGACAACAGGCAGTTCAAAAACAATCCCAAAGGCCAACAACAGCTGGATGACCAGCGAGACATAGCTGTCGATCACCCACTCGTTGGCAATCCCCAGGCACTGGCCGTAACTCCAAAAAAAGGCCAGCGCCGCCGGCAGCACGATGAAATAACAAAATGCCATCCCGATCAAAAATAGCGTGGTCCCCGCCGCCAGCGCGGGCAAAAGATAGCGACGCTCCTTAAACGTCAGTCCTGGCAGGACAAACCTTCCGCCATAATAAAGCACCAGGGGCAATGCCACTGTGAAGCCCGCCCCAAACGCCAGCTTCATCGCCATCATGAAGGCGCCCGTAGGCCGCAGGGTCCGCAAAATCGCCCCCGTCGGACATTCCAGATGAAACCGGGCAACCGCCGTCTGAAACGGCCAGAGGATTCCCTTCAATAGATGGGGTGCGAAAAAAAAGGCCGCCCCCGAAAAAAGGACAATGATCAGAAAGGACTTCAGGAGAACAAACCGAAGGTCTTCCAAGTGTTCGAGAAAAGTCTTGTCTTCCAAGATCGTGCAATCAGGTTTTGTTGGATTTTTCGGGAATTTCGTGGCTCTTCTGGCCGTCCTTGTCCGGCGCATCCTCCTTGGAAATTTCGTCCGAGACATCCTTGGTGGCCTTCTTGAATTCCCGAATGCTTTTGCCCAGGGCCCGCGCGATCTCCGGCAGGCGGTTCGCACCGAAAAGCAAAAGGACGATCAACAAAATCAAAATCAGTTCTGGAAAACCGATCCAATTAGGCATTTCAACCTCCGTTTCAGGTAAATATGTTATCATTTTGACCGTCATGCCAGCAACGCCAATTGTCCAGAGCCCCGTAAGGGTTTGCGCGATCGACATCGGCACAAACTCCACGCGCTATATGATCGCAGAGATCGACCGGAAGACCCGCGGCATCCGCGTCCTGGTGCAGGGCACGGAGGTGACCCGCGTGGGCGCGGGAATCGGCCGGCGCGAGATCTTTCTTTCCTCGACGCAGAAAACCCTGGATACCATAAAAAAGTTCGTGGCCCACGCCCAATCGGCTGGGGTATCCCTTCTGAGTATCTATGGCACAGCCGCCCTTCGCGAAGCCCAAAACGGCGCCGAGTTTTGCTCTCAGATCAAGGACCTTACAGGATTTCCCGTCACGCTGATCGACGGAATCAAGGAAGCCCAGCTGACGGAACTTGCCATTGTGGATTCGCTGGGACTTGCCGACAGGCCGTTTAGGGGCCTGGACATCGGGGGCGGCAGTATTCAAATCATTTTTCATGTCCCTGGAAGACCTACCATCTATCGCAGTCTTCCCCTGGGCGCCGTACGGTTGACGGAGAAATTCCTCAAATCCGATCCACCCGCGGAATACGAGATTTCCGCCATGAAAGAGTACGTCCTGGATCTAATGCAAATATTTCTGAACATCAACCCCCTGGACAGCGGCGCGTTCACTATCGGCGTGGGCGGAACGATGACAACACTGGCCGCCATCATTCAGGGACTGGCGGTTTATGATCATGAAAAGATTCACGGATTTAAGATCGGGCGTGGCGAATGGGAAAAGTGTTGGGACCAGCTGGCCAAAATTTCTACGGACCATCGAAGAAACATCCCCGGCCTTCAGACAGGGCGGGAGGACATCATTGTCGCGGGATTGTTCATGCTGGAATTTTTGTCCAAGAGCCTTGGCTTCGAGGAAATTTTGGTGAGTGACCACGGCCTGCTATACGGAATGGTGATCGAGGCAGGCAGGGGTCTGTCCGCACAAAAATGAATACTTGAAAGAGCGTGTGAGTCGGATTATTCTATTGGACGTTATGAGACAGGGAATAGAGACACGACAGGCAGCGTTCACACTGGTGGAAATGCTGGGTGTGATTTTGATCGTCATGACCCTGATCGGCATCCTCCTTCCCACCGTCGCAAAGGTGCGCAGCAAGGCCAAGTCGGCGCGGGCCCAGTCTGAAATCGAAACGTTGAGCGTCGCCCTGCGGATGTACGAGAGCGATCTGGGAAAATATCCGCCCAACACATCGCAGGTCTCCAATTCGCTGTACAACTATCTTGGAAGACAGATCACTTCCGGCACGTTCAATCTCATTGTCGGCCCCTACATGGAATTCAAAGCAGACAGTCTCAACTCCAGCCAGGTGTATCTGGATCCCTGGAAAAGTGCCTACGTCTATTCCTCCCGCGACGGCTCCCCGGCGGCGACCAACAACACCTACAGTTTTGATCTGTCCTCGCGCGGGCCGGATGGCACGGCCAACACGTCCGACGACATCAAGAACTGGTGATGAACCAAAACACTGTCAGGCAGCACCCGTTATCCGGCTTCACACTGATCGAATTGTTGGGCGTGATCAGCATCCTCCTGGTCCTAGTCGCCCTGATGATTCCAATCCTGCAACAAGTGAGAATCCGGTCAAGGACAGCCCAGGCCAAAGCGGGCATCGCAAAAATCGAGTCCGCGCTCAATCTTTATAAAATGGATTATGGAATGGTGCCCACCGCGCAGGTGACGGGACTGATCATGACTTCGGCGGGACTCTACACCATCTTGAGCGCGCCGGCCTCCAATCCCCTGCGCTCCCTCACCTCCATGGAACCCTATTTGAAAGTGCCCGCCGCCCAGATCAACACCACCACGCGCCAATTCCTGGATCCGTGGAG
Organism: uncultured Actinomycetota bacterium; assembly: GCA_964526865.1. GTDB lineage: Bacteria > Auribacterota > Ancaeobacteria > Ancaeobacterales > CAZGMX01 > CAZGMX01. Next base: position 2,373 of record CAZGMX010000201.1, on the reverse strand, counting down.
AAATCCCTATTGGATACGGCCGTCCCCAACGAATAATTCCGGGTTTTTTGACGTTTATTCCGCCGGCCCGGACGGGACAAAAGACACGCCGGATGACGTCACCAATTGGAGCCGTCAATGAAACAACCCCCGTCAAGAGGAGATACATGGCATTGTGAGAGATATTCCAGGGGGATGACGCTGGTAGAAATTTTGTCCGTGCTGGCCATCATTGGTATTGTCCTGGCCCTGACCATCCCGGCCCTGGATCTGTTTCGCAGTCAAACATCCGTAAAATATTCCGCCCGCACCGTCCAGTCTCTTTTTCAACAGGCGCGGGGCATGGCCACGGCTCAAGGGAAAAATATCCTGGTGGAAGTCCGGCTGGATAACGATTCCATCGCGATATGGGATGAGACCAAGGCAAATTTATTGTCCAAGCGCTGGTTTGCCCCGGCTGCGGTAGAAATCAAGGACGTCAATGGCAACAGCGCCATCGCCAATTATGACCTGGTGTTCAAACCCAATGGCGGGGCCTTCAACAGCATCTCTGTTCACATCAAACGCAGAGACGGCGCAGACGACGATTCGGGAAAATACTACACCGTGACCGTCGTCAACACCACCGGCGCATCCAGGATTTATCCATATAAACAGAATTGAGATTTATCCGTCAGCGCGGGCCCGCCTCGCCCCGTTGGGACTCCGCCTGTGGCGGGGGCTCTCGAGGGAAAGAACGTGACGATCTCGAGGAAACGACGAGATTGCCCGCCACTGAAGCGTCGGCGGACTTGCAGCTTCGTCGCTCTGCTCCCTCGCAATGACGCCCACAAACGAAAAGCCCCTCAAAGAGTTTACTCTTCAAGGGGCTTTTCCCGTTGGTTGCCCAACAGGTCAGAAGCTCACCAGCAGGTTCCCGCTGATCGCCACAGAGTTTTCGGCCTGAGGTACAAGCCCTATCTCTGGAGCACGGGAAACATTCCCGCCACGCGGAAGGTCAAGCTGGCCGAACATTACTGCCTCATGGTTCAGCGTCGATGTCATGCTCGCAAAATCGACGCTCCTCTGAACCTGTTCGACAGAGTTCAAACCAAACGGAAGGCCGCTCTTCTTTACCGTTTGCACACCCGCGACACTCACTGCAGCACCCAGGAATACGAGCAGCGCGGACAATGTGCAAAGGATGGGAAACTTATCCATCCTTTTGCCTCCTTCCAATTTATTATTCAAAGAACTCAGACGACCGATTGATCGCCTGCCCGCAACATGCCTTCCATACCACAAGCCGGTCTTTGATTTCACCTCCCTTTGGGCTAATTTGGCGCTATTTCCAGCAGTTGCTTTGTAACGATCGTAATTATCACCTCTTAGATTGTCAAGAACAAAATAAATGGGACGGGTTCATTTTTTGTGCGGCTCTTGACGAATTTTTTTAAACAAAAATGAACCCGTCCCATTTATTTCTCCCTCAATCGTAGGGCGGCTTCCTGACCCCAGGGAATGCTGGGAAAATCTTTGACTAAGCGCTCATACTTTTCCCTGGCACCCGCCAGATTGCCCGAGGCCTGCAGACTTCGCGCCCACTGATACAATGCCTCAGGAGCCTTTGCCCCCGAGGGATCCATCTCAACAGCCCTGCGAAAATATTCATTGGACTTGTCATAATTCTTTGCGTCAGCCAGGAGCTGGCCGATATTGCAGAGTGCAGCAGCGCCCCTGAATCCTTTGGGGCTCAGGGCAAACGCCCGATCATAGTATTTCTGCGCTTCCTGAGTGTTTCCGCGGGCATACGCCAGACTACCCAAATTCATTAAAACATCGAATGTCATGTAGCTATCCGGAAACTTTGCCAAAATCGCTTGATAATCCTGCTCGGTCTTGGCCTGAGAAAAAAGCGTGGACGCTTTTAAATCGGCGTGGACACGAATCCCCATGTGGATTGAAATCGCAATGGATCCCGCCAGGATTAGAGCCCCCGCAGCAATGATGGAGATACGATGCTTCTTGAACATGCGTCTCAAGGCACTGGGACCCGTTTCTTGTATCACCGAAACCTTTTTTCTTCGCGACATAAAAAGATCTCCTTATGTTACGCAGTAATACTCCACGAAAAACTCTGCCCCCGAGCCGATTCGAACGGCCGGCCAACAGTTTAGGAAACTGCTGCTCTTTCCAACTGAGCTACGGGGGCGAATACCCTATCGATCCGCATTGACGCCACTTACTGCTTTACTAAAACCGTCCTTGTCCTGTCGAATCCCGGCAAGTGTCCAAAAAGCGTCCGGATTATATCATCGATAAATGAGCCTGTTGCACAAATATCTTCTACTGCAAAAAACGATACGCGGCCTGCGACTGCGTCGGACTTCGCAAAGAGTGCTCCACGTAGTACTG
>CAZGMX010000200.1:0-5495 GCA_964526865.1 uncultured Actinomycetota bacterium | reverse complement strand
AAGGGTCAGCTTTTGTTTGGAATTGTCCAGGGATCGGTCTTTGACGATTTGAGGGCCAGGTCGGCGGGGGAACTGAGAAAAATCCAGTTTGACGGCTATGCCATTGGGGGATTGAGTGTTGGGGAACCGCCGCTGTTGTCCCTGGAGGTGATGGGCAAGACGGCGCCGCTGTTGCCAGCGGACCAACCGCGCTATGTGATGGGATTTGGAACTCCGGAAGACCTTGTGCGGGCCGTTGGGATGGGGCTGGATATGTTTGACTGTGTCATGCGAACCCGCAACGGCCGCAACGGCACCGTCTTTACGTGGACGGGAAAATTTTCCGTCAAGAACGGCCGCTACCGCGAGGATTTTGGCCCCCTGGATGAGCGTTGCGGGTGTGTGTGCTGCCGCAAGTTCAGCCGGGCCTATCTGAGACATTTGTTTCACAGCGATGAAATCCTGGGCCTGCGCCTGGCATCGTATCACAACCTGTATTTCTATCACGATTTGATGCGGGAGATGCGGCGGGCGATTTCCCAGGGAGAGTTCGCCCGGTTTCAGAAGGAGTTTTTGGAAGGACGTTCCATATCCGATGAAAGTGCGAGAGATAATCAAAAAGATTAAGAACGATGGATGGCATGAGGTTGCATGCAAGGGAAGTCATCGACAATACAAACACCACGTTAAACCAGGCAGGGTTACTATTGCAGCTGCTCATTTAAATGATGATATTGCACCTGGAACGTTGAACAGTATTCTAAGGCAGGCGGGACTTAAGGAGGTGAAGTAGTATGCGTCGTTTTCTTGTTGTGTTTGAAAAGGCAAATAAGAATTATTCCGCGTATTCACCTGATTTGCCCGGTTGTGTGGCGACGGGGAAGACATTGAAGCAAGCCGAGCAAAACATGCATGCAGCAATTGAAATGCATGTACGGGGATTGATAGAAGATCATTTGCCGGTTCCCCAGACAAGATCTGTTGCGGAATATATGGCTCTTTAACATTTTAAATTGGAAGGAGTTCCCATGCATCTCATATTCTTGATGGCCCAATCGCCGGCGGCACCCGTCACGGGCGGCGCGCAGCCAAACCCGCTGATTTCTATGCTGCCGTTGATTTTGATGTTTGTGGTGTTGTATTTTCTCATGATCCTGCCGCAGCAAAAAAAAGCAAAGGAACACAAGAAGATGGTGGAGGCCCTGACCAAGGGGGATAAGGTGGTCACGTCCGGCGGCATCTGCGGCATGGTGACCAACGTCAAGGACAGCATTGTCACGATCAAAATTGCGGACAACGTGAAAGTGGATTTTATCAAGGGCAGTATCACGCATGTGGAAAAGGCGAAAGAAGCGGTGGAAGTGTAGAGTGAGATTGCAAGAAGGTGCGGGCATAAGAACTGAGGAGAAAGATCAATGACCAACGCCATGAAATGGAAGACGCTTTTGGTTGTGGGACTGGTCGCGGTGTCCATATGGAAACTGTGGCCGCCCGACAAGTCGATCAATTTGGGGCTGGACCTCAAGGGAGGCATGCACCTGGTGATGGAGGTGGACACCTCCAAGCTCTCCGAAGCGGAGAAGCGGGGGGCCAGGGAGCGGGCATTGGAAATCATCCGCCGCCGCGTGGATGAATTCGGCGTGTCGGAGCCCGTCATCATTCCCGAAGGAGAAAACCGCATTGTGGTGCAGCTTCCCGGCGTGACAGACCGCGAGCGCGCATACAAGTTGATCGGCAAGACGGCGTTGTTGGAATTTCGCCTGGTGAGCGCGGACCAGGAAAAGATCGCGGAGGCGCAGAAGGGGACTCCTCCCATTGGCTACGAACTGGCCGAGATGCCCGCCGATGATGGGCCGAACACGTACCGGATCCCCATCCTCATCAAAAGCACTCCGGAATTGACCGGGGCGTATCTGGCCGACGCCCAGCCGAACTTCGGCGGGGCCTACAATGAGCCGGAAATCTCCATCACATTCAACGGCGAGGGATCCAAGCGCTTTGCCCAAATCACTGAGGCCTATGTCGGCCGGCAGTTGGCCATCCTTCTGGACGGCGAGGTGATCATGGCGCCGCAGATCAAGACGATTATTCCCAACGGGAGGGGAGTGATCACGGGCAATTTTACGGCCAGCGAGGTGAAGGATACGGCCCTGCTCTTGCGCGCCGGCGCTCTGCCCGCGCCGGTGAAGATCATCGAAGACCGCACCGTCAGCGCGACACTCGGGAGAGATTCCATCGTCAAGGGCGTGACCGCGTCCATCGCCGGTCTCATCCTGGTTGTTATATTCATGGGAATCTATTACCTTCAGTGCGGCTGGATCGCGAACCTTGCCCTCTTGCTCAACATCGTGATCTTGATAGGCACAATGGCGTGGTTCAAGTTCACGCTCACACTGCCCGGCATCGCCGGTATCATCCTGACGCTCGGTATGGCGGTGGATGCCAATGTCCTGATTTTTGAGCGCATGAGAGAGGAAATGGCTACGGGAAAGGGCATCCGCAGTGTCATTGCAAAAGGTTATGAGAAGGCGTTTTCAGCCATCTTCGATTCCAACCTAACGACCCTGCTTTCGGGTATCATCCTCTTTATTTTTGGAACGGGACCGGTCAAGGGTTTTGCCGTCACCCTGTCGATCGGTATCGCGACCAGCATGTTCACGGCGCTGGTGGTGACCCGCCTCGTGTTTGATTATCTGACGCTCAATCCCCAGTTCAACAAGATCAAATTTATGCAGATGATCAAGTTGACGAATATCGACTTCATGAGCAAAGGCCTGATCGCAATTTCGCTCTCGGCGTTATTCATTGCCATCGGCATGGGGGCCCTTGCGGTCCGGGGAAAATCGATGCTGGGTCTGGATTTTACGGGCGGGTCCATGGTGCAGTTGAAATTTGAAAAATCCATCGCCGTGGAAAAAATTCGCAAGGCCCTGGATGAACTGGGTGTCGGGGGATGCACCATCCAGCACTCCAAGGACAAAGACACGGACGTTGTGATGATCAAGGCCGGCCTGGGCAAGGAGTTGGACATCACCAAGAAATTGCCCGCAAAACTGCCCAACGACAAGTTTGAGGTCCTGCGGTCTGAAGAAGTCGGACCGGCCATTGGAAAGGATTTGAGAAAGAAGGCCATCATCGCCGTGATCCTTTCCATCATTGGAATCGGCGTGTATCTATGGTTTCGGTTCGAATTGAAATATGGCGTCGGGGCGATCATCTCTCTGCTGCACGATGCATTGTTCACCGTTGGGGCGATGGCAATAGTGGGCCGGGAGATCGACCTGACGATCATTGCTGCCCTGCTGACGGTCATCGGTTATTCCGTGAACGACACCATCGTGATCTTTGACCGTGTGCGCGAAAATTTCAAAATGATGCGCAAGACAGAGATGAGGGAAATCTTTAATGTCAGCATCAATCAGACGCTCTCGCGCACGTTGTTGACGAGTCTGACGGTGTTCCTGGTTCTGCTGGCCCTGTATTTCTTTGGAGGAGAAGTGATCAACAATTTTGCTTTTGCCCTGGTGGTGGGGTGCGCGGCCGGTGTCTATTCCACGATGTTTATTGCCAGCCCCGTCGTGCTTTGGTGGGCGCACGGCCTGAAGGCTTTCAAAAAGCCGGTTGTTGCGCAGCCCCTGAGGGCGAAAGTTTAGCAGTTTTAGTGCGTTTCGAGCGAGTCCGGTCCGAAAGCTTTTGGACCAAGTCGAGAAGTCTGAAAGTGATAAAGCCATGAAAAAGCTCTGGAGTGTCCGTCCCCAAAATCCGGAGCTTGCCGCCGGTCTTGCCCGGGAGTTCTCTCTGACGCTGCCCGTCGCGCAGATTCTTATTCACAGGGGACTCGTGGAATCTTCTGCAATTTCCTTATTCCTGGAGCCCCGTCTCAAATCCCTGAGAGATCCATTCTTGCTTGCCGGTATGGATACGGCGGTGAACCGGGTTCTGTTGGCCCTGTCCCGGCAGGAAAAAATAATTGTCTTCGGCGACTACGATGTGGATGGTATTTCCAGCGTGGCCCTCCTGTTGGAGATATTGGGAAAGATGGGTGGCAAATGCGGCTATTATCTGCCGTCGCGCTTTACAGAGGGATATGGCCTGAAGATGGAGTCTGTCCGCCGCTGTGTCGAAGAGGGGGCCAAATTGATTGTGTGCGCGGATTGCGGCACCAATTCGCGCCAGGAAATATCCTGGGCGAGGTCTCAAGTCGTCGATTTTGTTGTTCTGGATCATCACGCGCCGGACGGTGGAACGCTGGAAGCGCTGGCCACGGTCAATCCGAAGCGTGTGGACAGTATCTATCGTGAAGAACTGGCCAGTGTCGGCATCGCGTTTAAATTGGCACATGGCCTCGTCAAGCGGTGCCGCGAAAGGGGCGCAGAGAGAGAAGACCCCGGTCACATCGATGTCAAGGGTATTTTGGATTTTGTCGCCCTTGGCACCATTGCCGACATGGTGCCGCTGACGGGTGAAAACCGGATTTTCGTCAAAGCGGGATTGGGGGTGCTGGATCGAAGCCCCCACCCGGGACTAAAAATTTTGCGAGACCTGGCATGCGGTACGGGGACGCTCAGTGCCACGGACGTGTCTTACCGCATCACTCCGCGGCTCAACGCAAATGGACGGCTCTCGGACGCGCAGGATGCGCTGGCCCTGTTGTGCACGGACAGTGAAACCCAAGCCATGGTGTTGGCCCAGCGGCTCGAACAGGAAAATCAGCGCCGCCGTCAGATTGAACGGCAGGTGACCGAAGAGGCCGTTGCGATGGTGCGTCAGCACAGCGAATATTTGAAGGATCCCATCCTGGTATTGTTCCAGCCCCAGTGGCATTTCGGTGTGGTCGGTATCGTTGCGTCCAGGCTCGTTCGGGAATTTGGCAAGCCGTCGGTCGTGATCGGCGTCCAAGACGGCGTCGGAAAGGGATCCGCCCGGTCCATCGACGGATTCCACATCACGGAGGCGCTGGCCCAGGTCAAGTCCGAGTTGATCGCGAGCGGCGGACACGCCAACGCGGCGGGGTGTACCATCGATCTAAACCGAATCAAGACCTTTCGCTCCTCCCTCAATGAATACGCCAAACAGATTTTGGGAGACCGGACGCTGGATTGTGCGCTTCAACTGGATATGGAATTGGCCAAGGATGAGCTTTGTTCGGAGTTCATCGAACAGCTGGGGTGCCTGGAACCTTTTGGCATGGGAAACCCGCGGCCGCTCTTTTCGACCAGCAGGATTTCCATCGAGGGGTATCCGAGAATCGTCGGCGGGAGCCATCTCAAATTTCAGACGCGCGTTCGGGAGACGACGTTTGATGTCATGGGATTCCAGATGGTGTCGTCCGCGGACCACGAACAGGTGGCATCTCTGGCCGGCAGGAAAATAGATATTGCCTACCATCCCGGCATCAATGTGTTCCAGGGACAGCGCCGGCTTCAGCTAAACCTCGAGGACTACCGGCTTTCGAAATAGGAAAAAAGGGGACGGGTTCATTTATTTTATTTTCTGTCTCAGAAAATAAAATAAAT
>CAZGMX010000199.1:3476-5514 GCA_964526865.1 uncultured Actinomycetota bacterium | reverse complement strand
GAGAAGGTGGCCGGAATGAGCGAGACGCTGGCCGGATTGCTCCGAAAAACGCATTTACAAAAGAGAAAAAACTTTGGATAGATCTGCTGGACCCACTCGCAGAAGAACGCTATGCCCGTCATCCAGAGACTTTGGGATATGAAATCAAGGCGCAGGAAGGGAAGATTGATTGGGTGGTCATTGACGAAATCCAGAAGGTTCCCAAGTTGCTGGATCTGGTTCACTTACACATTGAATCCTCCAAAATAAAGTTTGCCTTAACAGGCTCGAGTGCGCGAAAACTAAGAAGGGGTGCGGCCAATCTGCTTGCGGGGCGCGCCTTTGTTAACAACCTTTTTCCTTTGACTCATCTGGAAATGGGAGACGTGTTTGAATTGGACCATGCTTTGCAGTGGGGCACTCTCCCGAAGATTACTCAATTAGAATCAGAGGAGGAAAAAAAGGCCTTTCTGAGTGCTTACGCTCTCACCTATTTGAAGGAGGAAGTATGGGCAGAGCATATCATTCGGCAGATTGATCCCTTTCGCAGGTTTTTGGAGATTGCCGCTCAAACAAGTGGAGAAATTGTGAATTATGCGAATATTGCCAAAGACGTTGGTGCTGACACCAAAACGGTTCAGTCTTATTTTCAAATTCTTGAGGATACGTTGATAGGCATTGTTCTTGAGCCATTTCATTGTTCTGTACGCAAGAGACAGAGGAAGAATCCTAAGTTTTATTTCTTTGATCTCGGGGTCAAAAGGGCGCTCGATCACAGTCTGAATGTTCCTCTATGTCCCCCTTCGTTCGACTTTGGAAGAGCATTTGAGCATTTTATTGTCTTGGAAGCTGTCCGTCTCAATGCATATCTCCAAAAGGATTTTCGCTTTTCATACTTGCGGACCAAAGACGATGCGGAGATTGACCTGATCGTCGAAAGGCCTGGAAACGCCGTTGTCTTGGTGGAGATCAAGGCCACAGAACACGTGGATGAAAGACACACCCAAACCCTGGAACGCTTTACGAAGGATTTCAAGAATGCGAAAGCCTTTTGCTGGTCCCGTGACCCTAAGCCAAAAAAAATTGGCGCAATTTCCGCTTTGCCCTGGACGCAGGGGATGGCGGCGATAGGTCTTTTGTGACGGGCTCGAAGTAGGACATAGAATGGAAGGTCAGATTTGCTGGCGCTCAATGATGGCATTTATGCGGCAATGCATCACATATGAGGGGTGAAAAGTGTGGCACATATCACATAAACAGCCGATAGTTCTTGACAGGGGTAAGCAACGTTTGCATAATGAATGGCATGAAAAGGGATACCTATAGAGACCTCATTTCCTGGAAGAGTTCACCGTGCCGAAAACCCTTGCTCCTTAAAGGAGCGAGACAGACAGGAAAAACATATCTTCTTAAAGAATTCGGTAAAAACGAGTATGAGCAAGTACACTATTTTAATTTCGAAGAACGGCAACAATTTGGCCAGTTCTTTGAAAAGAACCTAGATCCCTTAAGAATCATTTTTGATCTAGCGATTTATACAAAAACGCAAATCCGGCCGGAGAGGGATCTCATTATTTTTGATGAAATCCAGACTTGTAATCCTGCACTTAATTCATTGAAATATTTCCACGAGAAAGTCCCTGAATATCACCTTGCCGCGGCCGGATCTCTTCTCGGCGTGAAACTGTCCTCGCCCGGCTCTTTTCCAGTGGGCAACGTGAATTTCCTTGATCTTCGCCCTCTTACATTTCTTGAATTCCTTGACGCCCTTGGAGAATCGCGCTACCGGACGGTTTTAGAAGGCACCGGAGATCTTGTTCCTTACGCCGGACCCTTTCATGAGGAATTGATCGATTTGCTGCATCAGTATTATTTCGTAGGAGGGATGCCAGAGGCGGTGAAATCCTATGTCACGCACCGCAATCCCGAGGAGGTCCGCCAGATTCAACGTGAGGTGATAGATTCGTATGTTTTGGATTTTGCGAAGCATGCTCCGACATCCGATATTCCAAAACTTACGCTGATTTGGAACTCCCTTTGCGGGCGTTTGGCTGGATCA
>CAZGMX010000199.1:0-3466 GCA_964526865.1 uncultured Actinomycetota bacterium | reverse complement strand
ATTTGGCCAGAGAGAATCGCAAATTCCTTTTTTCAGCACTCAAAAATGGGGCGAGGGCCAGAGAGTATGAGAATGCGTTGGTCTGGCTTGGAGATGCGGGATTGCTTTATCAGGCTCACGCCGTCCAGAAAAGCCAATTTCCCCTCAAGTATTATGCCGACCGAAGTTGTTTTAAAGTCTATGTTCTCGATGTGGGGCTTTTGGGGGCGATGGCCCAGACGCCGACAACGGCCATCGTCGAACGTTACCGGCTTTTTGAAGAATACAAAGGGGCCTTGGTGGAAAACTATGTGGCACAGGAGCTCATTGCCTGTCAGGGATGTAGAGACCTTTATTATTGGCGTAGCGAAGGAGGAAAAGCAGAAATCGATTTTCTGATTGAGCTTGAAAATCATATTTATCCGCTTGAAGTCAAATCGGGCGTTAATCCCAGGAGCCGGAGTCTTGCCTCATACGAGAGTCAATTTGATCCTCGCTTTGTGATTCGCTCGAATCTCCTGAATCTCAAACAGGACGGAGAGACTCGTAACATTCCTCTCTATGCCATTTCACTTCTCAGGAATTTGACTGGATCCAAGAAAACAACGTTCGAATGACTATCGATGCCGCAAGAAATCTGATCAGCAAGCGATCGATGTTGAATAATTTAAGGAGTTCACTGAGGAGGCAAAAGGAGAATGCCCGCCAATGAATTTACTATGGTTAAAATATTTCGGTAAGAGAGATGCTGGAAATGGTCATGAACCCGGCGATAGAATAGATGGAACCGCAGAAGGAAAATGCAGAACCCTATAAGATTTCTAAAAATCCTAAAAATAATCACAGATAATGGTTGACAGTAATGGGAAGATGTGAGAGACTGCCTTTGAGTAAGCAACAGGTGACAGGTTCTTCAGCAGGCGAAATAAGTCAGCAATAGTGCAGCCGCGGGGCGAACTCAACCCTACGGCTTTTATTTTTAACTGCATGAGGATCTGGCACGCAAGGAGGTAAAGAAGCAAATGGCTAAAGGAATAGTGAAGTGGTTCAATGATCAGAAGGGCTACGGATTCATAACTCCAGAAAGCGGTAAGGACGTGTTCGTTCATTACTCTGCGATTCAGGGAGATGGGTTCAAGACGCTCGCAGAAGGACAGGCTGTGGAATTTGAGATCACTAATGGTCCCAAAGGAGAACAAGCCGTCAACGTCACAAAGAGATAATAATCTTTAGGCGTTGGAAAGATCAAAGACCCCGTCCCGTAATTTTATGGGACGGGGTCTTGTTTTTGATGGGATCGAATAACGACGAGATTGCCCGCCACTGAAGCGACGGCGGACTTGCAGCCCGCCACTGAAGCGACGGCGGACTTGCAGCTTCGTCGCCGTCTTTGGCGGTCTCGCAATGACGAGTCGGTGCCGGGAGAAGATGTCATCGTATTGTTTTTTTGTCCTAACGGATAGACGAAGGTCTGGAGGCCGAGGTGGTCGCGCTCAATCACGCACTCGATGGTGTAACCTTCGAGGTTGAAGTCTGACGGCGGTACGGTGAATTTGATTTCCTGCATCGCGGCGGCACGAGAGTCCGGATTTGTGCCATAAGTGGCTGGGGTTGGTTCTTGTCCCAATGGCAATCGCCATCCGACTCCGTCGGTTTCTTCATGCGCGCTGTAGTTTTTTGTGCTCCAATCTTCGGTGTCAGCGGATTTGCTGGAAGGGGATTTACTGCAGACGTCCATGCCCATGGGAAGACCACTCTCGGGTTTGCTTTTTAGACCTTCTTTGATGACATGGCCGGCCGCGTCGAGGACTTTGTAACCGACGAATGTAACCTGTTTTGCGTCCTTTGCGGTCCAGCGGATGGATAGTTCGATTTCCCCGGTGGCATGAGAGGAAAGATGAAAATCGGCATCGACGTTGTCTTGAGAATCTGTCCAGGAGCGTTTTTCGAAGAGTGTGGCGGCGCCGGCGTGATTCGGCACGATGAAGGAGGAGATAAAAGCAGTCAGTATGATGCACGCGAGAATTGTATAGTAAAATAAAGAGAATTTTTGCATGATGTATTTTAGCATATTTTTTTGGTGGGCAGGTCATTACGAGTTCCGGCAGAAGTTAGTCGGGACGAGGTAGTCTTTAAGGCTGAGTGTAACCATCGAGATTGCCACGTTCCGGCATAAAACGCGCCGGAACTCGTAATGACAATAAAACGGCGTGATTGCCGCGCCCGCCACTGAAACGTCGGCGGGCTCGCGATGACGGGGAATTATGAAACGTGGGTATGCGGTCAACTCTAGCACACACTATTTGTTGTATTTGCAAAGAATAGTAGCCCCTTCCCCCCTTGTGGGGGAAGGCTGGGATGGGGGCATTAACGGTTGACCATACCCCCCACCTAACCTCCCCCGCAAGGGGGGAGGAAATATTGATACAATATCTTGTGGTCACTAGAAGCAACCGGATACCCACATTATGAAATATAAACCAACACAGAGAATGACGGTTTTGGAGTGCCTGCAGGAACTGTATCCCGATTCGCCGAAAAAGCGCCTCAAGCAAATGGTGATTGAAAAACGGGTGTGGGTGAATAACCGCCTGGCCAAAATCCCGAACTCTGTTGTAATGATCGGGCAGGAAGTAGAAGTGAGGAAGGAGCGCTATGCCTCCAGATATCTGCCCAATGTCCGCATCGTCTATGAGGATGAACACCTGCTGGTGGTGGATAAGAAAGCACGATTTCTTTCTGTGGCCACGGATCAGGAGAGGGTCAAGACAGCGTTTCATCAAATACTGCAATATCTTCTAGAGAAGGATTCGAAGGCAAGGCTCTATACGGTTCACAGGCTGGATTATGGGACCAGCGGATTGCTTTTATTTGCCAAAGACAATGAGACACAGGGGAAGTTAAAATTTCTCTTTTTGGAGAGGACTATTGGAAGATATTACCGTGCGTTGGTGGAGGGATGTCCGAAACCCGAGTCGGGCAGTTTGGAAACACATTTGGCAGAGAGCCAGACACTGCGTGTCTATGTGACGAAAAATCCAAAAAAGGGGAAGCATGCCGTGACGCATTATCAAGTCGCAAAAAAAGGGACGGACTGTTCCCTTCTTGACGTTCGGCTGGAAACAGGCCGGCGTGGGCAGATTCGAGTGCAATTGGCCCATGTGGGGCACCCAATCGTGGGCGATCACGAATATGGCAGTTCCTGGAACCCCATCGGGAGGTTGTGTCTACATGCGTATAAGATGGAATTTGTTCATCCAGTGACGGGGAAATCCATGGTGTTGGAGTCGAAGATGCCGGCGGAGTTTATGAGGGTGTTGGGGATGGAGAGAAACGACGAGATTGCCACGGTCCGGCATGGTGCAGCCGGAACTCGCGATGACCGTAAAACGATGAGATTGCCGCTTCGTTCCGGCATGAAGCACGCCGGGATTCCTCGCAATAATGGGGAATAAAGACGTCATGTGCTTATCCGATTGACTCCACT
>CAZGMX010000198.1:0-5523 GCA_964526865.1 uncultured Actinomycetota bacterium | reverse complement strand
ACGACGAGATTGTCCGCCACTGCATCGTCGGCGGACTTGCAGCCTCACCGTCCGCCACTGAAGCGGTGGCGGGCGCCTCGCGATAATGTAAAGGAGAAGTTTTATGGCGCTGACGTACAAGGATGCCGGTGTGGACATCGAAAAGAATTCGCGCCTGAAAAAGGGCATCGGCCGGATTGTCCGGCCTACGTTTGGCCCCGAGGTGTTGACGGACATCGGGAGTTTCGGCGGCCTCTTTGAACTGAGTACGAAGAAATATAAAAGACCCGTCTTGGTGTCCAGTGTGGACGGCGTCGGCACCAAGCTGAAAGTGGCGCAGATGATGGGCCGTCACGACTCGGTCGGTTTTGACATCGTCAATCACTGCGCCAACGACATCCTGGTTCAGGGAGCGCGGCCGCTTTTCTTTTTAGACTACATCGGCGCCGGCCGGATCACGCCCGACATGTTCCATCCGTTATTGGAGGGACTGGCCCGGGCCTGCAAGGCGGTGGGATGCGCCTTGATCGGCGGGGAGACCGCCGAAATGCCGGGCATCTACCGCGAGAGCGACTACGATTTGGTGGGGTGCATGATCGGCGTGGTGGAAAAATCCGGCATCATCGACGGCGGGCGGATCCGGCCGGGCGATGTCTTGATTTCGATTCCGTCTTCCGGCCTTCACACCAACGGCTATTCGCTGGCGCGCAAATTGTTTTTTGACCAGATAGGCCATGACGCGGACACTTTTGTGGACGAGCTGGGATGCAGTGTGGGAGAGGAACTGCTCAAGCCGCACCGGCAGTATTCCACACTGGTTCTCGCCATGCGCGAGGCAATCGACATCAAGGGCCTGGTCCACGTGACCGGCGGCGGATTTCAGGAGAATATCCCCAGGATTCTGCCCAAGGGCGTGGATGCCCTGATCCGCTTGGGCAGTTGGAATGTCCTGCCCGTGTTCAAGCTGATTCAGCGGGAGGGCCGGATCGACGGGTTTGAGATGCACCGGACATTCAACATGGGGGTCGGCATGATCGTGGTGGTGTCCGAAAAGGATCAGGTGGCCGCCCTTCGATATTTGACAAAAAAGGGGGAGGATGCCCGGGTGATTGGGCGCATTCAAAAGGGTTCCAAAACCGTGCGGTTTGAATGATGTAGGATTGGACGGTGAATAAAGTGGAGGAAAAATCTCGGGGAGGAGTGCACACGATGAAACGGGTGGAGCGCGCGCTGATCAGCGTTACGGACAAAAAGGGAATAGTGGAATTTGCTAGGGGGCTGAAAGAATTGGACATCGAGATCGTCTCGACAGGCGGCACGGCCAAGACACTGAAGGAGGCAGGACTACCCATTGTCTCGATTTCAGATTTTACCGGATATCCGGAGATGCTGGACGGGCGGGTGAAGACCCTGCACCCCGAAGTGGCGGGCGGCGTGCTGGCACGCCGGGACGATGCCAAGCATCAGCAGGAGATGAAGGCCCACGGCATTCTGCCCATCGACATGGTGGTGGTGAACCTCTATGCCTTTGAAGAGACCCTGCGCAAGCCGGGCGTGTCGCACGAAGAGGTCGTGGAAAACATCGACATCGGCGGTCCGACTCTTTTGCGCGCCGCGTCCAAGAACTACAAGGATGTGGTCGTGGTGGTGAATCCGGGAAAATATTCCCTCATCCTGGAAGAACTCAAGAAAAACAACGGGGTGTTGTCGGAAGAAATCAAGATACGGCTGGCAATGGAGGCCTTCAAGGTGACCTCCACCTATGACACCGTGATCCACAGCTATTTTAAAAATCTTACGTCCTCCGATGCCTCGCAGGAGTTTCCCGGCGAGTTGAATCTGCAGTTCAGGAAGGCTGCGGACCTGCGCTACGGGGAAAATCCCCACCAGAAGGCGGCGCTCTACAAGGAGAATGCCTGCCCGGAGCCTTGCGCGAGCTGGGCGAGTGTGCTGTGGGGCAAGGAACTGTCGTTCAATAATCTGGTCGATGCGGACGCGGCCTGCGAGCTGGTCAAGGAGTTCGAGCGGCCTGCCTGCGCCATCATCAAGCACAACAATCCCTGCGGCGTTGCCGAGGCGGACGATCTTTTAAACGCGTTCGTGAACGCCCATGCAACGGATCCCGTCTCCGCCTTTGGCGGCGTGATCGCGCTCAACCGGCCAGTTGGGCTGGATCTGGCAAAAAAGATCAACGAGGGATTTGTCGAGGTGATCATCGCCCCCTCCTATGAGCCGGACGCACTGGAGGAGCTCAAGAAGAAAAAAAATCTCCGCCTGCTGGCCGCGGAAATTCTGGGCCGGTGGAAGAGAGAAGACGCGGCCGGCAAGGAAATCAAAAAGATCGTCGGCGGCGCGCTGTTGCAGGACAGGGATTTGTCCCGGGAAGACGTGGTCCGCGGCCAGGTGACATCGGCGCGAAAACCGACGGCCGAGGAACTGCAGTCGCTGGCGTTTGCCTGGAAGGTGGCCAAGCACGTGAAGTCCAATGCCATCGTGTTTGTGCGGGGGACCGAGACGGTGGGAGTCGGCGCAGGTCAGATGAGCCGCGTGGATTCCGTGAAGATCGCCGCGATGAAGGCCAAGAAGCCGTTGAAAGGGACCGTCATGGCGTCCGACGCATTTTTTCCGTTTCGGGACGGCATCGACGAGGCCGCCAAAGTCGGGGTGGTGGCCGTGGTACATCCCGGGGGCTCCATCAAGGACCAGGAAGTTCTGGCCGCGGCCAATGAGCACAATATGGCGGTGGTCGTGACCGGCGTCCGGCATTTTAAACATTAGGAGCAGCGTCATTACGAGGAGGACCCGCCATAGGCGGGACGACGAAGCTGCAAGTCCGCCGACGCTTTAGTGGCGGGTAATCTCGAAATTTTTAATCTGCAACAACGAGATTGCTTCTCCCGCCAAAATACCGGCGGGATCGCAATGACGGAGAAAATCATGAACAAAAAACTCAAAGTTCTGGTGGTGGGAAGCGGCGGGCGGGAACACACGCTGGCGTGGAAACTTGCCCAGAGCCCGTGGCTGATAAAAATCTATTGCGCGCCGGGCAACGGCGGCATCTGCCAGACCGCCCAGTGCGTGTCCATCAAGGCGGATGATTTGCAGGGGCTTCTGCAATTTGTCAAATCCGAGGCGATCGATTTCACCGTGGTGGGACCGGAGGCGCCTCTGGTGGCCGGCATCGTTGATGTGTTCAGGGAAAACGGACTTGCGATCTTTGGCCCCTCCAGGGCCGCCGCCCGTCTGGAAGGGAGCAAGATTTTTTCCAAGGAATTGATGAAGAAATATTCCATTCCCACGGCGGCGTTTGAGATATTTTCTGATGCCGGCGAGGCCAAGGCGTATCTGAAAAAGGCCCCGTATCCCCTGGTTGTCAAGGCGGACGGTCTGGCCGCCGGCAAGGGTGTGGTGGTGGCGGCCAACGCCAAAGAGGCCGGCGCTGCCATCGACGACATCATGGTCAGGAAAGTCCACGGTGAGGCGGGGAACCGGGTGGTGATCGAGGAGTGTCTGACGGGTCCTGAGGCCTCCGTGCTGGCGCTGGTGGATGGAAAGGATATTGCCGTGCTTCCGCCGGCGCAGGATCACAAGCGGATCTTCGACGGCGACCGCGGGCCTAACACCGGAGGAATGGGGGCCTACAGCCCCACGCCGCTGTTGAATGCCGCCGCGCTGTCGGCCGTGCGCAGGGACATATTGGAAAGAACCGTTGCGGCAATGGCCCAGGAGGGATGTCCGTTCCAGGGCGTACTCTACGCGGGATTGATGCTCACAAAGAAAGGGCCCAGGGTGTTGGAGTTCAACGCGCGATTTGGCGATCCGGAGACGCAGGTGATTTTGCCGCGGCTTCAGGGCGATCTGCTGGAAATTCTGTGGGAATGCGCCCACGGACGCCTCGCGGCGGTGAATGTGGCCTGTTCACCAGGCGCCGCGGTGTGCGTGGTGATTGCCGCCGGCGGATATCCCGGCTCCTACGAAAAAGACAAACTGATATTGGGGTTGGAACGGGCCCAGAAGATTCCGGGCGTGACCGTTTTTCACGCGGGCACGCGGCAGGACAACGGCGCGGTGAAGACTGCCGGCGGGCGCGTGCTGGGGATTACGGCGCTGAGGCCCACCCTGCAGGAGGCGGTTGCCCGCGCCTATCAGGCGGCGGACTTGGTGTGTTTTGAGGGCGTTCAATTCAGGAGAGACATTGCTCAAAAGGCGCTGGCGGTCCAGTGAAAAGGAGGAGTCCATGACCAGACCTCTGGTGGGAATATTGATGGGCAGCGATTCGGATTTGCCCATGATGGAACATACGGTCAAGATGCTCAAGGAATTCGGAGTGCCCCATGAGGTCTCCATTTTGTCCG
Organism: uncultured Actinomycetota bacterium; assembly: GCA_964526865.1. Lineage (GTDB taxonomy): Bacteria > Auribacterota > Ancaeobacteria > Ancaeobacterales > CAZGMX01 > CAZGMX01. The sequence goes on along the minus strand of CAZGMX010000198.1, from coordinate 1,189 downwards.
CGCATCGCGTTCCCGCCAAGGTCGCGGAATACGCGTCCGACGCTCTGGCCCGTGGGATCAAAGTGATCATCGCCGCGGCGGGCGGGGCCGCGCATCTGGCCGGCGCGGTGGCGGCAAACACGATATTGCCCGTGATCGGAGTGCCCTTGAACGCGACAGACTTGAACGGGTTGGATGCCCTGCTGTCCACGGTGCAGATGCCGCCGGGAGTCCCTGTGGCGACGATGGGGGTCGGAAAGTTCGGCGCGGTGAATGCGGCGATTTTGGCGGTGCAGATCATGGCGCTGGGGGATGCCGATCTTCAGGGCAAGCTTTCTCATCACAAGCGCGAGATGCAAAAAAAGGTGGAAGAAGCCAACGCGAAAATCAAGCCGGCACGTTAGGAGCCGGTCCGAAAACTTTTTTTGCGAGGCAAACGAGATGAGAGACGGGACAAAGAAGCCTGTCTGGAAGGCCCTTCTGCCGCGCCCGCGGGAGGAACGCGGCGAATGCGGGATTGACGCAAGCGACATCGATGGGGATGTTGTCGGCAAGGTATGCGAGGGATTGCGGTCTGGGCAGGTCGGTGTTCTGCCGACGGAAACCGTCTATGGCCTGATGGGGTGCGCGCAAAGCGATGCCGTTGTGGACCGCATCTATGCCCTCAAGGCCCGGGATCGCGGCAAGCCGCTTCCCGTGCAGGTTCGTTCTTTGGAAGAAGTGGTGCTGCTGGGAGCGGACGTCAATTCCTTCGCACAAATTCTGGCGCGCAATTTTTGGCCCGGTCCGTTGACGCTGGTCTTGCCCTTTTTTGGCGCGGGGCGATGCCGGGCAGGTATCGCCCCGGCGTTGTTGACGCAGTGGTCTCAGAAGGGAACGCTGGCCGTGAGAGTTCCAGACCACCCGTTCATGCAAATGGTTTTGCGCGACGCGGGGATGCCGTTGATTGCGACCAGCGCCAATGTCAGCAACGAAGAGCCCGTCACAAGGTTGAACCAGCTGGACAAGGGATTGAAAGAGCAGGTGGACTGGATGGTCGACGGGGGGGCCAGTGTCTACAGGAGAGAGTCCTCCGTTGTATTGTGCGACCGGGAGGGATGGCGGATTTTGCGAGAAGGGGCATTGCGAGGAGTCGTTATCGAAAAGGCGTTGCGGTGAGGAAGGCAGCGTGAAAGTCATTGCGAGGAGTCCGCCGACGATTCAGTGGCGG
>CAZGMX010000197.1:2042-5599 GCA_964526865.1 uncultured Actinomycetota bacterium | reverse complement strand
GGTGACGAAGGCGGCGGCCGGCCGCTGCAGGGCGGGCGGGAGCGATTCGGCGAGCCTGGACAACGTCTTGGAACTGTTGGCGCTTTCGGGCCGGGACCTCCTTTCCTCGATGATGATGCTGGTTCCCGAGGCCTGGGCAAACGTGCCGCACATGGATCCCGTGTTGAAATCATTCTACCAGTATTGTGCGTGTCTGATGGAGGCGTGGGACGGGCCGGCCGCCATTGCCTTTACGGACGGTCACACGGTGGCGGCCACGCTGGATCGCAATGGCCTGAGGCCTGCACGCTATGTCATCACCAGGCAGGGGCTGGTGGTCATGGCCTCGGAGGCGGGGGTGATCGAAATCCCCGAACGGGATGTGGTGGAAAAAGGCCGGCTGGGGCCGGGACAGATGATTGCCATCGATACCCGCCAGCGCATGGTCCTGAAAGACAAAGAGATCAAAGACGATGTGTCGCGGCGCAAACCCTATAAAAAGTGGATCGCGCAGAATTGTAATAATTTGGATTCGAGAGCAGCGGCCCCGGAGAAAGAGGCGGCAGAGGGAACGACGGCCCCGGCGCCCGGTATGTGCATGCCGGACCTTCTGCGCCGGCAGATCGCCCTGGGGTATACCCAGGAGGATTTAAATACGTTGATCAAACCCATGCTGGTGGACGGGAAAGACGCCATCGGTTCCATGGGGGATGATATTCCGCCCGCGGTTTTGTCGGCCAAGCCGAGGATTCTCTATTCCTATTTTAAGCAGCTGTTCGCGCAGGTGACGAATCCCCCCATCGATTCGCTCAGGGAGTCCCTTGTCATGTCGCTGGGGAGTTTTCTTGGGCATCAAAAAAATCTACTGGAGGAGACGGAAGATCACGCGAAAATGATCCGCATTTCCAGCCCCATTCTGACCGGGAGGCTTTTCGAATGTCTGCTGAATCAGGGCAAGGGCGGTTTTTCACACCTTGTTCTACACACTGTTTTTGAGGCGGAGCAGGGTGATGGCGGACTGGAGAAACGTTTGAAAGAGCTGTGCGATCAGGCCGTGCGTGCCGTGGAGACGGGTACCCGGCTTCTGGTGTTGACGGACGAGGGGATCGATGAAAAGCATGCCGCCATTCCCATGCTGTTGGCTGTCGGGGCACTGCACCACCGCCTGATCCGGGATGGACTTCGGATGCGGGTTGCCATCGTCGCCAAAGCGGGAGACGCCTTTGATATCCACCACATGGCCGCCCTGCTGGGATACGGGGTCAACGCGATTTATCCCCACGTGGCTTTTCAGAGCGCATTGCGGCTGGTGGAATCGGATGAGGTGCAAGACACAACGGCGGACAAGGCCCTAAAAAATTACATCCACGCCCTGGAACACGGGATTTTGAAAATCATGTCCAAGATGGGGATTTCCACGGTGTCGAGTTACCGTGGGGCGCAGATTTTTGAGGCGATAGGTCTTTCGGATGCGGTAGTAGAGGAGTGTTTCACGAACACGGCCTCGCGGGTCGGTGGAATCGGGTATCAGGAATTGGCCGCAGACGTGTTGACGCTGCACCGCAATGCCTACGTGTGCGATGCGCCCCGGGTGGATTTTGGCGGGATGTACCGGTACCGCACGGCGGGGGAGAGACACGCATTCAATCCCTTCATGATCGCGCGGCTCCAGAAGGCGGCCCGCACCGGAGCCATGGAGGATTATTGGGCCTACGCGGATTGGGTGAACAGCAGGGAACCGGTGTGTCTGCGGGATTTGTTGGAATTCAAGCCAGACCGGAAGGCCATCGCGCTGGAGGAAGTGGAGAGTGCCGAGGAAATACGCAGGCGGTTTGTTACCGCCGCCATCTCCCTGGGAGCTCTCTCCAAAGAAATGCACGAGGCGCTGGCCATTGCCATGAACCGCATCGGTGGAAAAAGCAACAGCGGAGAGGGGGGCGAGGACGCCGCCCGCTTTGCGCCCCGTCCCAACGGGGACTGGGCGAACAGCAAAATCAAACAGGTGGCCTCGGGCCGCTTTGGCGTGACGCCGGCGTATTTGAGCAGTGCCGAACAATTGGAGATAAAAATGGCCCAGGGGTCCAAACCGGGAGAGGGGGGCCAGCTCCCCGGCAAAAAGGTGTCGGCATACATTGCCCGCGTGCGGCACACGGTTCCCGGAGTGACATTGATATCGCCGCCCCCTCATCACGACATCTATTCCATTGAGGATTTGGCGCAGCTGATCTACGACTTGAAGCAGGTGAATCCGCGCGCCAAGGTGAGCGTAAAGCTGGTGTCGGCCGCCGGGGTCGGCACGATCGCGGCCGGCGTGGCCAAGGCACATGCTGATGTCATTCAGATCAGCGGATGCGACGGCGGAACCGGCGCCTCCCCGATCTCTTCCATTAAGAATGCCGGTGTTCCCTGGGAATTGGGACTGGCCGAGGCCCAGCAGGTGTTGGTCATGAACGATCTGAGGGGAAAGGTCACACTGCGTGCGGACGGAGGGATGAAAACAGGGCGCGATGTCCTGGTGGCCGCAATGCTGGGAGCGGAGGAATTTGGTTTTGGAACGGCCGTATTGATTGCAGCCGGCTGCTGTATGGTTCGTGCCTGTCATCTGGATACCTGTCCGGCAGGAATTGCCACACAAAACGAGCGGTTGCGTGCGCGGTTCATGGGGACGCCGGAAATGATCATTAATTTTTTAAATGGCGTGGCCCAGGAAGTCCGACACCACTTGGCGAGGCTGGGGTGCCGGAGCATAGCGGAAGTGATTGGGCGCACGGATCTGCTCAGGCAAAAGAAGGGGATCCAGGCCGTGAAGGCCCGACGGGTGGATTTGGCCAGAATTCTTGCTCCGGCCGGCATGACCGCCGATGGGAGGAAATCGGACCGGCCTGTCTGTCGCGTGGTGGAGCGAAACGACTGGGAGGACGACGTCCCCTTGGACAAAAAAATCATCGCGGATGCACGGGGCGCGATGGAGGCGGGGCGGCCCGTGAAGCTCGTCTATGCCGTCCGCAATACGAATCGTTCCGTGGGAACCCAGCTCTCCGGACTGATTGCGTTGCGCCACGGGGAAGAGGGGTTGGAACCGGGGTCAGTACAGATTGAACTGAATGGGACCGCCGGGCAGAGTTTTGGGGCCTTTTTGGCCAGAGGTGTTCGTCTGATTCTGACAGGGCAGGCGAACGATTATGTTGGAAAAGGCATGGGAGGCGGGGAAATCATTGTGCGGCCTCCCGAGGATGCCGGCTATGCCTGGCATGAAAACTCGATCATGGGAAATACGGTGATGTATGGCGCCACGGGCGGAACGTTGTACGCCGCCGGCCGCGCCGGTGAACGCTTCTGCGTGCGCAACAGCGGCGGCCGGGCCGTGGTGGAGGGATTGGGGGATCATGGGTGTGAATATATGACCAATGGGGTGGTTGTTGTTTTGGGCAGTACGGGGAGAAATTTTGGCGCGGGGATGACGGGCGGAGTGGCTTACGTCTTTGATGAGGAAGGTGTTTTTGACCCTGGCACAACGCCGCGGCCTTCGGCCGCTGGCGTTGGCATTGCGCAAAACCCTGCAGGGGGCCAGGATGTCG
>CAZGMX010000197.1:1627-2032 GCA_964526865.1 uncultured Actinomycetota bacterium | reverse complement strand
TCAGCTATGCCAGTGGGGCTCCACAAGCGTTATAACGCGCAGTTGATACGCCTCCAAAGGGTCGCCGACGCGAAGGACGAGGAGTTGCTCCGGGCCATGATTCAACGGCACTGGCAATTTACCCGAAGTCCCCGTGCCGCTCAGATACTTTCCCGCTGGGATGTTTCGCTCGGTCTGTTTTGGAAAGTGGTTCCCAAGGCATCGGCCAAACGGCCTCAGGAAGAAGAGACTGGCGACCAGGGTGTTCCCATCAAGGTGTGCGCATAGAACATCTTCTCTTCACTTGCCGCGGGGTTCATGCGGAGCCAGCAGGCTCCCAGCCCTCCTACAGAGAGCCAACCCACAATCAGTGACCTCGCGGCAGGTGGGGGGTCTTAGGAAAACCGGAGACATCTACCTGTTTGT
>CAZGMX010000197.1:0-1617 GCA_964526865.1 uncultured Actinomycetota bacterium | reverse complement strand
TAAAGAGAGAAATCTGTTGTCTCAGCCATTATAGGATCTGACTAAAATTGCGATGATACCTCAATAAAAAAACAGGTAGCTGTCCCCGGTTTTTATATCGCTCGGGATAAACTTCGCGAGTCGAGAACATGAGCGGACGGGCTTCTCGACTCCCCCTCGCTTGTGCTCGGGGTCGCTCGAAGAATAGTTGAGTCAAATGGATAGCCCCATAAGATTGTTCGATACATATCCCGGACATATTCGATAAAATAGCGGGATGAAAAACAATGGATCTGTCGTGTCCTCATTTCGCGGGGTGTTTTACGGCTGTCTGATTTGTATTTTGATTCTCCTTCTTTCTCATGAAATGCCGGCCGTGAGATCCGCAGATGTGAAGATTCTCGCGGCCGCGCAGAGTTGTGCGGGAAAGACGGCGGACGTGCTGGTGGGGATACTGGCTTTAATCGGCGGCCCTTACGCAAGCGTTGTTGCGTTGGGAATGATCAGCGTGGTTCTTTTCTTCAAGTATGGAAGAATCCGGGAAATCCTTTTGTTTTGGGTGCTTTTCTTTGTTCTGACCGCTTTTGAATTTTTCGCCAAGATGAACATTCCCTATCCCAGACCCGGCAAAGAGTACATGCGCAAGGTGATGCTGAGCGACATCTTTGAGAGGTTTCATCTACCCCATCTCGGGATTCCCGGGATGAACTCCTTTCCCAGCGGACACTGTCTCCGGGCGGTATTGTTGACGGGTGTCCTGGCCATTGCATTGTGGCCGCGGGCCCGGTGGGGGAAAGTGATGGTGGTGCTGGCCGTGGGAGTGTATTGGATGATGGCAGGGTGGTCCCGGTTGTATCTGGGCGTGCATTGGCCCATCGATGTCTGGGGGGGGTATCTCCTGGGGATTGCGGTATTGACCGTTTATTTGAGTAGTCTCGCGATTCATGATCTTTGTTGATCCTGAATGAAAAGAAGAAGGGGAGATGTGCGATGGACACAAAAGGAAAAATCATAGTGGTTGTTTTGTTGATGGCGGCGCTGGGGGGAGTCTTCGGGTGTACTGCATCGGCTCCATCCGTAAAAACGGAGGGGCAGACATCCAAGACAGGTTCGGAAAGTCTTACCCGCGAGCAGGCCAATGAACAAATCGATTACGATGAGACGGAACTTCAAAAGGACCTGCGAAACGAGAATGTGTATCAGGAAATCAGGTCGGAATAGCCGCCAAAAATCTTCTTGACTGGAAGCTATAAGTTGTGTATCATCAAAGGCTTGCCGTGTATGCGGATCGAATAGAGGGGCGAGGATGCACGCCAAGCGGATGATCAAATATGAGACAGACCTGGACCGGAAATTTCCCGACTGGGTCAAGAGCGTTATGGGCGGGGAAAAACTGTCCAAATGCATTCAGTGCGGGACTTGTTCCACGACCTGTCCCGTTTCCCTCTACATGGATTATACCCCCCGGCGGCTGATCCACATGGCGAAGGAAGGATTCATGGAGGAGGTCCTGGGCAGTTATGCGATCTGGCTGTGCGTCAGCTGTTATGCCTGCACGGTGGACTGTCCTCAAAAAATCAAGGTGACGGATATCCTCTACGCCTTGAAGCGCCGGGCCATGGAAGAAAGACGTCACCC
>CAZGMX010000196.1:0-5625 GCA_964526865.1 uncultured Actinomycetota bacterium | reverse complement strand
CGGGCTACCGTCAGATACGGCTGGCCGAGGGTCCACGAGCAAAAATGCCAAAAGGCTGCGCGCGAAGGTGTGGAGCGGCGAAGAGACTTCTGCATTGCCGTATTGAGTGAATAATCACATCCTCCCGCAATTGACCATTGCTATTATATCTTCCGAATCAATTCCCAAATTTGATCGGCATCTGCGGATAATCCTTCATCCGGAACACCACAAACATACTCATGTCATTCCGCAGCTGCCTTTGACGGAATGTGAACGCCACCTCCCAGCAATGAAGATCCCTCAGCAGGGTGTATTCCTGCGCCTCCAGCCGGTTCATTTTAAAATCATAGCGCCAGAACCCCTTCGCAATCCAGTCCTGATTCAACCGATAGACCACCTCACAGGCTGTCAAATTGCTCTCCCCCTGCACCTGCCTCTGCCGGAAGGAGATGTTCCAGTCGTCCCCATGGATGAAGGCGAGGTCCAACAGCAGCTGATTGATCTCCTTGTTGTACTGATCGTAGCCGCCCTTCAGATCGATGGCAACCCAGCTCAGCGGCCGGAACCTGGATTCCAGATAGATGTACGAAAATTTGTGCTCCTTCCCCAACCGGTCCAAAAAAGGAACCCGCGAATTGGGGTAATAATAGGTGGCAATATCCGCATCAATGACGTTGATCGTCTCCTCCATCCGGCGCGTCTGCAGCAACTGGCGCAGACCCAGACGAAAGTTATCCTGCTTCGTCCTCGTGTCTATTTCGTCAAACTGCAGCAGTTCGCTGGGCTTGTACGAGGGCACAGGAACAAACGTAAATGTGATGCGGGGTTCCACCACGTGGCGCACCTGGTGGAGATCCCAAAAATCGGATTCAACTTTGGGATAGAGCTTGTGCAGTTTTGTAAAAATGTCGATGCCGGTGAACACGAGATTGCGAAAAATGCCGTTTCGATTGACCCCCTTTGTGTAGAAGGTATCCTCAAATCCCACCCGGGGATCCAGATTCAGCCACCGCCAGGCTTTGAAGGGGTAGTGAAATTCGTGATTCGTATCCGCTCGCAGGCTGTCGTAGTCGTTCCCAGACGTCAGCTTTTGACGCAGGTAGCCCATGCTGTTGGTGGTTGTGTAGTAGAACCCCGTCTTCCCCATGGGCAGTGTGCGGGTCTGAAATTGGACCTCTGGCAGGCGCTCCAACACGTTGAACATGCTGTTGATACGCTTGCGGGCAAAAAGGGCCAGCCGGTAATTTTCCGTGTTCTTGCTGATATCCAAAAACGACTGCGGTTGAACATTTTGTTCAAACTCGTCCCGGAAGAAATCGTCGATGATATCCGGATCCGACAAGGCGTGAACCTCCGACAACAGCCGTGTGTCCGGAAACAATTGCTGATCGTGTTTCAAACTGATCCGGTATCGCGTCTTCTTGCCGCCGGGCCCCGTCCCCTGCACGGGCTGATAATTCTTGTCTTTGAGGATGTATGACTTAAACATCCCCCCCATGGGGAGAGAGGGAGCATCCTTGTCCTTCTTGTCTTTCCAATCCATGCGATAATTGAAATCCACGCCCGTGGCGGGACCCCGCTTGGCGTAATAGTCGGCATGAACCGATCCGTCGAGGTAGGGATCAAACCAGAAATTATACGCGGCCCTGATGAACGCGCCAAAACGTTTGTTGTATCCGGGGATGAACGTGAAATGCTCGCGTTCGTCCTTGAGGGAGCGGGTAAAGATCGGTGACCAAAACACGTCGTACCCACCGACGTTGAAAACCACGTCCTTGGCAATCACCCGTTCCCGGGGATAGATAAAAATCTTCTTGGCCTTGATCTTGTAATGGGGATTTTCATTGTAGCAGGACGTGATGTATCCTTCGGTGATCTGAAATTCGTTGGAGCCCGTCTTGCGGATCATCTTGCCCTTTCCATACCACGGATCCGAATAGCCCGTGCCGTTGATAAAATCCCCCAGACGCGTCTTGAAATTAAAATGAACCTTTTCTCCCGTGAACACCTGGTTGCCGATGGACAGCACGACGTTTCCATCCGCGTAGACGTCGCTTGTCTCCAGATAGCCGATCACACGGTCCGCCTTCAGCGACATATTCTTGAAGCCGATCAAAACGTGTCCTTCCCCGTGCAAGATGTTCTTCTTTTGATCGTAACTGATCTTGTCTGCCGTGTAATCGATGGGCTGTTCTTCCTTGACCGCCTCCTGGGGGGCATCCATGGCCGGAGCCGGCAGGTTGGTTTGCGCATTCAAAGGTGTATCAACAGCTGGCGCTGGCGGGTCTTCGTCCGCCGCCTGCGCGCCGGAAACCATCCCGAAGCACAGGACACACACGAACAACAACCCCGCAGAGAAGAGCGCTCTCCTCTCCCGTGCAATGCGTGAACGAGTCATGGAATTCAAATAGAACACCCTCATTACCGTCCTAACCTTTTATTGCCGGAATCGCTCCCGGGTACGCCTTCTGATAATCTTTCAGGAATCGATCCAACCCAATGTCCGTCAACGGATGCTTGACGAGCTGTTCGATCACCTTGAAGGGGATCGTCGCCACGTCGGTGCCAATCATCGCGGCCTCCAGGACATGAATGGGATGCCGAATACTGGCGGCAATGATCTGCGTCTTGTACCCGTATTGGGCGTAAATCGTTTTGATCTGACGGATGAGATCCATGCCCACCTGGCTGATGTCGTCCAACCGCCCGATGAAGGGACTGACATACGCCGCATCCACCTTGGCCGCCAGCAGTGCCTGCGTCGCCGAAAAACAGAGCGTCACGTTGACCCGGATGCCTTCGGCGCTCAATATCTTCGCGGCCTTGATCCCTTCCAAAATCAACGGAATCTTGATGACAATGTGTTTGTCGATTTTTGCCAGCCGGCGCGCCTCTTCCACCATAGCGGGACAGGTCGTGGCAAGGACTTCGGCACTGACGGGTCCCTGCGCCACGCGGCATATCTCTTTGAGCGTGGATATCACGTCGGTGCCTTCCTTGGCCAGCAAGGAAGGATTGGTGGTCACACCGTCCAGGACCCCCATGCTTTGGGCCATCTTGATCTCTTCCACATTCGCCGAATCGATGAATATTTTCATTGGATCATCCCCCATCCGCTGTCACAAAGATTACGCTTCCGACGCAATGCCGTGCCGGTCAAACACCAGGGACGCAGCCCCCATGATTCCAGCCCGGTTTCCCAGTCCGGAACGGACAATTTTTAATTTCTTTCCTGGAACCGACATCGCGTATTGCTTGGCCACACTTCGAACTTTGTTCAGAAAAAAACCTCCCGCCGCGGAGATTCCCCCGCCCACCACAAAAATGTCCGGGTTCAGAAAATTGGCCAGTCCCCCGAACACCCTTCCCAGATAGCGGGCCGCCTCATCCCACACTTGCAAAGCCGCCTTGTCGCGGCGATGTGCCGCGCGGGCCAATAGATGGGGCGTCAACACCAGCCCCTCATCCAACCATCGGTGGAGTACTCCTCCTCTGTTTTTTTTCAACAAGGCCTTCGCCCGAGACAACAACCCTTTGGTGCCTATGAACGCCTCCAGACAACCTCTCATTCCACAGCCGCACAATGGGCCGTGCGACTCCACAACAATATGACCAATTTCCCCGGCCGTCAAGGTCGCTCCGTGATAAAGCTTGTGCTCGATGATGAGTCCCCCGCCAACTCCCGTCCCCAGGGTCACGCACACCACATTGGCAAAACCTCTGGCCGCGCCATCCCGGTATTCTCCCAGGGCCATGGCATTGACGTCGTTCTCCACGCAGACCGGCAGTTTCCAATGTTTCTCAAAAAGGGATCCCGCGTCGAGTTTGTTCCATCCAGGCACATTGGTCACCGAGTGAATAACCCCGTGCACGTTGTCCACCAGGCCTGGAACGCCGATGCCCGCGCCCGCCACCTGGCCCACTTCAATGGCTCCATCCACCACCAATTTTGATATCTCTCTGGCAACCCGCTGGGCAAAAGCGGGAGGTTTGGGACTTTCGGCCGTGGGGAAGGCCGTCTCCATCAACACCCGTCCGGATTTATGGACCAATCCCACTTTCGTGTTGGTCCCCCCAAAATCAACACCGATTGCATATTCTTTCATGAAACGGCTCCTTTCAGGTCCAGGCCGAATAGACGAGACGTGTTCTTCAATGTCTGTTCGGACAATTCCTCCAAACGCACGGAACGCAGCTGCGCAAAGCATTGTGCGACATACACCAGGTTTTTTGGCTCATTGGCCGAGCCGCGTACGGGTTCCGGCGCAAGATATGGCGAATCCGTCTCCAGCAAAACCCGGTCCAGAGGAATCTTTGCGGCAACATCCCTCAGCGGCTGGGCATTGCGAAACGTCAGTATCCCGGAGAACGACACCCACAACCCCATGTCCAGCAGCTGCCGGGCAAAATCCCACGAACCGCTGAAACAGTGCAACACCCCGCGCAAACCCCGCGCACAAAACTTTTGCATCGAACACACGGTCTGTTCTGCACTCTCCCGGTGGTGTACCACCACCGGCTTGCCAGCTCGCAGGGCCACGTCCATCATCCGCTCAAAAACCTCGATTTGCACAGCACGATCCGAATGCTGATAATAATAATCCAATCCAATCTCCCCGACAGCAACGATCTTCTCATCCGCCAGGGCCTCTTCAATGAGAGGATAGGTTGCATCCGTGACATCCTTGGCGTTGTGCGGATGCACGCCCGCCGTTCCCCAGACCGCGTCAAACCGCGCGGCCAAATCGCGCACACGGCGGCAGGACTCCACACTGTCCGCCGCATTGATGATCCATCGCACGCCAGCTTCGCGCGCCCGAGCCACTACCGCCGCCTGCTCCCGGGCGTCCAATCCATCGATGTGGGCGTGTGAGTCACACCACATGCAGAGGACCGGAGCGCAAAAAAAAGATGTCTGCCACTGTGTTTTCCATCATCTCATCTTATGCCCTTGCCACAGCGTCTTTGTGAAACAGCACCGACAACGTCCCCAATGCCTGCCCCGGCTTGAGGCGTCCCCACACCATGTCCCTGTCAAACCGCAATGGCTCGTCCGCCATTCCCAACTGATCGAATATTTTCTTGGACGTGCAAGGCATATACGGTCCGATCACCAGCGCCAAAATGCGGACCGTTTCCGCCAGGTCGTACAGGCACCTGCGCAGACGGGACCCCTGCGCAGGATCCTTGGCCAGATTCCATGGCGCAGCCTCCTCCACCTTGCGGTTGGCCAGCCCAATCACACCCCAAATGGCGCCCAGAACACCGCACAGTTCCAAATCCTGAATCATGGCGGGAATCTCTGCCGCCAACCGGCCCGCGGCTTCTGCCAATTCTCTGTCCGGGACACCCTCCGGCTGCGGAATGGTTCCCTTGCAATAGCGGTTGATCATCGACAGGACCCGGCTGACTAAATTACCCAGGTCGTTGGCCAGGTCGCTGTTGTAGCGCGTTTCAAAATTTTCCCAACTGAAATCTCCGTCCCGGTCAAACGCGATTTCGCGCAACAGATAATAGCGCAGGGCATCCGGTCCATACCGCTTTGCCGCCTCAACGGGATCCACCCTGCGGCCCTCGGTCTTGCTCATCTTTTTCCCTTTGACATAGACAAACCCATGTCCAACAAATTCCCTTGGAAGCTCC
>CAZGMX010000195.1:0-5637 GCA_964526865.1 uncultured Actinomycetota bacterium | reverse complement strand
GTACCCGGATCATTGAGCGTGCATATGTTTTTATGAAAGAGATGCTCCAAGCCAGAAATATTAAGTTGCGGACGCAGGATCTGGTGGATATCTATGATCTGGCCGGGTTCAATGAGTGGGATGCATTTCTCATCCTGGAAGATTTGGTGGGAATATATGGAACAAGTTGGTTTGGAGATTGGGGTGCATGGCATGATGTGATGTCAATCATCCGAAAGGCGGGACCGGGGCAGGCTCACCTTGTTTTGTATGGTTTTTATGATTTGGACAAGACATTTGGCGCAAAATGGGCCGCAAGGCATTGGGGAGACGACGAGAAAAAAGGCCTGGCGCACATGGCCCTGGCGGCCGGCAAAAATGCGGCAAGACTGTTGATTTACGGCTTGCCGGCGCTGAAAGGGGCATGCGGCCAGGAGTGGATCGATGAGCATTGGGATGAATTGGCGGCATTTGGTATCGAAGTGGGCCCGGACGCGGGTATTCTGCTTCGGGATTGTATTCCAGCTGTGAAGAGAGGCCTGGGCGATGCCTGGTCCGCCGCGGACTGGCCGACTGTAAGGAGTATGTCGCTGGCGCTGCTGCGCATGGCCAAAGAGGGAGGGGATTTGACCGATGTTGTTCTGCGTGTCGGTTCCGATGGGCGTGTTGTTGCCGAGGTTCAGACGCCTTTGCCGGCTGGTCCTTCCGAGACTCCGGCTCCCTCGGGGCCTGTGTTTGTGGATCAGGACCAAACGCTTCAATTGTTGGGGATTTCACCCTACTCCAATTTGGATGAGTTGGAGGCGACATTCTTACATCAGGCGGCATTTGACCATACAGCAGTGCCGCAAAAACTTAAACTGGAGGTTGTGGAAAGAGAGGTCGTCAGGGAGGTGGTGCTTGAAGAGCCGGGAACAGGCCAAACCCGTGCTGTGGATACGGATGATAACGAGATCCTGTACGCGCTGTTGAACCAGGGGTGGAAATGGGGCCGGCACCGGCAGGAGAAGGAAAAATATATTGCCGTGAAGGCGGTCTTGAGAGATGGGGCAAAAGAGGTGGGAACCATCTCTTTTGAAATGAACAAAGCGGGCAAAGACATTTTGATGGCGGATATTCAAATGAAGGATGAAGAGTACGGGAAAGGATATGCCACGCTGGCTTGCGCGTTGACCAAGTTGTTTTTCCTCCGGGAGGGCTATGATGGTGCCAGTGTCCGAGCGAATTTTGGGGTGGAGTTGGCCTTGGGCAAACACAGCCGGCGCGTTTTTGTGCGGATGTTTAATTTTGTCAGAGAGTCCAGCCCGATCGATGTACCCGAAGTCGGACCGGTTCAACAAGTTCAAGCCCGGTTGGAAGGAAATCAAGGGCTGAGCTGGTGGCTGGCCCGATCGCAAAAAAGAGAGAGGTTGATATCCTCCGTGCAAACGGCAACTCCCTGGCGGCCTTTGGATGTCAAAATGTGTCTGTTGAATTATGGCATCGATGAGCCCAATCTCTTGGGGGTTTTATCCCGTGTAAAGCACAGTGGGACAAAGGATAGACATACGATCCTACTGGTTGAACGGATGGTGGGATGTCATTCGTTGACCGAAGAGGAAGAGAAAATGGCGCTGGAAACCCTGGAAATACTGGATCCCGAGGCCGCCGAAATATGCCGGCAGGAGCAGCGCGCCTTTCGTGAGCGATTTGAACATCTGGAAGATACCCGCCGCGCGCAAGACGCAGTTCAAGCCGGACTGTAGTTTTCTCCGTCAAAAAAACGCTCCAAGCCCTTGACAAAACCACAAATACAAGGTATAATTGCGCAGGATGGTGAGCGTATGAGATCGATAAGACCATTTCTTGCCTTGGTTTTGAGCGCGGCTGTTCTTACACCGCAGAGTCTCTATCCTTTGGCGCCGCCCAGTGAAATCGGGCGCATTGCCAGAAGCAGGCTGGCCGGCCTTCAAGATGCCAGCGAAGATTCCGCGCACCAGCCGAATTTGCCCCCCTGGCTGCAAAGTGTTTTGTCTTTTGTCGGCGAACAGAACCCCGGTGAAGTCAAGTCCGTGCCGGCCCTGCCATTTCCCAATATGGAAACGGGCCGGGGGACAGAAGAGCCCGAGTGGGTGGAGCTGCGCCTTGTGAGCGGTGCAATTTTGGATATCTGCCCTGTACAGGGGACGGAAAGTATTTCGCTAACAGAGTTGCGCAAGAAGACACAGGAAAAATTTCAGCAGTACAGAATGGACTTTTCCAACAAAAAATTTCTCGAATTGCTCAACACATTGCGCGGCAATGGCATCGTCAGCAACGCGCCGGGGAATACCGCCTTTGTGTCCGTTCGTAAGACCGACCGTCTCGTTCTCAATTTGCCGCCCCGGATGCTGGCGGTCTGGGCTAGAGATATCGATTATATCATCGACGATTTGCGAGAAGCCATGGCGGATTCCACTGGAAATGTTTTGGAGAACACCATGATCGATTACGCCAAGGCAATCGATAAATGGCCGATGATCCCCGTGGAGATGCCCTGGTCTGTTCTTAAAGCCATCACCCAGTTGGACGATGACATGAGGGTGGAGATGATGGAACGGTTGGATCAGAGGTTTGGCGGGCAGAAAAGGCCCGCTCTCATCGATGCCGTCCTTCTGCTATTTGATCCAAAATATCCGGAGAAAACCTGGATTAAGACGCAGGTGCCGGAATTGGAAGGGAGCAGGCTCTATTTAAGTGCGCCGGAGATCTCTCTCTTGGCCGGCGGGTTGGGGCGTGTGATGCTTTACCATGGAAAAGGGATGAAGGATTTGGGGGCGGATGTGGCCTTTATCGAGCCTGACTACCGGAGGAATAAAGACGGACAGCCATGGGATTATGGAAAAATTCCTGTGCCGATTCGTAATCAGCGGCGGCTTGACAAGGTTTTTGAAACATTTGTCCAGGGCACGCCAGTTCAATTTGTCGTCACACAAGGGGTGAACGACTATGGCATCCCTGTCTATCGGATTCAGGATATTGTCGTGGATAGAGAAAAACCGCCGTACGTGGACATCCTATACCGGTACAGAGATGAAAAACATCCCCAACACGTGACGGAAAGAGAGTTCACAGAATTCTTTTCCAAGGCAACCCAAGAGCTCATCCGCCATCTGGAAACCGAAAGAAAAGAGAAACTAGGGGATCAGTGGAAAGCCCCCATCGTGGATGCCAACGACGGGCAGATGCTGCCTATTCAAGCCTGGCATCGGATGTTTTATGCCCGCGCAACGAATTTGATCACCCAAAAAGAGGTCGATGAGTTCTTTAGCAAATGGTTTCCCAGCGGGATCACGCACACCTACCGCAACCGCGGCATCATCTGGAATTATCAGGAAGGGTATAAATATCTCGACGAGGCAGGCGTTCCGGACGAATGGAAGTGGCTGTTTTTGCGCAGGGCGGTGAATAAGGAGGGAAAAAGAGTCAAAGTGTGGGATTTTACCAGCAGTGGATTGCGGGCCGCGTGCGTTGCCCAGGCGGTGAGTGCCGTGCACGCACATGAAGTTGGCTATGAAGATCCTTCCGTGGCTTTGTATGCTGTCACAAACGGGGACAACAGGGAGCTTTCTACACGATATTTCCGCCGGTGCATGGAAGACCTGCGCATCTCGCCGGAGCGTTACGAATCCCTGACGCCGGAAGAGGTCAAGCAAATCAAGAGTCTGGCCAAGGAAAAGATAGGTTTGGATCCAAACCAGATGGTGGTTTCCTATTCCGGCAGATGGGTTCCCGAAAAGGCCGGCATGGAAAGTTTTTCCACCCGGGAAAACATTATTAACATGGTTCGACAGGGTATGCAGGTGGTGATCTATGGGAATGTTCAGGATTACACTGAGAGCAAGGAAATCGGTGACACCATGGCTGCTTTGAGCCAGGAAATCGCTGCATTGAAAGGACTCCATCCGGAACAATATACCGGGCGATTTATTTTTAAATCTGCCTTTACTCTGGAGGAGCAGCTTCAGCTCTTGGCGGCGACGGATGTCCAGGTGCAATATTCCACACGCGGTACGGGCGCCTCTGAATATACCGAATCCGACGTGACTGCCAACGGCGGCTTGCAGTTTTCCACGCCTTATATTGAGGGAACCATTGGAGAACAAGGAGTCCCCGTCAATTGGGACAAGATGACCGGCAACACGATTGTGCCGGTGAACATAAGTCCCGAAGCCTTTATGACGTCGATCGCAATGGCGAAGGCACTTTTTGATTCCACCGATCCGAATAGAAATCTTTCGGTCCTTCAGGCAAAGTCCATACGGCTCAGCAGGGTATTGGAGGCCAAGTTGACCTCAGCCGCCTATCTCCGGCTCAAAAACGACGTGATCCAAAAAGGTTTGAAGTACGTGAAGCCCCGCATATTGGGGGAATTGGAGAAAGAGAATATTGGGAAATTTCAAATCGAGGCGGAAGAAGGCATGTCACTGGAAAGAATTAAAAACGGCTTCAATGCGGCGGGCAAGGGAAAAACAACACTGAAGATTCCCGTCGATTGTTCCGTGGAGGATTTGGCATATCTTCAGCAGCACAAAGAGAGAAGAAGGGTGACTATCCCTCCAGAGATGATTGCGGTGCGTTTGGTGGACCACTGCGGCAAGATCATTCAGATGACCCTATTGAAAGACGAAGGAGGCGAAATCGTCAGGGAAGGAAGTGTGATTTATTTCACGGCACAATTGGACGAATATCCCTTTGACGGGAATGTGGAGGTGACGTCGGGGCTGTGGTGGAGCAAGAAGCCTTTGACGATTACCAACACCCCTCCCGCCAGGGTGCTAGCGGAGATCTCTGACGTGCTGGCTGGAAATTTTAAGGTGAAAGAACTTTCCCCAGTCCCCATTTTCCGGGAAAAGATATTGTGCAAAGACCGCCTGCCCGTCGTGCTGAACATCGAATTTCCGTGGGAACATGAGGAATTGAAAGACGAAGTGGTTCCGGTCTTGCACAGCGATTTGTTTGGTCCCTGGGATGATGTGGGGGAAGACAAACTTTTGCTTTCTGATCTGCGCTACGGACAGGCCATAGGCGAGGACGGCAGTCGTCATGGAAAATTTATCTGGACTGTGGCGTTTGTGCCGGAAAAGCAGGGGGAAATGACATTTTATGTGACGCTGCAGAATGCCCCGGGAGTAAAAATATGGCGGGGAGGGGAGAGGCAAAATTACGTCATCACAAATAAAATTGTGTCCGAAGGAGAGAGACTGCCGGTCCGGACCGGAAACAGTGCTGTCTCCGCTTTTTTAACGCGCCGGGATGGGGTGGTGACAGTCGTCGTGACAAACACCTCGGATCGGCGAGCCGTGGGGATGGCCCATTGTCCTCCGCAGCTTGTGAAGGCAGGATACAGACTGCCGGAAAGCGAATTGAGAAATGGGGAGAGCGTCAAGATCACGGGGGATATGCACATGCACATTGAGACGCCGCTGGCCTCAGGAGATTCGCGGGAATTCGTCTTTCAATTGCCCTCGCAGGCCGAAGTGTCACCGGTCCCTGCCGATCCCAAACGGGATTATGAACAAATCGTGCATGTCGCCAATTCTGTTTTTCCCGGCGTTGCATGGCCGGATTATGACGCAATCCGGGGGCTCAGCAGGGAAGTGTGCACAAGAGAATTTGCCCGGTCCGAACAGGTCCAAA
>CAZGMX010000194.1:0-5674 GCA_964526865.1 uncultured Actinomycetota bacterium | reverse complement strand
ACGTCTGAGGGCAACAAGGTGTTTCCGACGGAGGATATCAAAAAGAAACTCAAGGTGAAGGGGGGGACACTTTTTGTCCCGGAGATATTCCGCCAGGATGTGAAGTCCGTGGAAGATTATTATTTGGAGAAAGGGTATATCGACGCCCGAGTGAAAGTGGAAACCACCGTCGATTATCCCAACGGTAAGATGGCGATCACCTACCGGATCGAGGAGGGGGATCTCTCGTACATCGACAAGATCAACATCCAGGGGAATCTGGTGACCAAGGATCACGTCATCCGCCGTGAATTGGCCGTGAAGCCCGGCGAAAAATTTGACGGGGTGCGCGTGCGCCGTTCTCAGGAGCGTCTGCAGAACCTGGGTTATTTTAAAAATGTGGATGTCGATTATCAGCCGACGGCCAAGCCGCAGCGCAAGAATCTTTTGGTCACGGTGGAGGAGAAGAAGACCGGAGAATTGAGTTTTGGAGCGGGATTCAGTTCCATCGACAACCTCATCGGATTTGTGGAAGTTTCGCAGAGCAATTTCGACTGGAGAAACTGGCCCGCCTTTACCGGAGCAGGACAGAAACTCAGACTGCGTGTGGAGGCCGGTCCCAAGCGGCAGGATTACCTGTTCAGCTTTACGGAACCGTGGTTTCTCAACATGCAGTTGGCTGCGGGGGTCGATGCCTTCTACAGCAATCTGGCCTATCTGAGCGACAAGTTTGACGAGACGAGACTTGGTTTTGACCTGCGCGTCGGACGCCCCCTCACGGAATTCCTGCGCGGTGATCTCATCTACACGCTGGAACAGATCGACATGAAGGTACACGACGATGCGTCCGCCGAGTTGAAGGAGGAGGCCGGAAAACGCACGGTGAGCAAGGCCACGCTCCGGTTGGATTACGACACGCGCAACAATTTCTTTTATCCCACCATGGGCCAGCGGGTGCTGTTCAGCGGCGACATCGCCGGGCTGGGCGGTCAGACAAAATTTGCGAAGGGCGAGGCGAAGTGGGCCGCGTATTTCCCCATGCCGTGGTTTTCGGAACACAATTTAAAATTGGCGTTGGAGGGTGGTCTGGCGCAACAATTGGGGGACAACAACAAGGTGCCGATTTTTGACCGGTTTTTCCTGGGAGGTCCCAACAACTTGAGGGGGTTCAAATACCGCAAGGCGGGTCCCAAGGACGATCAGGGGGAACCCATCGGAGGAAAAATCAAATACGCTGGGACGCTCGAGTACACCTTTCCGATTGTCTCGTTTTTGCGTGGCGCCGTGTTCTTTGATGCGGGTGAAGTGTTCCGAAACTACAAGGACATCAAAATCGGCCATATCAATTCCGATGTCGGCTTGGGCGTGCGGCTGAAACTGCCCGTCGGCCCCGTCCAGCTGGATTATGGTTTCCCCATCACGGTGGACAATGAGACGGACAAGGGAAACGGACAGTTCCAGTTTAACATCGGGACGTCGTTCTAGCGCATGAATGTGGGCAGCAAAATCAGGTCTGATAGTTATTTAAAAAAGGAGGGAGTGATGAGCAAAGGGATGAAGGTGCTGGTGGGGGTTGTTCTCAGTTTGATCCTGTGCGGCGGCGTCGCGACAGCACAGGGCATCAAAGTCGGTTATGTGGATCTGGAGAAGGTGTTCAACGATTACTATCGTACCCAGGAAGAAAACGCGAAACTCCAGGATGTGCAAAAGGCCAAAAAGGCGGAGGCCGACAGGCTGGTCTCGGAGATCAATAAACTGAAGGAAGAAGCGGAGCTTTTGAGCGACGATGCCAAGAAGGGAAAAGAGGCGGTCGTCAATCAAAAAATCAAGGAGTTGAGAGACTACGAAAAAGATACCGTCCAGGAAATCCGGGACAAACTGCTGGCCCTTCGCAAAGACATTCTGGACACCATCTCCAAGGTGGTGGAAGAAAAGGGAAAGAAGGAAGGATACACGATGGTCATGGTGAGCGATGTGCTCATCTATAAAGATCCCACGTTGGACATGACCGGCGATGTCTTGAAGGTTCTCAACAAGGGGCATGAAGGAAAGCCCGCGTCGGCGGCGGGGCCGGCAACTCCGGCTCCGAAGGGCGCCAAGTAGTATTTTTTGTTTTGGCAAAAAGACCCCGTGCGTGCGGCGGGGACAGTAAGAGTGCAAACTCAGGGGGCCTGTGAATAAGACAGTTCGGGAAATTGCCGAGTTGGTCGGCGGAGAGGTTTCGGGAAATGGCGGTCTGGTCATCCGAGGAATCTCCGGCATACGCGAAGTCAAAGAGGGGGACATCACCTTTTTGGCGCATCCTCGCTACGTCCCGCTGTTGTCCGAGACCAAGGCCACGGCGGTCATCGTTGGCCGGGACATTCAAACACCCGATTCCGCGACACTGATCAGGACGGAAAATCCCTCGCTTGCGTTCACACGGCTTTTGGACGTGCTGGGTCCCAAGCAGCACCGGTCCGCTCCCGGCGTGCATCCCACCGCGGTGATCGGGCAAAATGTGCGTCTGGGGTCTCGCGTGTCCTTAGGGGCCCACGCCGTCGTCGAAGACGGTGCGCGGGTGGGGGACGATTCGGTGATCGGGGCCGGGTGTTATGTGGGCGTCGAGAGCGCCGTGGGCAATAACTGTGTTTTGTATCCCGGCGTTGTCCTGCGCGAACGCGTGAGTGTGGGGGATCGTGTGATCATCCACAGCGGCGCCGTGATCGGGGCGGATGGGTTTGGCTTTATTCCGGTCGACGGAAAATACGTCAAGATTCCGCAGACCGGGACCGTGGTGCTGGAGGACGACGTGGAGATCGGGGCCAATGTCACCATCGACCGCGCGCGCTTCGAAAAGACGCTCATCAAGCGCGGCACAAAGATCGACAATTTGGTGCAGATTGCCCACAACGTGGTGGTCGGAGAGGATTGTGTGATTGTCGCCCAGGCGGGGATTGCAGGATCGACGGCACTTGGAAACCGGGTTACCCTGGCGGCTCAGGCTGGATGCGTCGGACACATCCACGTGGGGGATGGGGCCATCATTGCCGCCCAGGCAGGAGTGACCAAGGATGTCGAGGCGCAGGATTTTGTCATCGGCGCTCCGGCGGTCAACCACCTGAAATTCAAGAGAAATGTGGCCATGGTCAACCGCCTGCCCAAACTTCAGGAACGTGTGGAACAGCTGGAAAAAACAATCAGAGAGTTGGAAGCCCGCTTGAAGGAATCCTGCTGACATGGATGTGCAAAAGACCATCGCCAAGCCCGTGCACTTTAGCGGGATTGCCCTGCACACGGGCCATCGCGCGAAGATCACGTTTAAACCCGCCGGACCCAATCACGGTGTGGTTTTTGTCCGCACGGATCTGGGTGCGCCGGTTCTCATCAAGGCCGATGTTGCCCACGTCGTGAGCACACAGCGCGGGACCAATTTGGGAGTGGGGGATGTACGGATTCACACTGTGGAACATGTCCTGGCCACACTGATGGGGCTGGGCATCGACAATCTCGTCATCGAGATGGATGCCAGCGAACCGCCCGTCGGAGACGGATCGGCCCTGCCGTTTGTGGGGATGATTCAAGAGGCTGGAATCGTGGAACAGGGTGCGCTGCGGGATTACCATTATTTTCGCGAGCCCGCATGGATTTTGGATCAAGGAGGGATGCTCATCGAACTTCCCTCGTCCGATCTGCGCTTCTCCTGCACGATCGATTTCAATCACTCGCTGTTGAAAAGCCAGTATCTGGGGATCACCATCACGCCCGAGACATTCCTCAAAGAAATTGCCCCCGCCCGCACCTTCTGTTTTTATCATGAAGTGGAAGCATTGCAGGGCAGGGGGCTGATCAAGGGGGGGAGTCTCGACAACGCCGTCGTGATCGGGGACAAGGCGATCTTCAGCAAGGAACAGCTGAGATTTCCCGATGAGTTTGTCCGCCATAAGATCCTGGACATCATGGGAGATTTGTTCCTGCTGGGGCGGCCGTTCAAGGCGCACATTGTCGCCGTCAAGTCCGGACATGAATTGAACGTCAAACTGGCCCGGCACGTGTGGCCGGCCCTCCAGCGGCGCGCCGTGGGCGCTGCCGGTCCCGACAATCAGGAAAGCACGCTGGACATCAATCGCATCAAGCAGATCCTTCCGCACCGGTATCCCTTTTTGCTCGTGGACCGCATTCTGGAGACCGACAATGAAAAGAGGATTGTGGGGCTGAAAAATCTGACCGTGAATGAAGAATTTTTTAACGGGCATTTTCCATCCATCCCAGTCATGCCGGGGGTTCTTCAACTGGAGGCCATGGCGCAGACCGCGGGGGTTCTGATGCTCAAGCGCAGTGAAAACCGGGGCAAGATGGCCTATTTTATGTCGATGGAAAACGTCAAGTATAGAAAACTGGTGGTGCCCGGAGACCAGCTCATCATTGAAATCGATGTGCTGAAATGGAAAAGCAAGACCGGCAAGGTTCATGGCGCCGCGTACGTGAATGGGGAAATTGCGTCGGAGGCGGACTTGATGTTCGCGTTTGTGGAGTAGCTGTGGCCATTCATCCTACGGCGATTGTCGACAAGAAGGCCCGCATCGGAAACGATGTGAAAATTGGGCCGTATTGTGTGGTTGGTCCGGAGGTGGTCATTCATGCCGGCGCGAAGCTCATGTCCCACGTGGTGGTGGACGGCCACACAGAAATCGGCGAGCACTGCACGATTTTTCCGTTCGCATCGCTGGGAACCATCACCCAGGACCTCAAGTTTCAGGGGGAGCGTACCTACGTCAAGATCGGTGCCGGGACGACCATCCGGGAATACGTCACGGTGAATGGCGCCACGGGGGCCGAAACCCAGACCATCGTGGGGCAGAAATGCCACATCATGGCCTATGCCCATATCGCCCACAACTGTGTGGTGGGAAATGAAGTGATCATTGCCAACGTTGGGACGCTGGCCGGCTGTGTGACAATCGAAGATCAGGCGATCATCGGCGGCCTGTCGGCCGTGCATCAATTTTGCCGGATCGGACGCCTGGCGATTGTCGGCGGATGTTCCAAGGTGGTTCAGGACATCCCTCCCTTCATGATGGCCGACGGCCATCCCGCGGTGGTGCGCGGACTCAATACGGTGGGCATGAAAAGAAAAGATATTTCGGACGATAGCCAGAGCGTCCTGAAAAAGGCCTTCAAGATTATTTTTAAGTCGGGGTTGATCACCTCCCGCGCACTGGAGAGAGTTCGGCTGGAACTGCCGCCCGGCGGGGAGCTGGATCACTTCCTCCGGTTTATCGCAACGTCGGAACGCGGCATTGGAAAACCCTGAGCGCGGTCCGCATCAAACGACATGCTCTTTAGGCCGCAAAAAGCCTGCGGCGCAGGATGTCCCGGGGTTGGGGCTGATCGCCGGCAGTGGAAATTTTCCTTTCTTGGTGGCCAAGGAGGCAAGGCGCCAGGGAATTGCCCCCGTGGTGGCCATCGGCTTTAAGTCGCAAACAGATCCTGCGCTGGCCGGCCATGTGGATCAGATGCATTACGTCGGGGTGGGGCAGCTGGGCCGGCTGATTGATATTTTTAAGAAGGCCGGCGTCCGGCGCGCGGTGATGGCGGGGAAACTCCAGCACCGGCTGATTTTTACAGATCTAAAATTCGACCTGAGAATGGTTGCGTTGGTGGCCCGTCTGAAAGACCGGAGGGCCGATACGATTGTGGGGGCGATTGCGCAGGA
>CAZGMX010000193.1:2781-5747 GCA_964526865.1 uncultured Actinomycetota bacterium | reverse complement strand
ATCAGTGGCCGGAATGAGCGAGACACTGGCCATTTTGACCGGAATACGCAGTAAAATGATTCTCTTGTCGTCGAAGGTATCGCAGACCCTGTATCCAGCCCATTGATGTCATGGGTTAATAACTCATAGTAGGCAAATTTCGAATCCATAATATTTTTTGGCTTTAAATAAAACGCCGTGTCGATGACATAAAAAGGCCCATCTGAATAATGCACACCCCTGTAAGCCCCTTTCCTTCCGACAATGACGCCTGCCATAGAACTTAAATATTGATCGCAATAGCCGATTCGTCCATTGGTGCCATAGACAGGATAGCGTCCAACTGCGGTATAATTCCTTAACGCCTTACCATATTCCAGCGTTGCGAGATCTCCCCACGGACATTCTTTCCACCCCTCCGGAATTTCGCCGCGATTTACTTCGTGAGAATGGGTCATGTTTTCAGCCGTGCTACGAATTGTTCTGTTGTTAAGAAATCCTTGTTAGGGAACAAAGCTTTACATGCCGCCCGCATAAATCCCTTTTCGTTCGACACAATGCCTTCGAGACCGGTCAAATAAATGAGGTGCTCAACATCCTCATGGGCATTGATGTCGATTGCAGGGTCAGGGTCTACGGCCATAAAATACCAAGCTGTAAACAACCACCCTTCAATAAATTTATTAAAATAAGGGCATCTTTCCCTGTGTTTTGTCCAGTATTCGACCATCTGGTCAGCTGGAATCTTCGAATTGATCCCTTTTTTGATTTTCTCAATGGCCGTTGGCTCAAACTGCAGCGGGAGAAATGCCTTAAAATTGGATCCTTTTCGAGAAAGTGATTTATCCTGTCGTAGCTTTTCAACAAAGTCTGCACGCATCAATTTGTATTGCTCTCGATTGTTTTCTTTCTTTTCGGCCCATCGTCCGAAATAGGCATCAATTTCTTGCTTGGCACTTGCCGTTAACTCATCGCCATTCAATATGCGATCGAGATTCTCTTTAACCGGCCGGTGATCGGAAAATAAATATTTGTTTTGGGATTTACCCTCCAATTCAGCAGCGCATATTCCATCAGGACTACCCGGCTCATTAAAGAGTCTCTGCCATTTTAGTTCAAAAAGGAGCCTGAGCGGCTTTATCGCTGGTACAGGAACAACACCTTTCGAAACAAAACGCATTCGTTCCGTCAGGAGAACCGGTGTTGCATAAAAAGCGAATCTGCCAGAATTGCATGCCTGAAGGATTCCGCCTTCGCGCAATTGTTCCGAAGATTTTTCATCAAGCACATTAGTGTCGATAATAAACTTGTAACTCATGTCCTAGCACCAAGCCAACCTGGTCGGCCCCGTCGGATAGCGAAATCAGCGCGGGCTTTTTTTACTCGTTGATCTGCGCTTCCAAGAACTTCCGGATTTCGTCTTTCTTCGGCAACTCCAACTGGTATTTCTTCACAAAAAGTTTGTTATCCATCCCAGCCAATGCATACTCGACCATCGCATGATCCTTGTGAGTACAGAGCAGAATCCCCACAGGCGGGTTGTCGCCTTGCGTCATGGCGTGCCTCTTGTACCAGGTCACATAGGTATTCAGCTGGCCGATGTGCTCATGCTTAAATTCATCCGCCTTCAGTTCAATCAAGACATGACATTTCAGGATGCGATGATAAAAAACCAGATCCACAAAACAGTATGCGCCACCAATCACTATTCGCTGTTGTCTTGCCTCAAAACAAAATCCGTGTCCCATTTCCAGAAGAAAATCCTGCAACCGGTCCAAAAGCGCATCCTCAAGATGGGATTCGCTCATCACCTCTCTGGATTTCAGACCGAGGAATTCAAAAACATAAGGATCGCGAACCACGAATTCAGGCTTGTTGATTTGGGCCTTTTTAGAAATCAGCGCCATGAGCTTATTCTTGTTCTTGGATAAACCGGAACGTTCAAAATACAGCGTCACGATTTGCCGCTTCAACTCCCGCACTGACCAATTGCCCCGCATGCACTCGTGTTCATAGAAGGCCCGCTTCAGCGCCACGTCAACCTCTACCAACAACTCCAGATGGCTATAGGACAACTGCGTCAGGAGCGTCTCCGGAGCGGTCTTGAATTGTGCAGACGCTGTCCGCACTTTTTGAACAGGCATAACGGGCGGTAAAAGTAACCGTTTGGATTGTGCGGACACCGTCCGCACAATCTGGGGATAAGCTCTATAGAACGCCATGTAGTTGTAGAGCTGTCTGCGGCCGCAGGCGCTTACCTTCTGGCTTATGAGTTTTTCGGCCAATGCGTCAAGTAATCTCGCCCCGTACTTGGCCCTGTCAGAGCCCCTCAGTTCAAATTCCGCGATATACATTCCAATCAGCCAATTTCGCATCGTCAGGCTGACATTCACCGCTTTCGCCGCCTGATTTAATAACTTTTCGTGCACCAAGCAAATGGACTGCACCAGACGATCAAAAGTTAGATTTTTTGCTTTTATCAAACGGCTCATAACGGATATCCCAACCCTTTCAGGTTTTTTCTGATTTCGCCTTCTAATTCCTGTGACTTTTCGAACTGTTTTGCGAGCTCTCCGGTCAATCGCTTCATTTTTTCTTCAAAGACCTCCGCATCCTCTTCCTGTGCTTCTGTGCCGACATAACGGCCAGGCGTAAGGATATGGCCATGCTTCCTAACGTCATCTAATGTGGCTGATTTGCAAAATCCGGGCACGTCTTTATATTTGCCGTTCTTGGATCGCCACGCATGATACGTACCCGCTATTTTATTGATGTCCTCATTCGTTAGTTCCCGGTGTCTTCGATCAATCATCACACCCATATTGCGCGCATCCATGAAAAGAATCTGGCCGCGACGATCCCTGAATTTGTGATTTTTCTTGTCGCGGGAAACAAACCAAAGACAAACAGGTATCATCGTGTTGTAAAAGAGCTGCGATGGCATTGAGATCATGCAATCAACAAGCTCTGCTTCTATGATATTTTTG
>CAZGMX010000193.1:0-2771 GCA_964526865.1 uncultured Actinomycetota bacterium | reverse complement strand
CCTGAGGTATTGGAAGACATGGATCCATTGGCCATGACAAACCCGGCAGTGCCTATGGGCGACAAGTGGTGTATGAAGTGCTGAATCCATGCATAATTCGCGTTGCCGACGGGCGGGGTGCCATACTTCCAGCGCATATCTTCACGAAGCATTTCTCCCTTCCAGTCGCTATCGTTGAAGGGAGGATTTGCGATAACATAATCCGCTTTCAAATCTTTGTGCGCATCATTTAAAAAACTGCCTTCATTGTTCCATGCAATGTTGGCATCAATGCCCCGAATTGCTAAGTTCATTTTGCACAACCGCCATGTGGTCTGGTTGGACTCCTGCCCGAATATGGAGATGTCACCGATGCGGCCACCATGCACTTCAACAAACTTTTCGCTTTGCACAAACATGCCGCCCGACCCACAGCAAGGGTCAAATATCCGTCCCTTATACGGCTCTATCATTTCAACAAGCAAGCGCACAATGCAACGCGCGGTATAAAATTGTCCGCCTTTTTTCCCTTCTGCATCGGCGAACTGGCCAAGGAAATATTCGTATACCCGGCCCAAGATATCTCTGCTCTTATTTTCTTTGTCCCCCAAGCCGATTGTTCCAATCAGATCAACAAGTTCACCCAGCCTTTGTTTATCCAGAGACGTTCTTGCGTAGTTGTGCGGCAAGACGCCTTTAAGAGACGCATTGTCTCTCTCGATTGCATCCATCGCATCATCAATAAGTTTCCCTACAGTTGGCTGTTTGGCGTTCTTCTGCAAATATTGCCACCGGGCGGCGGGTGGAACCCAAAATACGTTTTCCGCGCGATATTCATCCTGATCTTCCGCATCAGCACCTTTTGTGTCGGAAAGGTTCGCATATAATTCGCTGAACGCATCCGAGATGTATTTAAGAAATATGAGACCCAGGACAACATGTTTGTATTCTGCTGCATCCATATTGTTACGCATTTTATCCGCTGCCTGCCATAGCTTTGAAACAAAGCTCAAATCGCCATTTCCTTTATTTGCCATTTTTCTCCTCAATAATTTCTGCGGGATTTAATGAATTTTTCTAAATCTTCGGGCTTTACCCGCCATCTACCGATCTTCGTCGCCCTGATTTTTCCCGCTTGAATGAGATCCCGAATCCATTCCTCGGTCACACCGAATATTTTCGCGATGTCTTTGACACTAAGATATTTATTAAACTCAGCAATCATGACCGTTTACCTCTTTTGGCGTGAAACGCTGTGGGGAGGACTGAGACTTCCCATAACTTCCTGTTTGTCCATAATCTATTATTAAATTGGAACATAGTCAACAACAACCACAGGCGATTTGTTCTTGGCACAAGTTCATTGGACCCCTGGTAAATAAATCAGGCGATTTTAAGCGCATTAATCGCTTTGGGTTTGTGGCCGCAAACGACAACGGGATGACGTGTTCTTGGGCAAGCGGCCGGGTGGGGGCGGCCGCTTGCCCATACAATTTAGCCGTGCGAGGCGACCGCCGCCGGATGTCGGCCACGCGGTTACGCGGGGCCGGGAAGGGGCGGCGCAGCGCCGAGCCGGCGGTCCCTTTATGTTTTTCCATCGCCGCAGGCGTCCCGCACCAGGTCCTGCGGGTCAGCCTGCGGCTCTACTAGAAATCTATTCATTGAAGTCAATATGACTTGCACCAAATTCGGGCTAGTAGCAAAATTGACCAGCGCTTAGATTTGGAAGTCAGGGTTTTCTTTAATCCAGGTTCGAACTTCATCTAAGAGACACCGCCAAGTTTCACATTTTTCGGTTTCGGCGGAATTTAATAACGCGGCGGCTTGAGCGTCTTGGTATTTAGTCAGGATTTTCCAAGGCATTACAAAAGCAAAAGACAGCGCGCGCTCGGCGATTTGGAAGTTCGGCGGTCCGAAAGCTTTCGGACCGCCTGCATTTTGAAGGACCTATCATGAGGTCCTTCAAAATGCAGAACCAATCTTTTTGCTGCCCTTCGGGCAGATGCAAGGCGACATGACAGATCAAACCAAAAAGTGTTTCCTCTATGCCCGCAAATCCACAGACGAAGCGGCTAGGCAGGTCCTTTCCATTGAGGCACGGCTCTTTGAGCTGCGCCAATACGCCAAGCACGAAGGTCTGATCATTGTCCAAGAGTTCGTAGAGAGCATGACCGCCAAGATGCCGGGGCGAGAAATCTTCAACGCCATGATTGCGGGCATAGAGGAAGGCAAAGCCACTGGAATTTTAGCATGGCATCCAGACCGACTAGCCCGTAATTCCATAGACGGCGGCAGAATTATCTATCTGGTTGATACCGGCAAAATCCAAACGCTAAAATTCCCCACTTTTTGGTTTGATCCCACACCCCAGGGTAAGTTCATGCTGTCCATTGCCTTCGGCCAAAGCAAGTATTACATCGACAATCTCTCGGAGAACATCCGGCGGGGTATTCGCCAGAAGCTTAGAAATGGCATCTGGCCTGCATATGCGCCCTTGGGTTATGTGAATGACAAAAATCGCCGCTGTATTGCGGTGGACAACGAAAAATCACATTTCATCAAGAAGGCGTTCGAGATTTATGCTTCTGGCGAATACCCCTTGGCACATGTGCGACAGGTTATCAACGAAGCCGGCCTGATTGGTCGCACGGGCAAGTCGCTTTCCACGGGTAATTACCAATACATGCTTAAAAATCCTATCTATTACGGGGCCATCCGATACCAAGGAGAGTTTTACGAAGGAAAACACGAACCGATTATCACAAAGAAACTTTTTGAACGCGTTCAAGAGG
>CAZGMX010000192.1:0-5771 GCA_964526865.1 uncultured Actinomycetota bacterium | reverse complement strand
GACAAACCCATGTCCAAAAACTTTCTTTGGCAGTTCTACGCCGCCGGACATGAGCATCGCCGGCCAGATGACGCAATGAAATCGCGTGATGTCTTTTCCAATAACGTGCACGTCGGCAGGCCACCATCCTCCGGGCATTGCGTGGGTTTCGGGATATCCGGCGCCGGTGATGTAATTGATGAGGGCGTCAAACCACACGTACACCACCTGCGCAGGGTCCATCGGAACAGGAATGCCCCACCCCATGCTGGAACGGCTGACGCTGATGTCTTCCAGGCCGCCCTTGACCACGTTAACGATTTCATTGCGCCGGATCTCCGGGCAGATAAAGCCGGGATTTTTCCCGTAGTAATCCAACAGCGGCTGTTGATATTTGGAGAGCCGGAAGAAATAGTTGTTCTCCTCTATCCACTGGGGCTTGAGACGGTGGACGGGACAGAGCCCCCCCGCCAAATCCTTGTCGGTCAGAAAGGCCTCGCAGGAAACACAATACCATCCCTTGTACGTCCCCTTGTAAATATCGCCCGCCGCGTGAATCGATTCAAAGAGACGGGACACCGCTTTGTGATGCCGCGGCTCGCTAGTGCGGATAAAATCGTCGCAGGATATCTCCAGCGCGTTCCAAACTTCGCGAAACTGGGCGGCCATGCGGTCGCAGTATTGCAGGGTCGGGACCGCTTCGGCCCGCGCCTGTTTTTCCACGTTGGCGCTGTGCTCGTCCGCCCCCATCAAAAAGAAAACCTTTTTCCCCATCAGCCGCTGGAAACGCGCGATCACGTCCGCCCCGATCTTCTCGTAGGCCGTTCCCAGATGGGGCGTGCTGTTCACGTAATCGATCGCGGTCGTGATGAAATATTTGTCGCTCATCTCAATTCCATTTCACGGGGTTTTACCTCGGCCAACACCATAAAAACATTTTCCAGAATCAGCCGCAGGGACACATTGAGGTCCAGGTGCCGCGCCGCTCTGCCAATCAACTCCAGGGCAGACTCTACAGCGCTCCCCTTCCATCGTTTGGACAATTTCTCCAGCGACTCGGCCCGGTCCGCGTGTATCAGACACGCGCGAATTTCGCCTTAAATTCCCGACAAACATTTCTGAAGGACCCACACATCCCGCAGAAGCGACTCCAGACAAAACAACACGTCCCGCTCTTCGCGCCTGCGGGATTCTGCCGCCTCCGGCTTTTCGTCCCGAACACCGCTGTCCGGCGCATTCAACGCGGCCGTCTTGGCGCATTCCGCCAGTCCCTGGACCACCTCCAAAAGGCTGTCAACACGGCCAGCGGTAAAGGTTTCCAAAAATTTCAGGATTTTATCACGTTTGGGAATAAAACCGACACGAGTAATTCGAATGGCCATGCCCGGCCGCCCTCCGGAAAGCCTTTCCACCACATTCATCTGATCCGCCGCCACGCCCGTGCCGCCCTGTTTTTCCCCGGCCAAGAGTTCCTTCTCCACGACTGAGCGCAAGGCAATATCCGTCAACGGAAAAAAAGGCAGAATCTTGCAGCGCGAACGCAGCGTGGGCAGCAGTTGATCTTCCTTGTGTGTGATCAAAATAAAAACGGACTTCTCCGGCGGTTCCTCCAATATCTTCAACAGCCTCGGAGCGGCCTCGTAGTGCAGATGATGCGCATCCCGGACAATACCCGCCTTCCATCCACCATAAAAGGAGGTCCTTTGCGATCGTTGCCAGAGCCGTTCGATCTCTTCACGGCCAATCGTCTGACTGGCGCCGGAGGGCGCGATGACCGTCACGTCGGGATGGGCCAGGGTCTCGATGTCCCGGCAGTTCTTGCACTCGCAGCATCCCTGCCGTTGCGGATCCTCACACAAAAGGGCCTTGGCCAGTCCGATGGCAACAGACTCCTTGCCCACATTTTCCGGCCCGCAAAAAAGATACGTGCCGCCGATCCGGCCCTGTTCGATCAACCGCCGCAAGGTCTGAATCTGCCGCTCGTGCCCCACAATTTCCTGAAATGTCGTGGCCATTAAAACCTATCCTATTAAGCCCCGAAAATAATACTCCTTGCCCCCATTATTCATTAAACGACCGCCCTGCAATTCATATCCCAAACCGCTCTTGAAGAATCTCGCAGACCTGCCGGTGAATTTCCTGCGGCGCCTTGCTCCCATCCAGCCGCACCACCCGCCGCGCAAATCTCTTTTCCAGCCGTCGAAACCCTTCGCGCACCCGCCGGTGAAACGCCAGTCGTTGCCTCTCCATCCGGTCCAGCCCGCCCCGCCTGCACCGCGCCAGCCCCTTCTTCACATCGATGTCAAAAACCAGCGTCACATCGGGCATGCACCCATCCACCGCAAAGGCATTGCATGCCTCAATGAGCGGCAGGGAAAAATCGCGCCCAAAACCCTGATACACCCAGGTGGAATCCAGATACCGGTCCACCAGGACAACCGCACCCTTGTCCAGCGCGGGCTTGATCACCTCCTGCGCGTGCTGCGCGCGGTCGGCCAGATAGAGAAACAATTCCGCGCGCTCCGACATATCCGTATTTTTGGGATTCAAGACAAGAGATCGCAGTATCTTCCCGATGCGGGTCCCGCCGGGTTCCCGTGTCACCAGTACCGTCCGACCCATTTTTTTCAGCGCCCCACACAACATCTTCAGCTGGGTGCTCTTGCCGCATCCATCGGATCCTTCAAAACTGATCAGGATTCCTTTCATCCGTTTGACCGCACCCACGTCGTCGCCCCCGATTGATCGTCCCGCAATATGATTCCTTTGCCGGCCAGCGATTGGCGGATCCGGTCCGCACGCTGAAAATCCTTGGACTTGCGCGCCCAATTTCTGGCCTGGATCAAGGACAGGATTTGATCCTCCGAGAGATCCGCGAAACCCAATAGTTTTTGCTCCTCCTCGGTGGACAACTCCCGGCCCTGCCGGATCTCTTCCATGACAAACGGGCGATAGGGCACGCCCAAAACGCCCATCATCACAATCCCTTCCGTCAACAGACGCGCCAACTCTGCGATCTGTGTCCGGTCCCCTTCCTCGATGTGCCGGATACGAACGTGAATCTGCCCCAGGAGTTCATGGACAAGCGCCATGGCTCGGGAGGTATTGAAATCGTCGTCCATGGCCTCGCAAAAATCCATGATCGTGGACGAATCCTTCCAATGCGCGCGCGTCCGGACGGCAGGCGCTTCCCATCGGACTCCGGCTTTCGCAAGCGCGCTCTGGGCCATGCCCAGTGTGTTGTCGATCTTGGACAACATCTTTTTTGTCTCCTGGACTTCTTCCAGCTGAAAATCCAGCGGACTGCGATAGTGCTTGCCGAGCAGGTACAGCCGGACCGCCGAGGGCACAACCAGTTCAAACAGCCGCGCGAGGGAAAAAATATTGCCCAGCGACTTGGACATCTTTTCGCTGTGAACCATGACAAATCCGTTGTGCACCCAAAACCGCGCCAGCGGCTTGTCTGTGGCCGCAGAAGACTGCGCGATCTCGTTTTCATGGTGCGGAAAAATCAGATCCTGGCCTCCCCCGTGCAGATCAAACGTCTCTCCCAGATATTTCATGGACATAGCGGAGCATTCGATGTGCCACCCCGGGCGGCCAATCCCCCAGGGGCTTTCCCACGAGGGCTCTCCGGGCTTGGCCGATTTCCACAGCACAAAATCCAGGGGGCTGTGTTTCTGATCGTTCACCTCCACCCGGGCTCCCGCAAGCATCTGATCCTGCCCCCGCCTGGACAACTGCCCGTAAGCGGGAAATTTACCGATATCGAAATAGACATCACCGCCCGCCGGATAGGCAACACCCTTGTCGACCAGACGGCGGATCAGATCGATCATCTCCGGGATGTGCTCGGTCGCACAGGGTTCCTTGTCCGGGACCACCAGCCCCAGCAGTTCCATCTGCCTGCGAAAATCCTCGTAATACCTCTGCGCAATCGCACCGACGGGACATCCCTCCTTGTGCGCCTTGTCGATGATCTTGTCGTCCACGTCGGTGACATTGCGGACATAGCTAACTTTGTAGCCGCAAAATTCCAAATACCGGCGGATGATGTCGAAGCTGACATACGCGCGGGCGTGGCCCAAATGGCACTCATCATAGACGGTGACACCGCACACGTACATCCGGACTTCGCCCGGATGAAGGGGCTTGAATTCTTCTTTGCGTCCCGAAAGGGTGTTGTGGATTCGAAGTGACATGGAATAAATTTAAAAACCAAGACGCGCGATCGTCTCCTGGATGCGGGCGACACAGCGCTTCTTGCCCAACAGCGGCAGGACATCCATGAGTTCCGGTCCATGCATCTGCCCCGTGATCGCCACGCGCGCCGGGATAAAAAATTCCTTTCCCCCCACGCCCAGTTTTTTTGCTTCAAGAACAAAAAACGCCTTGACCGCCTCCGGCGTCCAATCCTCCAACTCCTCCAAACCGCTCTTCAAGGACTCCAAAACATCCCTGACCTTGGGGCCAGCCAGGACCTGCCGGATTTCCTGTCCGCCCTCCGGAAGTGTCTCGGACAAAAACATCCGCGCGTGTTCGGGAAGTTCAGAACAGCTTTTCACGTACGGAAGAACCAGACAAATCACCTTGCGCAAAAAAGTGAATTCCTCTTCCGTGAGCTGTCCGCCGATGAGACCCGCGTCCCTCAGATACGGCAGGGCCAGATCGGCAATACGCCCTTCGGGCGCCTTCCGAAGATACTGTGAGTTCACCCATCCCAGTTTTTCCATGTCGAAGATGGCGGACGACCTGTTCACGTCTTTGATGTCGAATTGGGCGGCCATTTCGTCGGGCTCGACGATTTCCTTCTTCCCGCGCGGCGACCAGCCCAGAAGCGCAAGATAATTGTCCACCGCCTCCGGCAGATACCCCATGGAGCGCAATTCCATCACCGAACTGGCGCCATGCCGCTTGGACAACCGCGAGCCATCCGGTCCCAAAATCATCGAAAGGTGCGCGAACTGAGGCGGGACAAATCCCAGCGCTTGAAACAACAGCAGATGCCGCGGTGTGTTGGACAGATGATCCTCTCCCCGGATCACGTGTGTGATCCCCATACAGGCATCGTCGATGCAAACCGCGAAATGAAATGTCGGATTGCCGTCGGATTTGACAACGACAAAATCCCCCATAATGGCCGTGTCAAATTCCACCCGGCCGCGCACGAGATCCTGGACGTGGAGACTTTTTCTTTCAGGGACCACAAACCGCCAGTTTGGCTTGCGCCCCTCCCCCGCCAGTTTTTCACGTTGAGCCGCGGTGAGCGCACGGCAACGGTTGTCGTAACGGGGCGGCCGGCCCTGCGCAAGCATTTTCTCCCTGCGGGTCTGCAGTTCTTCCGACGTGCAATAGCAGGGATACACGTGTCCTTTTTGCCGGAGCTCATCCAAATACTTCTCATACAGTTTGAGCCGCAGAGACTGCTTGTAGGGCCCATACGGCCCGCCGACGTCGGGTCCCTCGTCCCACTCCAATTTCAACCAGCGCAGATCCGACAGGATGGACTCCGTGGAATTCTCCGTGGACCTCTCCACATCCGTGTCTTCGATCCGCAAAATGAATGTGCCGTGATGGTGGCGGGCAAAAAGCCAGTTGAACAGCGCCGTGCGGGCATTGCCCACATGCAGATAGCCCGTCGGCGACGGCGCAAACCGCACGCGTACTTTGTTCATCGCCGTATCCACTCCTTCTTTTTCCATAATTCCTTAACGTGGGTATCGGATTGGCTCTAGTGACCACAACATATTGTGCAAAGACTTCCTCCCCCCTTGCGGGTCTCATCAATAAAG
>CAZGMX010000191.1:3742-5778 GCA_964526865.1 uncultured Actinomycetota bacterium | reverse complement strand
GAAGGAAAACACGAACCGATTATCACAAAGAAACTTTTTGAACGCGTTCAAGAGGTCATGGCCAACAAGAGCAAGCCGAAGACGCCTACGTTGAAACCTTACGTCTATCACGGGCTATTCCGCTGCGGTGCATGTGGGTGTTTCATCACAACAGAGACCCAGAAGGGACACAATTATCTTCACTGCACCAAGCGAAAAGGTCCTTGTGCCCAACCCTATGTCCGAGAAGAGGTCATCACCCAGCAGGTCCGGGCAAGCGTTCAAAAAGTTTCTTTGTGTTCGGCTTGGGCTGACAAAATGATCGCTGAAATCCAGCAGGAAAAAACAGAGACAGCCCAAGCCGACTGCTCTCTCGCTCAAAAGCTCAAAGACCAGCTTGTGGATTATGAGGCAAAGTTGGACAGGCTCTTGGACATGAACCTGGAAGGAACTATCAGCCGGGAGGAATACACCACCAAGAAACGGCGGTTACTGGGTCAAAAGATGGATGTTACTGAGAAAATGAGGGCTTTTGAGCGAGAGAGCAATAATCGGTTCGAACCTATGCTGGCCTTCCTCAAAGCGGCCAATCAGGCCGGGTCTGTCGCCTTGCAAGAAAATCCCGTCCACGGACGGGATTTTTTCAAAAAGATTGGTTCGAACTTCCAAATCGCCGAGCGCGCGCTTTCTTTTGATTTTGTAATGCCTTGGCAAATCCTGACTAAATACCAAGACGCTCAAGCCGCCGCGCTGACAAACCCTTCAAAAACCGCCGCATGTGAAACTTGGCGGAGAGGCAGGGATTCCCGACAGCACGTTTAACCCAACCTCTTGTTTACTAATAAGATATAGGGCTTCCCTTTGCCTCGTAACAACTTAAGAGCATTCGATTATTTCTATAGCTTATATGATTAGGACTCAAATGTAACCTCCAACCGGCACAAAAATGTCGCAAATCAGAGTTGCACCACGCCATTGTAATGCAGCGGATGCACATACCGATTATGAAGTGCCACATAGAAATTCAGCAAAGGCCATATGTTCTGAATGCATTCCTCTGCAAGCTGTCGGCTAAACCCCCAGTGATTGGCTTCATGCATAAACTTGTTTCGCGCCTCAGCAGCCCTCTGGATGAGATCCTTCAATTTCCCATAGTTTAACTGGGATGTTCTCATCTCTTCCTCAATAAGAACATTCCATTTTTTCCCGGTAAGGCTTGGTAGCAAATTGTTCTGCCGCTGCATGTGCGTATTGTTGTCTGCGAGGAGCCTATTAAAGATTGGCCTGGATATTTTTTGCGCCCAGAAGAGATGATCGATAAACCAGGTCAGCAGGATTTCGCGCAACGTGCAAAAAAACAAAACCACAGACACGTCGTGGGGTGCACAATCCGAATCTAGCTGCTCGCCTGGGGATGAGTTCTGTGTATGAAAGGCCTTCTGTATCAGATCAATGAGGGTGAGCACAGAAACCTCGAAACAACATCAGGCCCCCCTCACCCGGCACTCCACAAGTATTACATTTGTGCCCATATCGCACGCGGTCATGATCACGATCAACTATTCGACAGTTTTCGCACATCTGAAAATCGGCAAGAACCATGCTAAGGTTCCGATCTCTAATCTCTTTTACATCCATGATAACCATGCGTTGGCCAAGTGCCTCTTACAAATCTACGGGTTCATATTTGAATGCCAAGCGCCCTTTATGGTAGCGTTTCTCCAGCCATTCGTGGATGTCTTTTTCGCGGAAACGGACGCTCTTCCCTAGCTTGAAATGCGGAATGAATTGCGTGCTGGTCCAGAGGTAGACCGTGGACAGGTCCACTTGCAGCAACCCACTGAGTTGCTTTGGTGTCAGAAACCTTTCCACGAATTCCCCGCTAAAAACGGTTTCATGCATTGCCCCCGAGAAGCTCTTGGTGTGAATATGCGCAATCCTCTCCCTTGAGCTATGCATTCAGTTGATTCGCTTGAAGATAAAGAATACAGCGATAAAAATTATCCGTACTCCTTCTCACCAATTTCGTTCTCTCTAATTCATTAAGCCTTCTGTAC
>CAZGMX010000191.1:0-3732 GCA_964526865.1 uncultured Actinomycetota bacterium | reverse complement strand
ATTCCTTCCGTATCTGTTCTCTTGTCATACATTTCTGTTCCAATATCCATCTCATCAACTCTAAATCTCTAAATACTATTTTCATCTACTTTTCCTCCCCCTCTTTAACTTTCCTCCCGTTTCCCTGACCTCACTATCTGGACGTAGAGAGAGTGAGGTCAGGGAATGCGCACGCCGAAAGTGCTTGTGATGATTTAAGGCACAAGTCAGTTTGTGCATTAGCTTGTGCCCCTAAAAACCGATGATTCGCTTGCATTCGGGGCACTTGATAAAGAGCTTCCCCTTGTTCCGGTACTTGTCTTTTTCGTCGGCGGCGTCGAAATAATCGTCCCTAACTTCGGCCAGTTTTTTATTGTCTTTGGGACATCGTAGTTCTTGCACGGCTAAATTTTTCATTGAAATCCATTCCCTCCTATCTATGAGAGGACGCACATCAGCGAGTTCTAAATCTTCCTCCTGCTTTATTATTCCGCATGCTGCTTCCGCGCATTTCTCACACGCGAAAGATACATGTCGGAAATAATGCGAGGCAAGCATGGAGGGCTCACGGAGGGGTCATGGAGGACATCACGGAGGTGCTCGCGGAGGTGCGATGTGGCCCTCACGATCAGGAAGGATAAGGCCGAGGTTGAAGCGAGGCTATTTTAAAACGGTCTCTACGGAAACATCGAAACCACTGGTAGGAATAAGGGTTCTCTTGTAACGAAAAAATACCAATTTTCGTTACAAGGCAGAATCAGCATCCACGCCGGCCCGTTTCACGCGGGACCTGCGTTTAGGACGGTACAGGGAAAGTTGTTTCCTGATGTCGTGCTTTAAGATCGTGTTGACTTCATCCACATCAAACCGTTCGGGATCAAGCCGAAGACCCGCCCAGTCCTTTTTTTCTTCGTATTCCGGATGATTCGGATTCTTGAGAATCTTAAAAAGTTCTTGGTATCCCCAGGGCCCACCACAATCCTCCAGTGGACACGCCCGCGCTCCGTCAATACACATAGGATAGATTTCATCCTTAGCCTTGAGAATTATCTGTTCCATGACAACTTCATGTTCCCACCCATCGCCAAAATCATAGGAATATTCGAATGTCTGTCCGGCCGGATTCATGGTTTCGCTGACCTTAAATTTTTCCTCATCCACCATCTCGCCGGGAAGATCACTCCATTCCTCGTCCATCGCAGGCCCGCCAAATCGTATTCCGTTGATATTAAATTCATGCAAGTGATAGTTGGACCACCCCATAACCCCCATGATCACAAGGTGGAGGTCCTTCAATGTAATCTGCGGCTCAACCAAGAATCGTCGCCACACCGGCGGCGTCACGCCGTTGAGAGTAATTTTGAATTGGAAGACAGCGTCTTCTTTCTTCATGGTTTCAAAGCCCCTTTCATCTCAAGTCCAAGAAAACCCGCTAAATTTACTAATGGGGTCGTCAATCTCCGCATCCCGGATGGAACCAGAGGCGCTTCCTTTGGTTTCTTCGATTTTCCTTGTTGCCGGCGGTATAGCCAACGCAAATAGAGGCTCCTGAAATCTCCTGCCATCAAATCTTGCCGTATCGGGATTAGAGCAGACATCCAGAAATCACCTTCCATCCAACCGCGCCATTCTTGATCCTCGTCGTGTGCTTCAAACATAATGAGAAGGTGCCCACTTTTAATCATTTTCCCAACGGCTTCCCCGCCACAGTAAAGAGAAGCCTTTTCCAGATCGATCGCCCGCGCCGGAATTTTAATAATGAACTCACGCGAGCCCCAATTGGCCGTGTACACAAATACATCAAAGGGCCCGCGTATCAGCTTTCCAATATCACCCTTGAAATCACCCCAGTGATATTCGTTCTTGAAGCTCGTCGGCGTGATCTTTCCCCTGGTGCTGACAGTCCGTAATTGGGCCATTTCCTGGTGGGTCAACGGCCGATCAATCGCCCGAAATTCGTAGTATTGGTATTCGCTCATTTCACCAACTCGTTTAAGGGCTGAATTTTATTGCCCTATATCCTTCAGCGGTGAAACTTTTCGTAAATTTCGCGGAGAAACTCCTGGCCTGCACGACCGTGACGATCACAAATCTGATCGGCATAATCAATATTTTTACTCTCATAGAGTTTTGTAACGATAGCCTTGATATTCTCTTCCTTATACCTTGGCGTTGTATGCTCCAGCATTTTCACGTAAATTTCACCGACTGCCTGAGGACTAACATCTGCCAAACGGCTCAAATATTCCACAAGAAATGGCGTGTGATATCTCTTTTCAACATACAGAACGGACTGTAATAGCCATACCTTGGAAGCATCGGTGATTTCATCCAGAAAGACTGCCAACAAATTCAGGTCGGATAAAATTTCTTGATTGTCGTTTTCTTTGCCTCGGATACGTCCATAGCACTCTTGCCAAAAATCCAATATCAGCTTTTTTTCGCCATTTTTAAACTCCGCATCTCGATGAGCCCAAAATAACCCAATGACATCCACGATGTCATCTTTGCGCCAATTTGTAATTACTTTGGCGAAGAGGCTGTCATGTCCCCTCAGGGATTCTTGCTCTCTGAGATAAGCGACTGCGATATTCTCTACAATCCTTTCTCTGATTCGCGAATGATCGAACGATGGATCCAATGCTTTTTCGAGATCTCCGTTCTTTTTCAGAAGCTCATAAATAACCGTGTATACATTGCCAACGTAAGAATAGCCATCCATGGCCGCCAGCCAATTCGTGACCAGTTTGGGATTATTGTTCGGGAAAATGCGTCCAAAATTATTTTCCACCCATTCTTTGCTCATGTAGTAAAAATTGGGTATGCCCCTTCCTGCCAACGCGGAAAACTCGAGATTACCGGTTTCGGTTCGTTCAATCTCACGGTTAAAGAACGGTTCAAGCTTTTTCCACGCCGCGTCCCGTCCTGTATCATTCTTTTCGGCGACCCGGCAACATCTCAAAGCATAAGACATGAGGGCCCCTAAGGATCGCCCTCGGGACGTATTGATTGCCCAGTTTAGATACTCTTGCCTATCTTTTTGAGGAACACCTGGCGCCTGTTTTTCTAAAATGGTTTGTAATACCAATCCTGCCTGCGGCAGATATTGCTCATCAAAAGCGGTGTCATCCTTTCGTACGCCAGCATCGATCAATTCAGCGATAACGGTAGGGATCCACTTCTGACGATGATACCGATCCTTACCGGCATCATCTAGAATCCATAGTTGCGGTAGAGCGATCAAGCTTTCGCAAAAATCCAAAACTTTCTTCCAGTTAATATACTTCTTTTCCTGCCATAGTTCTTTGACGGCTTCAATCAAGTAAAACTGATAGGGAAAGTTGCAGGTTAAAAATGCGGCGAGATCGGCGTCGAAAAGTCCCGGCTGAATTTTAACTGCGGATTTCAACGACCCACCCAAACCTTCGTGCGCTGACTCACCCCATAAATTCTTCCCTTCAAAATGGTTCAGATATTCAACAATCGCGCGTACATCGCCCTTCGCCAACAACTCCTGAGGGCTTATCGGACTTGGCTCGCCATATCCGCCTGCTGTCATGTATGAGGTAAATTCCGGATGCTCGGGTTCGTGACCCAAAATCTTAACGTAGCTGGCATAAAGCTCGTCGGCTTTGGCAAAATCTTTTTGCGTAATAGCGCTCATCCATTCTGCGCGTAACATAGCGTCACACTTCGCCTTGTCTTTGCCGTCACACCAATCTTCAGTTAGTTGGCTTATCAGAAGGGTGATTT
>CAZGMX010000190.1:0-5824 GCA_964526865.1 uncultured Actinomycetota bacterium | reverse complement strand
ACCGCGCGCCGGCAAAAGTTCAGAGCGCCCTGCTGGAGGCCATGCAGGAGAGGCAGGTGACGCTGGGAGAAGAGACGCATCTTCTGCCCGAACCATTTCTGGTGCTGGCGACGCAAAATCCCATCGAGCAGGAGGGGACATACCCTCTGCCTGAGGCGCAGGTGGACCGGTTCATGCTCAAATTGAACATCGGATATCCCAACCGCAAAGAGGAACTGCAGATTTTGGACCGAATGGCGCAGATTTCAAAGAAGATCGACATCCATCCGGTCATTGAGCCTGCGGATATTTTTGAGATGCGAAAAGTCGTGAACGACGTCTACCTGGACGACAAGATCAAGGAATACATCGTGGACATCGTGCTGGCGAGCCGGGAGCCAAAGACCTATAAATTGGATTTGGAAAATTTCATTGAATACGGCGCGTCTCCCCGCGCGACGATCTATTTGTCGCTTGCGGCCAAGGCCTATGCCTTTATGCAGGGCAGGGGATACGTGGTGCCGCAGGACATCAAAACGATTGGAATGGATGTGCTTCGCCACCGTGTGATTGTCTCCTATGAGGCGGAGGCGGAGGAAATCACGTCCGAGGCGATCGTGCAGAAAATATTTGATTCCATCCCTGTTCCTTGACGTGTGGTTCTCGACTCGTCCGCCACGAAGACTTTGGCGGACTCGCTCGAACAATAAGTCCCGAGCGCAGTCGAGAAGAAGATAGGAGTACAAAGCATGATTCCCAAAGAAGTGCTGAAGAAAGTCCGGCAGATACACATCCGAACCTCGAAGATCGTGAACGAACTCTTTGCGGGGCAGTACGTCAGCACGTTCAAAGGGCGCGGCATCGAGTTTCAAGAGGTCCGGGAATATCAGCCCGGGGACGATGTCACGGCGATCGACTGGAACGTGACGGCGAGGATGAGCCGGCCTTTCATCAAGCGGTTTGTGGAAGAGCGCGAAATGACCGTGATGCTTTTGGTGGATGCCAGCGGGTCGGGAAAATTCGGGTCGGGCAAGGTCCTCAAGAGGGAACAGGCCGCGGAGCTGGCGGCCGTGCTGGCGTTTTCGGTCATCCGCAACAACGACAAGGTGGGATTGATCGTCTTCACCGACACGGTGGAAAAATACGTGCCGCCCAAAAAGGGACTGCGCCACGTCCTGCGTGTCATCCGCGAGATTTTGTATTTTCAGCCGCAGCGCCCGGGGACAAATATTTCCAGTGCCCTGGATTTCTTGAACACCGTGACAACCCGGCGCACCGTCGCGTTCCTTATCTCGGATTTTATCTCACCCGATTTTTCCAAGAAGTTTCGCGTTGCCGCCAAACGGCACGATTTGATTGCCGTCAAGGTGGTGGATCCGCGCGAGAGCGAACTACCCCGCATTGGGTTTGTGGCGCTGGAGGACAGCGAGGGCGGACAGACCTTGTGGGTGAACACGCGGGACAGGCGCCTGAGGGAGGCTTACAAGACCATGGGGCAGAACCGCCTCAAAAAGGACGAGCAGTTTTTCCGCTCCTGCGGTGTGGATCAGATACTGATTCAAACGGATGCCGATTATGTGAAGCCTGTGGAGCGCTTTTTTAGAGTGAGGGGGAAACGGCGTGCAACGCGCGGTTAGACAATGTGTCGCAGGGATGGTGGCGGGCCTTTTGCTGGCCGGATTTGCCGGCTGTGACAAGCAGCCGGCAAAAATCCGGCGTTTGGGCGCGGACGAGCCCATTCGCGTGGAGGCCCGTGTGGACAGGGCCGTGGCCGCCGTCGGCGACAAGATTTTGTTTGTTGTGCAGGCCGTGGCGCGCAAGTATCTGGTTGTGGATTTGCCCGTTGATTTGGAAGTGACCGATGGCATGCAAATCAAGGACGTCCAAACGCCCAAGGAGAAAATGCTGGGCAAAGACCAGGTCATCCTTCGGCGGGAATGGAGCCTGAGTCCCGAAAAGGTCGGCTCCTATATCTTGAAGCCCCTCTCCGTGCAGTACCGCAAGGGAAATGAGAACAAGGCCGTCAAGACGGCGGCTGTCTACATCGACGTCAAGTCGGTGCTGAAAGAAGGGGATTTGGAGGGGGATATCAAGGACATCAAAGGCCCCGTGGATTTACTCTCCATTTGGTGGGTGGGCCTGGGGGTTTTTGCGGGACTGGTCGTGTTGACGGTCCTGGCGCTTGCCGTCTATCGATGGTTGAAAAGGCGCCCTGTCCGGCTGACGGAACTTTTGCCGCACGAATGGGCCCTGCGGGAATTGGAGCGCCTGTTGAAATCGCATCTGCTGGCAGACGGTCTATACAAGGAATTCGCCCAGCAATTATCCTTGATCTTTCGGGTCTATGTGGAACGACGCTTTGGAATCATGGCCCCGGAACGGACGACGGAGGAGTTTGTGGTGTTGATGCGAGGCAGTGCGCAATTCGCGGCCGATCAGCAGTCCTGGATCGGCCAATTCCTGGTGTTTTGCGACGTGGTGAAATTTGCAAAGTACGCACCCACCGCGGAAGAAATGTCGCAGGGGGTGACGATCGTCCGGAATTTTGTAGACCAGACCAGGCCGGTCGAGAACCCGGACGAAGGCAAGGCCGCTTCGGCGGCAGGGGAAAAAAATGTTGTTCGCAAGTAAAATTCTTTTTGTCCTTTTGTTGCTGGTCCCGCTCTTGTACTTTTTTAAAAGATACAGTTCCCGTCCCTCCTGCATCCGTTTTTCTTCCACCAGATTGCTGGGGGACATGCAGATGAGATTTGTGGGACCGGTCTTGTTTTGCCTGGTTTTCGCGTCGGTGATCATTGCCCTGATGGTGACGGCCCTGGCCCGGCCGCAGAAGGGCGAATCGATCCTGCGCGTGTCCTCCGAGGGGGTCGATATCATGCTGGTGCTGGATACGTCCGGCTCGATGCGGGCGGAAGATTTTGTCATCCACGGGCAGAGGCAGAACCGTCTCACCGTCGCCAAGGAAGTGACCCGGCAATTTATTGAAAATCGACCCAATGACCGGATGGGACTGGTGGTTTTTGCGGGGCGCTCCTTCACCCAATGCCCGTTGACGCTGGATTATCCGGTGCTGTTTGAACTGCTGGACAAAGTCCAAATTGGCCTCGCCGATGACGGCACCGCCATCGGCTCGGCTCTGGTCACCGCCGTGAACCGCTTGAAGACCAGCAAGGCCGCCTCGCGGGTTATTGTCCTGTTGACCGACGGCGTCAACAACGCAGGGAAAATCGATCCGATGACGGCCGCCGAGGTGGCCAGCAAGTTTGGAATCAAGGTCTATACCATCGGAGTGGGAACCAAGGGTTTTGCCCCGTATCCTGTCCAGGATGTTTTTGGGAATATCGCGTATCAGCCCGTGAAGATCGAGGTGGACGACGAGGCCCTGGAGCGCATCGCGCAGAAGACCTCCGGGCAGTACTTCCGCGCGACGGACACCGAAGGTCTCAAAAAGATTTACGACACGATCGACAAATTGGAAAAATCCAAAATTGAGTCGCTCAAGTACACGAATTACAACGAGGTGTATTCTTGGTTTTTGGTGCCGGCACTTATGGTGATGCTGGCGTTTTGGCTGTTGAGCGGAACCTATTATTTGCAGGTGCCCTGATGATTCTATGGGAATATCCAGAATGGCTACTGGCCCTGGTTGCCCTGCCCCTTCTGGCGCTGTTTTTTGTGTGGGTGCGGATGCACCGGCGCAGGCTGGCAAGGGTTTTTGTTGCGGAGAGCGTCTTGAAGGACGTCAGTTCGGACACGGCGTGGCCGCGCCGCGATGTCCAAAGTGTTCTGTATCTGGCCGCATGTCTCTTTGTGATTCTGGCGTTGGCAGGACCCAAATGGGGATACCATTGGCAGGAGATACACCGGCAGGGGATCGATCTGTTCATTGCGCTGGATCTGTCCAAGAGCATGCTGGCCGAAGACGTGAAGCCCAGCCGGTTGGA
Source organism: uncultured Actinomycetota bacterium (assembly GCA_964526865.1). Lineage (GTDB taxonomy): Bacteria > Auribacterota > Ancaeobacteria > Ancaeobacterales > CAZGMX01 > CAZGMX01. The sequence goes on along the minus strand of CAZGMX010000190.1, from coordinate 1,901 downwards.
GCGCGCCAAACGGGAAATCGGCGACATGCTGGACATCCTTCCCGCTGACCGCGTGGGAATCGTGGCGTTTGCCGGCAACGGCTACGTGGTGTGTCCGTTGACGCTGGACCATGAAGTCGCCCGGATGTTTTTGGAAGACGTGAAAGTGGGACACATCGAACCTCCCGGCACGGACATCGGCAGGGCCCTTCGGCGGGCATTGAAATCTTTCTCGGAACAGACCGGCGCGCACCGGGCCATTTTGCTCATCAGCGACGGGGAAGATCTGGAAGGCGGCGGCCTGGAGGCCGCAAGAAAAGCCAAGGCGGCGGGCGTGAAAATCTTTTGCGTGGGGATCGGCACTCAGGGCGCCCCTGTCCCCGTGGCCAACGAAGAGGGCCGCAAGGAATTCTTAAAAGACCGGCAGGGCAACACCGTGGTTTCCAAACTGGGACGCGATTCCCTGCAAAAGATCGCCCTGGAGACGGGCGGGGCGTTTTTGCAGACCAGCGGCGGGGCATTTCAGCTGTCGTCATTCTACAAGGATCAGATTTCAAAGATGGAAAAGAAGGAAGGCGGTGAAACGCGCAAGAAGGTCTATGAAAATCGGTTTCAGTGGCCGTTGTCAGCCGCCTTGCTCTTGTTTGTGCTGGGGTTTATGATAGAAGACCGTTGGAAGATGCCGTTTTCCTTTCCCGCGCGCTGGCGCTTGGGGGGCAGGAAGGAGAAGCCATGAGGCCCGGAATCTTTTGTCTGGGGATCTGCTCGGTCCTGACCGCATGTGTTCCCGTTCCGGCGCACGCCGCCGGTTTTGACAGCGGCGCCGTCAACAAGGGAAACCAACTGTTCAAGCAGGGCAAATACAGCCAGGCGCAGGAGCAATACATGGGCGCGCAGGCGAAAAATCCGGATGCCTCGGAGCTCTACTACAATCTGGGGACCGTCAAATACAAAATGAAAGAGTATCCTCAGGCCCAGGAGATGTTTAATAAAGTGATCTTGGGGCCGGCGTCGCCGCTGCAGCAAAAGGCGTATTACAATCTGGGCAACGTCAAAGTCCGTCAGGGACAGTTGGAAGAGGCCCTGGCCCTTTACAAGAAAGCGATGGACCTGGATGCCAAAGACAAAGAGGCCAAATTTAATTACGAGTGGGTGACACAAAAAATAAAGAAGATGCAGCAGCAACAGCAGGAGCAAAAACAACAACAGCAAAAGCAGCAGAATAAAGATCAGAAGCAGGACAAGCAGAAACAGCAACAACAGCAACAGCAAGAAAAAGATCAAAAGAAGGATCAACAACAGGACAAGCGGCAGCAGCAACAACAGAAACAGGATAAGAAGGATCAAAAAGACAAAGATCAGCAGCAAGGACAGCAGCAGGATCAGAAACAGGACCAAAAGAAAGACCAGGATAAATCTCAAGATCAGAAACAGGGTCAACAGCAGAAGCAAGACAAAGACCAACAGCAAGATCAGGATCAGAAAAAAGATCAGGACAAGCAGGGTCAGGAACAGAAACAGGATCAGGATAAACAAGATCAGAATCGGGACAGGCAGCAACAACAGGGATCTCCACAACCAAGCGAGGCGTCCAAACAGCAAGGCGACGAAAACATGAGCGAGGAAGCCCTGGCAAATAAAAAAGAGTTGTCAAAAGAAGAGGCCGAGGCACTGTTGCGGTGGATGGATGAGGAGGAAAAACGGGGCCGCGTGAAAGAAGCCGCGCCGCCGTCTCAGCAATCGGATGTGGACAAGGATTGGTAAGGACGGGAAGAAAAGGGAGAGAAGACACCATGAGATCTGCAGACGAAAGAAGGGCGTATCCGCGTTTCCCGGTGGATTTGAAAGGCCGGTGTTTTCACGTTCTCTCCGACGGCACATCGGAAAAGGTGGCCGTTAAGATTTCGGGATTTCTTGACGAG
>CAZGMX010000189.1:1208-5837 GCA_964526865.1 uncultured Actinomycetota bacterium | reverse complement strand
CATCTTATATTATAGAATTTTATGCTTATAGTTTATTAATTGCAATTTCTAAAAATTACAAATTTGAGTTTCCAGTAATAAGTTATACTCAGATTTGCCGTCGTGTAAACACTTTAGAAATCAATTTTGAGATTAATGAAGAAAATTTAATTGTGGACGGAGACGGTTCTGGAAAATCACTTCAGGATGCCTTGGGACGCTATGCAGGTGTTGTTGGAGATCGCCAACCAGAAGTTGTGTCTATTCGAAAATTTACGAATACTCGACCGCGTCGCATGCTCAATGCCATCGCCTCTTTGATGAGAGAAAGACGCCGGCTTCATGAAGTCCTGGCCACAAAACAGGACCGGGCTTTGTTGGCGGGCTTGCGCGTGGACAATGCCCTGGAGGTCTCGTTGTTTAAGCTGGTCCGCCAGATGCCGGTGAAGAGGATTCTGGGAAAAATGGGCGCGATCCGTCAACTGCAATTGCTGCGTCTGTTGGTGGAAAACGCCCAATTATCTGGAATGCCAGCCGAGGAATTCAAAGGACTTGCCGCGCAGGCACAGCAGTTGGAGCAGGAATTGATGTCGGCACCGGCAAGAGAGGGCAAGGACCTCTGGGTCAGGATATACACACTGCTGAAACGGACGGAATTGCAGATCAAAGAGATCGCCCAGAATACCGTGGAAAACTATCAGCCGATGGCGCGGAAATTGGCGCAAAGAATTGGCGTCGGACAGGACGAGATGTTCTGGGTGGAAAATCTTTCCTCGGACCTGTTCCGCAGTGAGACGATCTATCTCTTGTCCATGCACGTGAACGAGTTTGGCGAGACGGCGCGCAAAAAAGCGGGGATTTCCGGATGGGAAGTCATCGTGCCGGGCAAGGCATCGGGGCGCATCCGCCCGGTGGAAAACGATGAGGACCTGTTGACCGTCACACAAGATGAGATCGTAGTCATGGAAGAGCTTCCGGATACGCCCATTCTCACGGAGGCGGCGGGCATTGTGACCCTTCGCCAGGCGGGAGTATTGAGTCACGCCGCGCTGAGGGCGCGGGAGCATGGCATTCCCTATGCCGTTGCCACAGATCCCAATTTTGTCCGGCGGCTGAAATCGCTTGCGGGCAGAACCATGCATTTGAGCGTGAAGGAAGGGGATGTGAAATTAACAAAGGCGTCTGTTTTGGGAATGAATCGGGACGAAGTCGCGGGCAGGAAGCCGGTAGCACTTGCCCCGGCGGACACGCGTATGCGGGAACCCGTTCTCTTGCCCTCCGGATACCGTTTGGAATGGGTCGGCACGAAGGCCATGAACCTAAAAATCCTTCAGGATCGTGCGCCCAGTGCGTGGACGGTTCCGGAACACTTTGCGGTGCCTTTTGGGGTGTATGAAGAGGTGTTGAAGCATCCCAAAAACGCCGCGTCTGCCGGGGCAATCCGCGAAATCATCGACCGCGTGGCAGAAAGTTCTCCAAAGGACAAGGTTGCAGGGGATTTGAAGACTTTGCGCGATCTCATCGGCCGGCTGGAAATTCCAAACCATGTGCTCAATCCGATTCACCGGCAAATGGAGAAGGCCTTTGGAGGACAGCCCGCCATGGTGCGTTCCACCACCAACGCCGACGATTTGGAGGAATACAGCGGCGCCGGCCTGTTCGATTCCGAAAGTGATGTTAGGCGAAGACATACATTGGAGCAAGCGATGCTGAAGGTCTGGGCCTCTGTCTGGAATGACAGGGCCTTTGAGGACCGCCGGAACAGGAAAATAGACCATCGCCGTGTCCGGATGGCACTGCTGGTACAAGTGATGGTTCCGGCGGATTACGCCTTTGTATTTCATTCGGTTCATCCCACAAAATTGGATCCACGCTACGCCATGCTGGAAATGGTTCAGGGGCGGGGAGATACTTTGGTCAGCGCCGCATTTGAGGGGACACCGTACGGTTTTGTTTTTGACCGCGTGCGGCAGACTTTGCGCTTGGAAAAACTTCCCCAAATGAGGTATCGCATCATCCTGGATGCGCAGGGCAATGTTGCGACACAACAGACAGATTATGGAAACGATCCGTTTGCCATGCCGTCCGTCGCGGAAGAGATCATCGGGCGGGTGATCCAAAATGCCTTTCCGCTCGACGAGATCTGTCACGCGGCCCAGGATGTTGAGGGTGCGTTAACCGTGGAGCACACCGGTTCCTGGAGGATGTGGCTTTTGCAATCCCGCAACCAGGTTCTGCCCGTCAATGGCCGGGGACTTCCCGGTCCTGCCGGGGCCGGTGAGGATGGCAGGAAGTGTGCATTTGTTGTGGAAGCGGCGGCCTAGAGACTGGAGGCGTTTCTGTTGGTGCCAGGCTTCAGCCTGGCACCAACAGAAACGCCTCCTAAAAAGGGGAAAACGATGAATTGTCGACGATGGGGTGTGGTCATAGCGGTATGGGGGATGGTCTTGTCCATGACTGTGCCCCCCCTTCACGCCCTGGCGCCCTACAGTCTGTTTCGCGAGGACGCGCCTCAAATGGCCCTGATGGCTATCGCGACATATTTGGGAGAGAAGATTCAGGCAGGAGAGATAGATCCAAACAATTGCCGCGAGGAGCTTGATCTGCTTGTCAGGCGGGAGCCGCCGGAGATTCGCCGTGACATCGAATTAGACAAGGCCCTGTCAGTGAAAGCCTCCAGGGGTGCGGGTGGTGGTGTTGTCGTGGATATGACCGTCTGGGTTCGTGAAAAACCGGTGCGTTTTGTGTTTGAAGACAAAAAATGCGAAATCGTTCCGGCCCAACTGCCTCCTTTATTGGATCGCGTCATGGTGCGCGGAAACAAAATCCTGCCGCAGGAAATACCACCGGGTCCGTTCAAGAAATTCCTGGAGATTGTTCGGGAGAATCGATGGGAGGGGATCATGGTCTTTGGCGGCACGGCGCGGAATCTCCTGCTGGAGCGGGAATATCCTCCGGGTGATTTGGATGTGATTTTAAAAATCGCGCTGACGGCAGAAGAAATGGAGGAGGCGCTGAACGCGGGACAGACCATGGAAGAGGCCGAACTAAAAAAATATTCAGCAATGCGAAAAGAAATCGACAGATATTTTTCACAATACCCCAGGGGGGCGCGGGACGCGCTGGGTGTCCCCCTTCAAATCGTGGATTGGATGGACGAAAAGATGCGGCTCCACGGCGGTTTTGGCAAGATGGGGTGGACGATGGCGGAACTCCCCGGAATCGCGGCGGACAGGATTGGCATTGATCCAGAGTCTCTAAGATTGTTTGATCCCGCCCAGGGCGTAAAGGATTTGTCGCAACGGCGCCTGCGATTTTACGGCCGGGACTGGAAGAACGGCGTTCAACACCACCATGTATTCCGCATCCTCCGGCTCAAGTACCAACTGGCGGAGTGGGGAATGCGCCTGGACGAAGAGACAGCGGACTATCTGGAGACCTATTTTACGAATCCGCCGGCCGGTTTTCGATCGATTGTCCAGCGGGCGCAAAAAATATCCCAAATAAGAAAAACACATCCCGATCTGGATGGCCTGTTGAAAGAGGGCACACGTCTTCAAACGGCGAACGATGCCCTGGAATACAGGCGGAAAGAAAGCATGTCCGAAGCCCGGCGCCGCACGGTTGCGCGTAGACATCAATTTGTCAAAACCAGGTACGATGCCGTTGTGGATGCCGTTGCAGAGATATTGGCGAAGGAACAGTATGAGGAGGGAGAAAACCCCAAATTGCTTGCGAGGTCACTGATCCGGCACGGAACGGTTCAGGTCGATCTCAAGAGAGGGATAGTGACAAATGACTTTTTGGGGATTGGCGGGTATGTCCTTCAGCTTTATCAGGGGGTGGACAATCCCGGAGAGATCACTTCGGAACTCCGCCGGCTGGGGGCCGAACCCCTGATGAGCACTCTGGGTTTGGATTTGGATAGTTTTACAGGCTATGCGCGCCGGATTTGGCTGGAGGACCGGATCAAAGAGATGAAGTTTGATAAACCATCCCGCGCGGGCTTGAGGATGGCGAGTTACCAAACCGGCAGCAGGGTGATCAAGATGCCTTTGAGGGTGAAAACGTCCGGGGTCATTGCCTCAAAAGATACCATTGTTTCCGCTATGGCCTTGAGCCATGGCACAGCCGCGGAGTGTCTGGGTAATTTGATTGTGCCCACGGTGGTCCTGAAAAATGTGTGCGTTTCCAAGGGACACGTGCATGATCTGGAAAAATTCCTGGAACAGATCGAAGCGGCGGACGGGCAGGACGAGGTGGAACTGCCGTTTGTTGTCATTCAGGAATTGCCGGAAGGATCCATGCCGCTGGACCAGAAGGTACAGGAGCTGGCGCAAAAGCAGGACGCGGACGGGCTCTTGCGGATCATGCGCAATTTTGTGGATTTTCACGTTGCCCTGTGGCAGAGGGGGGTGATCAATCACGATTTTCGAATGGAGTCCTACGTCGTGGATGAGCGGGGAAACATTCGGTTGTTTAATTTGAGCAAAATTTCTGTTCCGCGCAACGGGCAGGACTACCAGTCTTATTGGCAGCATCTGGCCGGAACGGCTGCGGATTTTTTTGACGCCCGTTGCGGCAGGCAGATGGGCGTGCGTTTCAGGGAACTTGCCGGTCCCAGGGCAAATCCCCTTTAAAACCCGTACT
>CAZGMX010000189.1:0-1198 GCA_964526865.1 uncultured Actinomycetota bacterium | reverse complement strand
TGTCAGGGAACGTGCCGCATTGTATGTCCGGGACGAGGGGCTGAGACGGGCTCTTTCGTTGAGGGTGGCGGCCATGCCATCCGAAGACGTTCACTGGCCCCGCGAGCGGTTTGATGCCGCGGGCAAAGCAAAAGTTTTGGCCGAGATGTCCATGCTTGCGCCGGCTTCCATGTTTGCCGGCGGCAATCCGGAACCGGAACCGGAGCCGGATGTGGATGTGTTCGGTGTGTGGGACGCGCTGACCCAGGATCCTCCGATCCATAAGCTCCTGAAAAAATTGCACGGACGCGGCGATAGGATCGCTTTTTCATCCGGAGTGGAGGGTTTTTCCGAGCGGGCAAAAAAAACCATCTATTTTAACGGCGATGTTTTTACGGCCGGCCTGCCGGAGGATATGTTGAAGCTGATTGTGAAGGCCCAGTTGAGGCGGCATCTGTTCACCAGGCCGGCCTATCGATCGGCCATACAGGAGCGTATCTGCGCCATGTCCGGATTTGCGGCTGAAATCCAGACCTTCGTGGAAGGTGTCTCGCCGTATGCCGCCCGCAGGCGGGCCGCCGCGCTCGGCAGAATGCTCCGCCAGCGAGGGATTGACGCACGCGCCATCATGCAGACGCTGACCTGCACAAAAAATGTGACACGATTAAAACTCAAGTGGAGGAAAGAGGGAGAACGCACTGGGTGCAGTGCAAAAGGGCTTACGACGGAAGGGCTGTATGACGTTGTTCGATACCACATGCGGCACCGGGAAGGAGAAGTTCAGGACCTGGATGTCTTTGTCACCATGGTGGGATATTGGATTGCCCAAAACAAGGGAACCGGCGTGAAGATAAACGCCGCGCCGGTGTCCCCCGACCTGCGCAACATTTCCCAAACTTTTGTTTTGAAGGAGGCAACTCCGGCCGCGGTGAGTCTGGCCTACAACCGGGAATTTATTTCCAGGATCAAGAACGGGCGCGGCCATCCGGCATACGATGAGGCGCTTCGTGCCATGATGGATTGTCTGACAAACGTGAGACAGGGAGACATCTATTTTGCGCTCAAGATGTTCAAGCGGCTGGGGTGCGTTTTGGAAATCGAAGAGGATACTCCGGCCGTTGTCGATTTTATCCAGGACTTTCTGCGCGCGGCGGAGCCTCTTGTCGTCCGCACCGCCTTTGCTTTTTGTGGACAGCTTGCCGATGCCGCGGCGCAAAAA
>CAZGMX010000188.1:0-5878 GCA_964526865.1 uncultured Actinomycetota bacterium | reverse complement strand
GCCGACGACCCACAAGCAGTTGTATGGCGTGGAGTCAATCGGATAAGCACAATATCCAAAATAAGATTTTTATCGCCGTGTTCGATCACTTGGGTAAATTGAAGCTTAAATATTTTTCTTTTCTCCATATCAATGAAGCCATCCTCGGCGCGCAAACCACGAATTTGTTTGTATTGGATCATGGCCTCGCTCTGCAGCCAATCCCTATAGTCGAAAAACTTTTGGTACCCCGCTGTTTCGCCATCCGGCCTTGCATCTGTCCACATGTGTACCCAAGCGCCCGTGTAAGCAGCCATCGTCAACGCAAACTCGCCCGTCCTGAGAGATAGATCGAGGACTTTGTAATCAGGGCCTGGTGAGGCCTGTTGCATTCTGCGTGCGATGGCTATCCACGGCAATTCCTCCAAATCAGACCGTTCGTAATACCGTCGCAATATGCTGGTAAGATCCTTTTCCCATCGCGATTGGATCATCATTCGTTCCTGAGCAGGAGGGACGGTGATGGATGTGATGATGTCCACGTACGCACCATCATCGTAAACGCGTTCCGCCAACTTTGTAGCCCGCAAGCCATGTCTGGCGATCTGGCACAGTGTCCAACGGTAAGCGCCGTGCACACTCATGCACAGCAATTCACCTGTTGTTGTGAGATGCGCATCCAAATCTCGCAACATGGACAGTAAGAACCTTCCCCCTAAATCAGTAGTGTGCGGCGCGATATGGGCGGCATCATACATACTACCAGTGAATCGGGGCTCTGGAGGGCTCATGAGGATGAGATCATAGTTTCCTTCCACGCCGGTAAGCGCATCGCTTTGCCACGCCTTGATCCGATTTTCCATTCCAAACATGGCGGCCAAGGCCTTCGTGTCGGCAACGGCCAACGGCTGTATATCGGTGGCGTGCACTTCCATGTCCGGAAATTCAAGGGCGAGCTTGATGGCGCCCACACCTGCACCGCAGCCGACAAGTATGACTTTTTGAATCCGGCTTTTAGCAAGCCGAATTCGCACTATTGCCTTCTCTACAAGCAGCTCTATGTGACGATTCTGTGGATCGTACACATGGGCAAATACGGGGACCAGGCCCAAATCAAACGATGCCTCGAGCCCTTCGATGGCTTTCTCGCCTGATCCGGTGTAAGAGATATTTTTATCGCCCACAAGCTCAACAAATTTGTCGAGAGCAGAGTGATCCTCGCGAAACTTTCCGTCTTCCCTTCGGGGATTATGATACGTAAGAGGGGATACCCACAGAGGCCTATGGCCCAACTCGGAGACAATGGCGATCGGCATGTGTTTATGGCTGAGGACCCAGGCCTCCTGACGGGCATCGCCTGAATCTGCGTTGTAAAACAGTTTTCGATATTCGGCGCGGGTCAGCGGCCAAGGAGTCATGGCGTAATCGTATCCAATATTTCGGAAGGTCACGCTGCTTGAATCCATGCCATAGGCCTCAAGAAAATACTTAGCTGGATGCTTGGAGCTCAGAAATTTGAACGCGCCCGAATATACTTTAGAAGACGCCATAAACGGATGCGGCAGGGGTATTTTTGCGCCAATGGAAGAACCCTCGTTGCGGTTAAATACAGACTTCGGCGCAAGGGCAATCGCGGAAGACACACCCAAAAAAATCTGTCCGAGGATAAAGATACCAGTAATCCATGTGCTGACATTTTTTGAGTACTTGGCCAAAATACCACCTCATCCCTTCGCCCCGACTGCGCTACTAAAACTTACCTGAAAAAGTGGGAATTTTCAAGGTGGGCAGGCTGTTTTAATCCTGTCCGAAAAACAAGTGCCCACTGTCCCGTAGAGCGGTATCAACATCAAATAGATAGGCGGTCACCGCACCGACGATAAGCACCACAACAATAAATAGCCTCATGGGTCACCCCCTATCCGCCACGCCGGCGTCCTTTGCCGTATTGGGAGCGAGCTTTAAGCGCGATATGGCCTCTCTAAGATGCTGTGTTGTTTGGTGGGTGTAAATCATCGTCGTCTCGATGCTGTTGTGCCCCATGAGTTTTTGGATGCTCGGAAGATCCACGCCTTGTTTGTTCAACTGGCTGGCAAAGGTATGGCGCAGGGCATGAACTTCAGTAAGATTTAGGATCCCTGCTTTCTGGGCTGTTGTCACAATCTCCTTCCTCACCACATCAGCATTTAATTGCTTTCCGTTTTTATCTGTAAAAACGAAATTGCCGCGTTTGGGAAGACACCTCAGGATCAAGACCAAACCATCGTTCATGGGAATTTCTCTTTCCCCTGTTTTAGGCATCCAAAAAGACTTTCTCTGAATTCTGATGATTCGCTGTTGAAATTCTACGTCCGTCCATTCCAGATTGACCAACTCGGCTCTACGCATCCCTGTATTCAAGAAGGTGAAGAATATTGGATGCAAATCCTTGTTGGAATTTGCCAATAAGCGTTTGCTCTCTTCTTCCGTAAGGAAACGCCTGGGCTTGGAGTCCTCGGGTTTTAAAGGTTTCACGCCAACGGCGGGACTAACCTCAAGATGATTCCACTTTACCGCCAGATTCAGCATGGTCTTGATCGTCATGATTTCAAAGTTGACGGTGTAGGATTTTGCCCCTTTTCGCACAAACTCCGGCTTCACCCGGCCTGGATCCGATCCGTTTCTGGCCACGGAAACATTTTTACGCCAGATCTTATACTTCTCAATGATGTCTGTCGTGACATCGCTCAAATACTTTACCGAGGTCTTTTCCTGGAGAAATCGCAGGAAGTGGGCCAGGGAGCTTCGATAGCGATCCGTCGTGGAAGGCCTATTGTTGGCCTGAGAATAGGTCAGGAACTCTTTTACGTAGTCCCCTGTCAATATTTTTTTGCGATCCAGAAAGCCCAACTGACCGCGTTGGGCCTTGATTTCCAGGTCTTTTAGGTACAACTCGGCGAGATGTTTGGACTTGCCAGCCTTCTTGCGAACCCTGCGGCCGTTGACGCGCAGATCAACATACCAGATGTTATTGCGTTGATAGATGTTTCCCACAAGACCCTCCAATTATTTGAAACTTGGTCACAAACAGGACACAAGGCTATTGGAGGGCATTATCTGTTATCGTAACTACACTGTCAATCAAATACTTACAAACTACGCAAGAATATACCGGAGAGGGAGGGATTCGAACCCTCGGACCCGCTTTAAGGCAGGTCAACCGCTTAGCAGGCGGTTGCTTTCGGCCGCTCAGCCACCTCTCCTAAATAATTTTTTGGGGGCAGTAATCGCCCTGTCTGCGAGAAGAGATTTTACCACCGTTTGAGGGGATTCGATAAGCAGAGATTGCGGGGAATTTATCAATTGATGCCTTGGCTTGATATTACAGGGCCAAGCACCTTACCCGCCAACTCCTGATTGAGTTGCCTGCACAGGTTTTTCAGCCTGTCCACTTCGGCGTATCCCAGCAGGCGGATGGGAAAAGCTGTTTTGTTGTGCCAAAGAGGCTCGTCCATATTGACCCATTGACGGCATCGTTCGCCATCTGGTGTTCCGGGAATGGGAGAATAGTCCGAGAGCATGATTCGCAGACCCAATTTGTGGGCAAATAGCATGGATTCTTCGAGCTGCTGACCATCGTCCTGCGGATGGCCCAGAATGAGATACACGGTAACAAAAGACATGTCCGCACCCGCGCAAATCAAATTCTCCACTGCGCGGATCAATTCCTCAGAATGAACCTTGCCCCCCGTTTTTTTCTGCCACGACCGGGAAGCGCTTTCAAACCCCAGATAAAACGTCTTGAAGCCGGCAGCAACCATCCACCGGGCCGCTTCGCGGGTCAAGAACCGGACGTGAATGGCGTTGGGCAGATGGAGACAGACGTCTCGCTGTTGCGCCATCACGTCCTTGAGAAACGGAATCAAAACCTCGTCGGACCGGAACAACAAGGCATCGTCGTAAAACGCGATATTTCGAACACCGCGCCGGCATAAGAACAGGAACTCTTCCAGCGCTCGTTCGCGCAAACGCGGGCGGTAAGCCCCGTACACCTGGGGCACGCAGCAATAAGTACACTGAAAAGGACATCCATCGCCGAGTTTTAACACCCCCGTCTCCAACGAAGCATACCCCTCCCAATAGGGAAGTTCTTCCGGATCCGGCTGACATCCCACCGCATTCCACAGAGGAGTCAAATCCGCCCCGCGGATGACGTGGTCCACGCCAAGACAGCGAGCATGCTGCGGGCAAAGTGTGGCATAGGGGCCGCCCAAGATAATTTGCGCACCCGGGCTAAAGCGGCGGACATCTTCGCTGACTTCTTTTACCCCCTGGTACCAATACGTCATCATGGTCTGTACGAGGATAAAGTCGAAAGGTCCTTTCTGCGCCAGATCATTTTGAAATGTTTCCCGCGGCAGGCCAAATCGATGATAGTGCCTTGGAATTGCTGAAAAAATCTCCGGCTTGGAAATGATTTCTTCGTCGAACGCGCCGCGCCCCCAAAGATCGTTGCGGCCGTTACTGTGGGGCGAACGCAACGGGTGATGCCGGTCCAGGAAATCGAACAAATGCAGATCGGCCCGGCGGCGCAGGAACCCTGCCGCCTGCAGAAGGCCATAGGGCTTCAGCCAAAAATCATACGCCGAAAAATCGTGGATGGGAGGGTTGACCAGCAGAATCTTGGGGCGGGAAGACATGGGAAAAACAGGGCGGGGACACGGCGGCAACGCGCCGGCCTATGCCCGATCCGGAGAAGAGGGACGATCCGTCCACCGCTGCCATTGGCGGCGCCGCGGGAAAAACATGACCATCAGCGCCAGCGAGCACGCCCAGAGAATATAAAATTCATAACGCGCGCCTGCGAGCAAAAAGAGCACCAGCCCGCAGACCGCCGGAATCTCGGCAATCGCGCAGGAAATCAAAGAGATCATTCTCCACTTCATCGCGACTGTTTGGAGTGTGTCGTTCGACGATATCTGCCGCGCCAGCGCCCCTCGCATAACAAACATCAGGATGATTTGAAGTGCGGCAAAAACAAAAAGCGCAATCCGAATATTCTCCATCTGGCTGGCCGGGGGCAGTTGGATATAGTTTCCGATTACGACGTGCTTGAACCGCAAGACCTCCACGATCACCACGTAGAATATAAGACTCGCCGCAATGCCCATGCAGACAAGGGCCGTGCTCCGGTACTCTTTATTGGTGTCGTTTTCTGGATCCATTGCATCCCTCCCTTTCCTCTCGGTACTGTCCGGCGAAAGACACAGGTCGCGCCGTTCAACAAATTCTCTGCGATGCGCCCGGCACAAGAATTCCTATGAACCCGGGGTTGGCGGTGGTTCCGGCGGCGCCGCGGCCGTGACTGTCGGTGACTTGCGCAAATTCACCAGGGCCAGCACCAAGGCCAGTATCGTGAAGAGATAAGGTCTTTGATAGGCCGAAAGCCGGCACACGACCAGCGCCCATTCGATCAAGAGGCTCAATGTGATCAAATGGATTCCGACCTTGTACGAATTGGCGTATCCGATCGAGAGCTTTTTGATCTTGGCGACCAGCCAAATGAGCAGGGCCAGAATAAACAGATAAAAGAGCTTGTTGCTGAGCACCGTAAAATACCAAAGAAAAATCGCGCACACCACGGTGGGAGAGACAAACACGGCATAGGGCGCCATCTTGTCCAGAAACATCATGATGAGCGCCTGATTCAGCGTCCAATCCCCCGCCTTCTCCAGGGGGGCAATGCGTATCTGGTTGTCATCCATCCACACCAGGCTGTCCTTGGTGAGCAACCCATATGCCTGATGTTTTTTGAACAGGTCCAGGCCGAAGTTGTTTTTCGTGTCGATCGCCAGGAGATTTTCTTTGCCGGAAAAATCCTTGTCGCCAAGTCCCTTGCGCCACTTGCTGGGAATCTTGA
>CAZGMX010000187.1:4047-5954 GCA_964526865.1 uncultured Actinomycetota bacterium | reverse complement strand
ATGACGTAAATCTTGGTCTTGGATTCTACACCGTCGATTACCTTCAAGATTTCCTCGTCGTCGCAAAATTTCCAGGCCCCATGGTCTTTGGTGGAGAAAAGCTTTTTGGAATTTTTATACCCGATTTCCATGTAGTCGACACCCGCCTGCGAAACGGCCTTGAAGACATCCCTCACAAAACGGCGGTCGAATTGATGGTTGTTGATGAGTCCGCCGTCCCGGATCGTGCAGTCCAACACCTTGATTTGTTCGCGATACATGGAAGCCCTCCTTTAATGAACTCGCTTGGTAACTGGTAAAAAGGATAATATTTTACCCGCAAGGCGCGTTTAAAAATAGGACAAAAAAAACCACGCCCCGTAAGGGGGCAGAACGTGTGAGCAATGGGAATCACAACCTGTTCTCGACTCGCTGCGCTCGCTCGAACAATATGTCCCGGGTCCCTCGACTGTGCTCAGTGTAAATTTTGTCGAGGGATATTCTTCGAGCGAAGCCACCCGTCTCGGGCGGGGGACGAAGTCGAGAAGTAAAGACTTATGCTATCGAGTTGCTTCCGGGATTGCTGAGCATAATATTGGGCAACAATGTAAAGCATGCTATCATGTAGCTCTATGACGATAGAAATTTGCCGATTCCGCCAAATCCGAATCATATTGAAAATCCTAAGTGCTGGCGCGGCCCTCTTTCTCTGGATGCCGTTTTGGGATTTGATCGATCCGCTGGGGCTTTCCAAACCATTCTTTTCCCAAACCCATTTGGAAAAACGATGGAAGGCAGTCTATCAACAGCCGCTGGGCAAAGACCAGGTCAGCTTTCAGTGGCTGGGGGCGACGGGATTCAAGGTTCAGAAGGGGGACTGTGTGATCTTGATCGATCCCTATCTCACCCGGGTGCCCCTGATTGCGCTTTTTACCGTTCCTCTGGAACCGGCCGCCAAGACGATCGAGGAAAAAATCCCCAAAGCCGATTACATCTTTGTGACGGACAGCCATTTTGATCATTTCATGGACGTCCCGGTCATCGCAAAGCGCACCGGGGCCAAGGTGATAGGTTCCTCCACAACCGCGAAACTCCTGCGCGTTTTTAAGATTCCGGAGAGCCAGATTGTGGAGGTGAAGGGTGGGGAGGTCATAACGGCGGGACCATTCACGGTTAGAGTGGCGAAGGCCGTGCACGGTGACATCTATGTTTTTAAGCCGTTTCACTCGGATGTGCCGGCAGATCTCAAACCGCCCCTGCGCGTTTGGGAATACAGCAATCTGCAAAATTTTTGTTATCACTTCACTACGGATGGATTGAGTTTTTTCACCACGTCGAGCGCCGATTTCGACGAATCGGATCTTCGCGATTTTCAATCCGACATTGTCATGGCCAACGTTACGACACTGGCCCCCGGCTACATCGAAAAGCTAATGCGATGTACCAGGCCCAAAATGGTTTTTCCCACGCACTACGATAACTATTTCGAACCATTCTCTGACGGTGTGAAGCTGTTCCCGATCATGGATTTGGACATCTTCTGCCAGGAGGTCCAAAAATCCGATCCTTCCACGCAAATCATCACCCTGGATTTCTTTCAGGAATACCGTAAGTAGTTCGCGATTCCGGAAGATGATTTTGCCTGGTGTCAATCGGATGAGAACAATAATTCTTTGACATTTTTTTTTGCGGTCTTGGTTTGGTATTTTAGAGCATA
Source organism: uncultured Actinomycetota bacterium (assembly GCA_964526865.1). Classification (GTDB taxonomy): domain Bacteria; phylum Auribacterota; class Ancaeobacteria; order Ancaeobacterales; family CAZGMX01; genus CAZGMX01. The sequence goes on along the minus strand of CAZGMX010000187.1, from coordinate 4,258 downwards.
CTCGCCCTCAAAACTTGTTTCGGGAGCGGCTGTTATGATGACTAAAGAGCAAATACTAAAGACGATTGGCGACCATTGATCAGACTTGCGTGGGTATGATGTTCGGAAATTGGGATTGTTCGGTTCCTTTGCACGCAGTGAACAAAAAAATCAACAGCGATCTGGATTTTGTCGTGGAATTTGAGAACAAAACGTTTGATGCGTACATGGG
>CAZGMX010000187.1:0-4037 GCA_964526865.1 uncultured Actinomycetota bacterium | reverse complement strand
CAGTTCCTTGAGGAATTGTTCGATTGCCGCGTTGACCTGGTGCTGTCCGATACGATTAAACCCCGTCTCCGTGCCAGAATCCTGGGGGAGCTGATCAATGCCGCGTGACTATCTGGTTTATCTCGATGATATTGGGTGGATGTAGAGATTGTCTGGGACGTTGTTCCAAATAAATTGCCGGTGCTTTTCGAACAGATTCAGGGCATACGCAAAAAGTCTTAGTGCCGTCGAATTTGCTTCGTAGTCATAGAATCTCCTCTTGTATTGTCCGTTTTCTTTCATAATTTTCCACACAAAAGCCCCGCCCCCCTTGACAAATGCTTTAAAATCCCATATAATCCAGCCAGGAAACGGAAGTTGCGACGGTAGGCCGGGTGCCCGCCGGGGGCGGGTGGCCGCACCTAGTACCGTAAGCGCGAAGCGCGGAGCATCGATCTACTCCTCATTCCCTCCCCCCATTGTGGGGGAGGGTCGGGTGGGGGGGTATGAAAAGACGCCTCATGGTGACACGGGTGATTTCTTTGGTTGTGGCTATGTCTATGATCATGACCACAGCCCCGGCCAGCCTCTATTCTGCGGCGGACCCGGCCAAGGTTGTTGGGCTTGCGGCGGCTTCTGCTTTGGCGCCGAAGAGCATCACCAAAGGCGGACAGGGAGGCGGCCAGCAATGGGACAAGGCCCTCGCGTTGGAATATTTACGGGAAATGGTCCAAAAGCATTTCGGCACCAGCCTGGAAAATACCTCCTACACAAAATTGCGCTTGGCTCTGCGAAAAGGGAAGTTGGAATTTTCTCCCTTCCGGATCGAGTTTAGACGACATGCCATTCTTGCCATTGCGCCGGACCGCCAAACGGTTTTTGTCCTGCAAAAATATAAAACCGGAACTAATCTGGCCGTCCGCCAGCCCGGCGGAAAGTATGCCGCTCAGGGCGGGGGACTGCCGCCGGCTCTTGAACAGGGACAGCCGCCGGTGTCCCAAGTTGCACAGGCCCTCAAAAAGGCAATTCAGGCCAAGGGCGGCAAAATCACGTTTGAAGCGTGTATGGATATCTGCCTGTACTCCGAAGGTGGATATTATTCCGGGGGCAAAGTAAAAATTAAGCCCAGCGAGATAACCAGTGAAACATATGATTTCTCCACGCATGCGCAAAAGAAGAAGGAAATATTCGGGCCGTGCCTTGCCGAGCAATTGGTCCAAATGTGGGAGAACATGGGCCGGCCGGCGGATTTTACCGTCGTGGAGATGGGGGCGGGATACGGAGGGATGGCGGATCAAATCCTGGCCTATCTTCGCGCCGAACATCCCGGTCTTTTCAAGGCCTTGACCTATCGCATTGTGGAAATCAGTCCGGCCTTGATTGAAAGACAGAAAGAAACATTGTCGAACAAAGGCTATCCTGTCCAGTGGATTCCTGGTTCCGCCATCGATCTGCCGGTAAAAAAAGGATTTCAGGGTGTCTTCCTGTCCAACGAACTGCCCGACGCTTTCCCCGTGCATCTCGTCAAGAAGGATGAGGGCGGCAGACTGGTGGAGATGTACGTGACGGACTCAAAAGAAGGTTTCAAGAAAGAATTTGGTCCGCTGTCGGATCCGCGGATTGAAGAATATGTCCGCCTTCTGCGAAAAGTGCGAGGGGATGAGTATGTCGATACGATTCTGAAGTACAAAGGCCTGGCCGTGAACTCCAACCTGTTGCACTGGCAAGAAGCGATCGCGGATCGCATGACCCAGGGTTACGTTCTCACCATCGACTACGGCTCGAACGAGCAGTTGGAGAGAGACTATTGGATTGATGGGCCAATACGGTTATACACAAACACAGACAAGGGTCCGGCGTTGTGTATCGGGGATGGTGCGGCGGATTATGTCCTGCAGTCCCCAGGGGAAACAGACATCACGTCCGATGTCGATTTCGAACTGTTGGCAGAGGTGGGAAGAAAGATGGGGTTGAAAAAGGCAGGGTGTGTTTCCGAATACGATTTCTTTCACAATCTGGCCGAACAGACTCCCCGCCTACAGAGATTGCTTTCTTTGAAGGAAGATGATTTCCGGAAAAACTCTCATTATTACGTGCTTGTCCAAAGCAAATGCATGGCAGACATGCCGCTCAGAGGACTCTTGCCGCGGGTGGTTTCCGGGGACAAGGGACCAGAAAGTGCCGCGGGCAGGCGGCCGGAAACGATGGGCGCACAAAATTGGCTGGATGTCTTGCGCGGGGCGCCGGAAATACCGGAGTTGCTGAGTCGTCTGCATGGAATGCCGGCCACGCAGACCTCCCAGGTACAAGATGCGCTGACACAGTTGGGCAAAAAAATGGTCCAACTGACCAATCAAAAGGATTTGGTACTTCTATACGGACAGAAAACCGGGGCAGTCTATCTGTTCCAGCGCCGGTTTGACTGCTCGCTTGTGCAGGTCTGCTGCTTTATTCCACACGCGGGGGATGCCGGCACACACAGGATCAGCACACCCGTTTGGGATCACAAGTCAGCCCGAAAGACATGGGAAATATTTCACAATATGGAGGGACTGGCCCTGAGTTTTTCACCAGAAAAACAGGTGGTTCCCGTGCGATTTCATGAATTGGAAAGTGACTTGAGAGAAGCCATCCGGGATTTGGATTCAACAAGGCCCGCCGGTGTATTTCGTCGCGTGAAAGTTGTGGATGAGAGCGTCTACCGGGAAAATGCCCAGGACATCGTGGAGAAACTTTGCGAGAAGATTGTGCGCCATTCATTGTCAGAAAAATTCATGAATAAGATATTTATTCCAGCCGATCCCCAATGGCCTGTCCACGGCGCACGCACGTTTGCGGCCCTGTGCCAAATCAATCCTCCGATGGCGCAAGCGATATTCCTGGCCTCTCTGGACAGCCGTGATTGGCCCGCATACCGGCTGGTTTATTGCCTGATGCCGGAAAAAGAAGTGCTCAGATCTTATCTCGAGAATGCCTCCGCCATAAAAAAACTGCGTGTGGAAAACGAAATCTTTGGCCGGAATGTCACCCCGGAGGAAAGGCCGGATATTCTGGTGCAGGAGACCTACTCAAAATATCTGGATCAAAACTACGGCAGTGTACCTTCTGCCGCGGAACTTGTGGGTGCCATAAAAGATGCGGTGGGCTGGGAGCAGAAAGGGGCAGTGGATATGGCGGTCGTGGCCAAATCTGTTGCTCGTCTTAATCATGACCATCGCGCGGGTGTTATTTTGTCAGATCTTGCATGGGGATATTCTCCTGGGCGAATCCGTCAGATGCGTCTGGAAAGAGGTGTGCGAACTGAGCAACTGGCGAGACTGGCCGGTGTCACAGAAGAAGACATGAAACGGTATGAATCGGGAGCTGATGATTTGACAATTCAGACACTGCGAAAGATTGCCAAGCCCCTGGAGGCGCATCTGCTCTATCTGATGGGCAGCGACAGGGACGCAGTCCAACCGCCCGCATTCCGCGGCACGCGTCTGTGGCACGCCCGGATGGCCAAAGAGATGTTTCAGTCACAGTTGGCACAGGCTGTGGGGGTGGATGTGGAAGTGATTTCGCGCCTGGAATCGGGGGCGATGAGACCCAAGATGAAAGACAGGGCCCTGATCGAAACAATCGGCGCCATATTAGATGTCTCTCGTGATTATTTGATGGGAGAGGAAGAGGCGGCGTTGGAAGAACCGTCCTTGGGGCCGAAATATCTGGACCTGCTGGTGGAAGCGGCGTTTTACCGGTATCGGACAGAAAATAGACGTGCCCCAAGCCTTCAAGAATTGGTGCGATCCATCCGGGAAAAGGAGCATGACGTGTTCAAGCCCAAGCTGATCCAGCGTGCCGCTGTTGCGGCCTCTGTGGTGCGGCTGAACCGCCAATACAAGATGGGCATTGTGTTGGCCGACAAGGCTTGGGGATATTCGTCCCAGAGACTACGGGAGGCGCGTCAGGAAAAAGGGTTGAGTCAGGAAGCGCTGGCCAAGCTTGCGGGGGTCTCCGCGATGACGCTGGGGCATTATGAGGCAGGGCGGGGGACGCTCCGGACGGAGACGTTAAGG
>CAZGMX010000186.1:1716-6014 GCA_964526865.1 uncultured Actinomycetota bacterium | reverse complement strand
GCCGCAACCAAAACTTCTCCGCAAAAGTGTGTCATCTTTTAACGGAACGATCTAACTTTTCGTCACATTTCCCGTGTCCGGGGCCACGGAGACGGTCTGACTGCCGGCGGAATTGCTGACCACCACCGAACCCGCACTGGACAAAACTGCGCCGGTTGCGTCCTGCGGTATCCCCCGCGCCGTAAACCGTAGTTCCTGTCCCCCATTGAAACTGGCGCTGACCAGATTTATCCCCGAATACGATCCGGTCGCCGTGTAATCCACCCGCATGGGCGAGGTGTGCGTCAGGGGATCGTTGATATCGACATCAGATGTCCCGTTGAAATAATACAGGGTGTACCGGTCGCTGGCGGGTTCAAAAACAATGGAATACGTGCCGTTTTTGCACATCGCCAACTGCTGGCAATACCGGACATCCGCCGCCAGTTTATCACTGACACCATCCAACTGCATGTTTGTTTGAGTGGTAAAAGACACGGCAACAACCGCGGCCAGCACCCCCACAATGAGGATCACGATCACCAGCTCGATCGCACTAAAGGCGCCCTGGGATACAAGGGACACACGACGATATCCGATTTTTCTGTCAGACCGTACGTGAGCAATTTTATCTGTCATGCCAGAGATCTTCACAAAAACGGGTATCGTCGTGTGTCCCTTACCTCAATTGCCAAACTGCTCTTTGAGTTTGCGCCCGATCACGTCCCACGGATTTCTGCTTTGAATCACTTCCTTGTCCTTCACGTCCTGATAAAAGACCTTTTCTCCGTCCGTGAACTCATTGTCTATCACAATGGACGGCGTGATAAAGATGACCAGTTCCACCTTGGTGACCGCGGTCTTCTTTCGTTTGAACAGGTTTCCCAAAATGGGCATGTCCATCACGAAAGGGATTCCCACCACGGTATCTTTTGTTTTGTCCTGCATCAATCCCCCGATCACCAGCGTCTCCTTGTTGTCGATGATCACCTGCGTGTCGGCCTCACGGATCGTGATGCGCGGCGCCTGAAGGCCCGTGGATCCCGTCACGAGGCCGGCAATGGCGCTCACCGAAGGATGGATCACCATGTTGATTTGATTCGTCCCCACAACCTGGGGAATCACCTGGAGGCTGATTCCGACCGGTTGAAAATAGGATAGGGATTCCACGGCGCTGGCCTGGGCGATGTTGGCCGCTTGCACCTGAAAGATGGGATATTCCTCTCCCACCAGAATCGCCGCCTCCTGGTTCTCCAATACGATGATGCGCGGGCTGGACAACTGGTTGAAATCTGTGTTGCTTTCAATCGCCTGAATGAGCGCGTCAAACTGGGATCCCGTCAATTTTTGAAGCCTCAATTGCAGCCCGGATTGGCCGTTGCGGCCAAACTGGTTGTCGCCCGACGCATCCATGAATCGGGCAATCCCTCCCGCCTGGGCAAGCGTGCGCACAACGCCGGTATTGATTCCCATGTCCTGTTTTTCGATGGGATCCGGCGTGATGGGCGGGGTTGCGGTTGAGACAAGACCGGCAGAGCCCGTGGCAAAATCAATACCAATATCCCGCAGATCATCCGCATTGACTTCATACATCCGGGACTGAATAAGAACCTGCCGGGGTTTGACATCGATCTCTTTGATGATGGACTTGATGAGGGCCACGGAAGAAGGAATATCCTGCACAACCAAAATGGTGGATTTTTCGCCCCCCTCACCGGACTTGACAAGACCCGACCCGGCGTTTGGAGAGGAACCCACACCGCTGCTGCCCGATGCGCTTCCGCTTGTACCAGTGGAAACTCCCGTCGTCGTCCCCGTCGTTCCCCCTCCGGATGTCCCCTGGCCACCCAGAGCGGCTATCTGGCCGAATTGAAACCCCTTGAATCCCTTGCGCAGAACGACGGAGATTTTTCCCTTGGGAGAGAGAAGAGGGTCCAGGACTTTCTTTATGTCGTTGGCATCCTGGTACTTTAGGAAAAACACCTCCGTCACCACGCCCTCCAGCGCCGCATTGGCCAATTTTTGTTTGTTCTCCTCCATGATCGAATCTTTCTTCGCGATCCGGATGATGTTCCCATCTACAATATATCCATACCCATTGGCGGAGAGAATATTGTCCAGCGCACTGCTCAGAGACGCATTTTTAAAGCTGACTGTCACCTTTCCCTCCACGCCTTCTCCCGCAACGATGTTCAAGTCGTACTGGGCCGCGACGAGCCGCAAGACGTTGTCGAGGCTGGCGTTTTTCAGGTCGATGGTGATGGCCTGGGTTTGAAGAAAATCCATCAACGCCGTCGCGGAGGTAATCCGCTGGACGCTGGTGTCTTTTGGCATCACATCCTGGGCCACGGCCGGAACAACACCCGAAGCGCAGGCAGACCAAAGGAGAAGTCCCGCCAGGTTGCGCGCCACACGGACCAGTCCCTTCTTTCGCACATTTTTCTCCACCGGCTCGGGCGGCAGGGATCCGGACAGCGCGTTGAAAGAGGATCCGAGCAGCGCGCGCAGGCGCAGATGCTGGGAAACGTTGTTGGACAACGGCAGGCCGGACTTGATCACGCCGCGCATGTTCATTCTTGCCAGCGCCTCCATTGCCACCTTGTCGGCAAAGGGCGGCGACGGGTTCCTCTTGGACGAACTCGCGGAATGAATTGGATTTTTACTTGCCATAGGGTATCTCCACTGTTTCGCCATCTTTATCCAGCACGATGCCTTTTGTGGTGATCGTCACCACCTTGTATCCCTGCAACACATCTCCCGGTCGAACGATTTCGTCGTTGACCACGGCCATTCCCGTTCCGTCGCGCATAACAACCGCGCTGATGACCAGCATGGACAACGGCTGGGGTTGATTCTCTCCTTTTTGGATGGAATCTCCGCTGGCCGGAAGCGCGAAGGGATTCCTTCCCCACGGTTTTTGGTTGAACATTTTCTGCTCCCGCGCGCTCTCGGCCGAAAGCGGCGGCAGGTCAAACTTTACCGCGGCGGCGCGCGAATTCGAATCTGCTGGGCTGGACACAACTCCCGGAACAGGGACCACGGCGCCCGGGGAGGATTGCACGGTAGTCCCCGCCTGTGTCCGTCCCTTTGCCTTTTTCTTTTTCATGGCAATCCATTGATGCGTGAAAAGCACCGCCATCAGTGCAAGACCGGCCACGATCACCACGATTTGTTTTTGTTCTCTTGTCATGAGCAGGAAACCGTCTTCTTTATATAAAATCCCAGCCGCAGCATCACGGACAACGTCGCCGCGTCCGCCGTCTTGGCTTTCACCCGCATTCCCATCACTCTAAAAAATGTCGGCATGGACCCCAGCGCGTCCAAAAACTCCCCCAACGCCCGGTATCCGCATTCCATGTCCAGTGTGATCATCTTCTTTTCATAGCCGCTGGCCGAGGCCTCAATCTTTTGATCGGCTCGGAGCTCATCCGGGACGGGCTGGATCGACAATATCTCCACCTGGCGTTTTTTTGCCTCGTCCCCCAACTGCTGCATGACAAATGTGATGGCGTCGCCGGAGGGGAAGCGCTCATCCAGATTGTTCGCCAGCTGTTCATATTTTTTCATGTCGGCATCCATGTCACGAAAGGACCCCGTCAATGACGTCTCCTCCAAAAACTGCATGGATTGGCCGCGCAACTCTTCCCGGACCTTCCACACCTTGTAGGCGGGAATCAAGACAACAATGGAGCCCGCCACCGCAACGACCAAGAGGGCTGTCAAAATTTTCAGCACAATTCTTACGGGTTCAGTCACCGCACGCTCTCCTCTCAATATTCCAAAACACCAAGGAAATCAAATGTGGACGACGGCCGGGCCTCGTCCACCTGATTTTTCCGGGAAACCAAATCAAACTGCAGAAAAAATGGCGACACCGTCATCACGCTCATGAAGGAACTCAGTTCGGAGTCCACCGACCGGTTGCCCGCGTAGATGACGCCCGAAAGCTTGATGGTCAGAGGGACACTCATGGGGACCAGCAACAACTCCGTTAAAATCGCGTTGGAGGGAATGGCCGTTCCGATCTCTTTGAGAATTCCCTCCCAGGCAGGCTGGCGCAGGGCATTGCCCGCAACCAGTTCCTCCTTTTCCCTGATTTTCTTTTTCAATTCGATGATCTTTTCCGCCTTGTTCACGGCCGATGTAATCTTGGTGCGCTCCTGGCGGACATACGCCAAACGTTTTTCAAGCATCGTATTGCCGAGATGCAAGACACCGCCCAGGGCCAGCATGCCCGTCAGCGCCGTGACCACCGAAATCTTTGCCCCGCGGGTGAGTACCCGGTCCCAACGACACAAGCGAAACCATCTTGGCAGCAA
>CAZGMX010000186.1:0-1614 GCA_964526865.1 uncultured Actinomycetota bacterium | reverse complement strand
CCAGCCCCAAAGCCGTGGCAAAGGCCGGTTGTGACGCCGTCCCAAAAGACTTGGCAAACGCAGAAGCGTCCAGCTCCAGCACATCAAAAGGGCGAAGAACCTTCACCTCAAGCCCCAGTTCCCTGGCAAGAAACTGGTCCAGATTCTTCATTTCGGCGACGCCCCCGCAGACATACAATATCTCCACAGGCCCCAGTCCAGAAGAAGTCACAAAAAATTCCAAAGAACGGCGGATCTCTGAAATGATCTCCTCCAGCACCGGCCGCACCCGTGCGGCAATCTGGGTCAACAGCGATCTGGCGGGATGGGTCTTGAGGGTTTCGTCTGAAGGGATCCCCAGCATTCTTTGGATCACCTGGGCGTCAGAGCTGTCGATCGTCACGGCCTGGCCGTCCGCCCGCAGGGTCCCCGTAATGGCCGACATAAAGCTCTTTGAGCCAAATTCCATGACGCGGACATACCGCAACTGCGTCCCATGAAAAAAGCACAGGGTGCTCATGCCGTAGCCGATCTCCAAAACCGCCCCGTCCTGGCGGGGTCCAAACAATTTTCCTTCCAAAACCAGACTCTCCAGGGCCTGCACGGTGGTACACACCTGTTCGACTTTGAACCCCGCCTCCTCCACCCGGTGGATCCGGCTGGAGACAGCCGATTCTTTGACAGACATCGCCAAGATGGGAAGTTTTCGTTCGGTTTCATTCTTTTCGAGCGCGCTAAAATCAATCAGGACATCGTCACCCTCCGCCATCCCTTTCTTCTTCATCTCCCAAAAAACCGCCTTGGAAACCTCCGAGTCGGGAAGCTCCGGCAGTTTGAAGCTGTGATAGGCGACGCCCTCTCCCTGTACGTTCACGGCCGTCCGCGCCGTTTTTCCGCCCGCTTCCAACGCCATGTCCTTGAGGACCTCCTGCTTGATTTCCGGCGCGACGGGGACCTCGATAAAATCCGTCCATTCGTAGAACATGACCACTTCCACGTCTTTTTTTCTACTCAGACGCACCAGCTTGTACTGGCTCTCTCCCAAATCCAGGCCGATGAAGGAGGACGGTACAATATCCTTCACCCCCACGCGCTTGTATCGGCCTTGATGTCGCAGAGAATTACCCATCGCGCGCACTTCTCTTAAAAAATCTCCGATGACATCGGGGGGCGGTTGAGAAACGGGTTCGCTCTGCGGACCAGGGGACGGTACACTGGGAGCCGGTGCGGGCTGCTGCTCGACGGGCACACTCTGCGGCTCGGCAGACACAACAACGGGTACCGGCACGGGCTGATCCGATGCCTCGGCTGAAACCGGTTCTGTGGAGACATGTGGTTCCTCGGTAGGGGCAGGTGCCGGCAGCTCTACATTGGATACGGCCTGCGGAACCGCCGGCAGCGGAGGCGGCGCAGGGATCGCGGCTGGGCCTTGGGGCACACTCTCCTTTTCGATCTCAGGGATTCCCTGAAAAATCGATGAAACCTTTTTTTGAAGCCCCGGTCTTTTATCCGCCATCGTTGTGCCTTGTCTTATTTCGTATTCCCGCTATCCCGCTTGATCCGCCACGGCCGTGTTTTCGGGCGGCACGGCCTTTTCCGCTTCCTGCCGCAGTTCGGCCATCAGTTTTGGAACCA
>CAZGMX010000185.1:0-6031 GCA_964526865.1 uncultured Actinomycetota bacterium | reverse complement strand
GGGCCATTGAACAAAATAATGTTACCAATGCGCAGGTTGCCCGTGCTGTGGGTGTGGGTGAAGATACTATTAAGAATTGGAGGGCAGGTAGATATATTAAAAAAATACACTTCAATCCTAGGTTGCGAAAAATCGCGCAATTCCTCAAGGTGCCCTATGAGTATCTGATGGGATTGGACGACACCGTACCCCAGATACCGCGATTTAAGCCGGACAGACTTGTTCTTGCGCGGCAGAAGATGCAATTGACGATCAAACAGGCCGCCGAACTTATCGGCATTCATCGTCTCACGCTGGGGCGATGGGAGAGTGGAAAAGTCATTCCCAGAGAAAAAGATATCAGGGCTGCCGCGGAAAAATTGAAAGTGACGTACGAATATCTCATGGGCCTGGAGAATCTGGACTTAAAGATTCCCCTGTTTAAGCCGGCCCGGCTGAAGATCGCGCGGTTGCGCGCGGGACTGACACAGCGTGACGTGGATCGGATCATGAGAGAACGCGGCGATGGTGCGTTTGACCCGGGATGGGAATTTGGTGAATGCACGCCGAGCCCTGAAAAAATAAAGGTCTTGCTGGAAATATTGAACGTTTCGGAAGCATGGATGATGGGCGTGGAAGGCAAAGACGGTGTCATACCAAAGTTTGTGCCGTCGCGGCTGATGGCAGCGAGAATTCACCAGGGACTGAGCAGAGAAGATATTGCCAGAAAATTGAACAGAATATCTTGGACCATCTATCGCCTGGAAACAGGGTTTGAGACAAGGCTCTCAGAGATCAAACGGTTGGCCAATGCCTTGGGTGTATCGTACGGATACTTGATGGGATTTGAAGAAGATTCTTCCATACCGCCCCTGCCGCTGGACACAGAGCGATTCAAAAGGGCTCTTGAGTTTAGGCATATGCCTCTACTGAAATTGAGCGCCAAGACACATATCCCGTTGACCCAATTGAATGCCTTTTTGAGCGGCCGGGATAAACCGGATGAAAAAACAATTGGAAAGATAGAGGCGGGACTTCATGTGCCCCATGGCTATCTTGTGGGGATAGGAAAAGACAATGCGTTAAAACGGGGTCTTTCCAATCAGCGGCTGAAACTGGCACTTGCGTTTCTGGCAATGGACTCCGGCGAACTGGCCGCGCAGTTGGATATTCCTCCGGCCCAGTTAGGATCGTATCTGGCGCAGGACGCCTATCCCACGTTGGATTTGGTGGACAGGATGGCGAAGATATTGCAGGTGACCAGGGGCTTCCTAACGGCCCAAGATGCCGCACATCGCGGCAAGGGCTCGCCGGCGCGGCTGCTGGAGTGGTGGCATGGAAGCAAGGGCGGCACATTGAGAGGCGCGGTTTATACGGTTGAAGAGCTTAGGATACTACGGAATTTTTCCCTGTCCACCATCCGCAAAGAGTTGGCGATCTTAGGGAAATTGGGTCTTGTCGAGCGGGTCAGATCCGACGGACAATACATGTACAGGCTCAGCGCGATCGCGCGACGGGCCCCGCCGGACGTTGCCGGAAAAATTGCAGGCATTCCTCTGCTGACGCGATATGAAATTTCCGGCGAACAAATAGAGCAAGTCCGCGGGGATATCGAAAAGATTATTGCTTCGTCCGGCATCCATGAGAAGGAAGCCGCCGGTCAATGCCAGGATGCTGTCAGGAGAACGGTCCCAGCGAGTCCGGATTATCTGGAAGAGACAATATCCGAAGGGGAGTTCTACGATGAGGTGTTGAAGCGGGCGCGGGAACACAAAGTTCAGATGCCCTTTGTGATCGGTCTGGGCGGCGAGGGCGGCGTTGTCCAGGACGCCTTTGGCGAAACATTGAAAAATGAATTGGAGAATAGGGGAAGAAGGGTGCTGGTATTGAACATGGAGGATTATCTGTCCCATCCTGCATACCGTCAGGGGCTTTCAGAAGGCGGCAAAGTTTGGGGTCCGGAGCATGTTCTTGTGAATGAACTGCTGAAGGTGCTGACGGCCGTGGGAGCGGGAGAAAAAAATGTGGAGGTGTCGCGGTATGCGCGCACGAGCGGTGTGGGGGAGGAAGATTGGAATCCCCCGATGGAGACTGTCACAATTCCGCTGGAAAAATACGATACGGTCATTCTCTCCGGTCCGTGGGCGATCAGTACCCAACGGGATTTGGGCGCGATGGCGGCCTTTGTGCATTTGCCGGTCTATATGGACGTGCCCGCAAAATCCCGCTATCTCTGGAAATGGCGGCAGGAAGAAGGGAAGGTGCCGCTGGGAATTTCCCGGAAGGTGTTTCGCCGCTACTGGCAAAGGGGTCTTCTGCCGGATTTCCGGCGGAATGTTGTGCCGTCCAAGGCCAATGCGGATCTTGTTGTCACGGCCGGCGCTGATGGGACTCTGCAGTTCCAATATGGCCCCTGGCCGCCCATGTCCAGGGTTTCGGAGGCCGTGGCGCGGACAGAAACCGATTTTAAGCATCTGATTTATTTGGATGGCAAAGGGTTCAGACAGCCGGGGGAGATCATCAGCCGGTTGAATCATATTTACTACGGCCTGGAAGGAAAAAATATCTATCAGGATTTCAAGACGACCACCTATTTGGACGATGTGGCGGCGCAGGCCGACGCCCGTGAATTTTATGAATTGTTGCTGAACCGGGCGGCAGTTTCAAGCCTGCTGCAGACCATAGGGGTGCATCACTGGGGCGTCGGCAACGGCAAATTTAGCGCGGACTTTTTGGATCATTTTAAGGCGCTGGATAAGGAAAATAAATTTTATCCAAGACTGCGGGTGGTCCTGGGGGATTCTTCTGGCGCGGCACTGGAATCCGCCCGCGCAAATCCGGATCTCATGAAGCACGGCGCCCTCCTCTCGTTTGTTCAGTTTGACGCGGACAAGAGCCTTCCATTCAAAGATCATTCGGCCCTGTTGATCCGGTTCAACGAATTGTACGACGATTTGGGCAATGTGGAAAAAGTGATCAAGGTCAACGACGACACCTTCTATCGCGTGCGCGGCAGGCTGTGGGTGGCGCCAAACCAGACATTCAAGACGAAGGACGGCCGTTTGATCGGCGCACAGGAGTTTGTCCGTGATTACTGGGACAAGGGGCTGGAAGCCCTCAGCCGGTTGGATGTCTCCTTCCTTGACGAGATCGGCTGGGAAGAAGCCCTGGAAGACAGCCCTGTGGATTTGGCCAAACACCCCTATGGAAGCTTCATGAAGGAATGGACGAAAGGCGAGAAACAAGGGTTGTTTGTCATGAACCTGGGGGCCGTGGAAAATCTCAAGCGCTCGGTGACTCTGTTGGATTTAGAGCGCGGCGGGATGCTTCGGGCCTCAGACTATGGTTTTATGACGAACAAGGCCATCCGTTTGGGAAAGAAGAGGCCGGAAGGCATGTTGTGGCGCACGGCCGGCCGCCAGCCGACGGCGGAGGTGAATTTTGCCCTGCTCCAGGAGGCCCTGAAAGACAGGACGGATGTCGCGGTGTCGGTTGAGGAAGAAGGGCGGTACGTGAGCCGGATGCTCGGCCGGACAATGAGACACGCAAAGACTTTGAGCGATATGCTGAAATATTCCGCTGAGGCGGACATCCCATTCAAGGTCATGCGCCTGATATCCCAAAGCGGCGATCTAATACGTGGACAGTGGGTAGAAGAAGAAAAGCTGGCCGGCCTGATGCTGGAGTATTCCCGCCCCTCCCTGGCCGCCCTGGGGTATGACAATGCAGAGGAGGCGGTGAAGCTATTTGTGAATCGCCTGTTTGACCTCCCGGCCCCGGACGAGAAATGTTCTTTTTATCACCTGAAGGTCCGCCCGGTGCGTTCTCTTGGCGCCGGCCCGGGACGGGGGGCGGCACGGCAGTCCGCAGAAATCCGCGGATCAGAGGAGGTGTCCCGTGCGCTATAAAAATAGGGGGCAGCGCCCTATTTTTACAATCATCGCCCTTGCGGTGGCAATGGCGCTTTTGTGCCAGAACATCATCGTGCCGCAAGCCTATGCCCTCGCGCCGAGATCTTCGTATACAACCGGTTCAACACAAACCCTGGCCCCGGCCTCACCGATTCAAACGCCGTCGGAAACTGCCGGAGAACGCGCCCAGGAGGACAACGAAACATCCGTCGAAAATTCGCAAAATCCCTATCTCAATTTGTCCTTGTTTGACGGGCTGAGTATGATCCAGAAAATAAAATTGGTGATCGCAGGAAATCTTGCGGTGATGACGCTGGTTGCGCCGGCAGCCTTAATGCCGTATCTTGCGTTTCCCTTTTTTACTTCCTCCATAGTGATTCCCATCGTGACAATGCTCTTGGCGAATATTGTGTTTCTTCCGTGTGTGTTCCCAGAGTATGTCTTGGCATGGGAAGCCATGGGGGTTTCTGTGCGCAAGGATGCTTACACCATTGAGCCGTTGGCGAAGGCTAAGGCATTGCAATTGTTCTGCAGCGGCCGTATTCCCGCCGCGTTGGAACAATTGTGGAAGGGGATGGGCAGACATAGTACGCTGGTGACCACCCGTCCCCTGTATCGTCTGCTGGGCGGCAATAAGGCTCCGTTTGCTGCCGCCGGTTTGACTTTCCTTATGTCCGGGATATTTTCTCATCCCTTCCACCTCTATGTCGTCAGCGGATTGATCACGGGAAATCCCATGGAAACAGCCCTGGGGGTTGCCGGCATTTCTTTCTTTGCTGCAATGGGGATTGTGATTGGTGCCTATGAATATTACGCGCGCGACCGGCAGGACGCGGCGCTGACGAGCCGGATGCGCGAACGATTTACGGCGCTTACCAAAGAACCGGTCAAGGCGGTGATCTATGACGTGGATGGAAATATCACCGATGAAAACGGGATGATCGTGGATGCAGCGGTGGAGATGATCATCAAACAGAGGCTCCTGGGCATACCGGTTATGCTGCTCACGGGAAGGACGCTCAAGTGGTCCGAGGAAGATAAAAAGCTAGCCAGCGGCGAATTAAAGAGACTTGATCTAACGGACAACCTGGATTGTATTCGCGCAGAAATAGACAGGCGCGTTCCGGGCAGGCGCAATCAGATATTGTCCGGGCTATATTTGGGAGCGGAATACGGGTTGGTCATCACCAATGGTTTTAAGGAAGGGGAAGAAGGCTGGCGCAATTATGACAGGGAAATGTCAGACAAACTGAATCTCATGTTCCAGCCGGAGTTAGAGGACAGCATCAAGAGGTTCGTGGGCAGCTTAAAAGGGAAACCGGGTATTCCCGATATGCAAGAAGTGGAGTTTAAGAAAAGGTCGGTCTGCATCATTGACCGGCGGGAACAACGGCTTAAGAATCTCCCTGAATTAGTGAGGATGCTGCCGGGATTGTTAAAGGAACAGGGGCTGTGGAATAGGATCAAATTGGTAATAACCTGTACAGGGTATGCGATAGACATCATTTTCTACGGCGCGGACAAGAGCACGGGGCCGATATTCTTACACGAGATTTTAGGAATTGATGAAAAAGACGGGATCATCATAACGTCCGGAGATGCCGGCGAGCCCGGCGGCGGGGATCACGCCATGCTGACGCGAAGAGGCGCCCTCTCCACCAACCGATTTGATCCGGACGATCCGCAGGTTGTTGCGCTAAAACTCATCAGTGGTCAGGAACCGGGCGCACCGTCTCTCCTGTGGGGGATGAGGCAATTCTCCTATCTGGTTGATGGAAATCGAGTCGTTCCTCTGCCGGATTCAATGGAGGCGGCCGCTTCTCTTTCCAGCGGTGTGCGAACCGCCGTAGAAGAACCTTCGGACGAAGAACTCCTGCGATTGGAAAGAGAGTTTTCAAACAGGACGATCGTGATATACGCGCGCGCGTATTTGAGAATGACCGGTGTCTCAACCTATCTGGACAATTTCTTGACATTGTTGTCCAGGGAGATTGACGCGGGACATATCAGGAACCTCAAGGTTCATATCATCTCGCACAATTGGGACGACATAAGAAGATCTGAACTGTTTCATATGGAGAACGGCAGGTTTGTCCTGTCAGAGCCCTTGCGGCGTTTCGCCGAATTGCACGTGCCCGAAT
>CAZGMX010000184.1:0-6045 GCA_964526865.1 uncultured Actinomycetota bacterium | reverse complement strand
AAGCTGTGCGACAGGCCAAGCGGCCGCGTATCCATGTGGTTTTGGCGACGTCCCCTATTCACCGTCAGCACAAATTAAGGAAGGCCCAGGAGGAGATTCTCCGTCAGGCGGCAGAGGCGGTTTCCTATGCGCACCAATTGGTGGAAGATATTGAGTTTTCACCGGAGGACGCCGCCCGAACGGAGCCGGATTTCCTCAGCCGGGTGGTGGAGGCGGTGATCCGCGCGGGGGCTCTAACCGTGAATATCCCGGACACGGTGGGATACACGACCCCGTCGGAATTTCGAAAATTGATTCACTATTTGCGGGAGAATGTCCCCAGCATCGACAAGGCGGTGATCAGCGTACACTGCCACAACGATTTGGGACTTGCCGTGGCCAATTCGATTGCCGCGGTGGAAGCGGGGGCCCGTCAGATCGAGTGCACCGTCAATGGCTTGGGCGAGCGGGCGGGAAATGCGTCGATGGAAGAGATCGTCATGATCTTGAACACGCGGCGGGACCTTTTCAAAGATGTCTATACCCAGATCAACACCAAACAGATCATCAAGACGAGCAAGCTCGTCAGCCATTTGACCGGGATCGTTGTTCAGCCCAACAAGGCCGTGGTGGGGGAGAATGCCTTTGCGCACGAGTCGGGGATCCACCAGGACGGCGTGTTGAAGGAACGGACCACCTACGAAATCATGGACCCGGAGACGGTGGGATTGACGGAGAGCAAGCTGGTCTTGGGAAAGTTGTCCGGCCGCCACGCGTTCAAATCGCGGCTGGAGCACATGGGATTTTGCTTGAAGGATCCGCAGATCGACAAGGCCTTTGTCCGTTTCAAGGAGCTGGCGGACAAGAAAAAGACCATCTACGACGAGGATTTGGCGGCCATTGTGGAGGATGAAATTTCGGAAATTCCGCCGACGTATGTTTTGGACTATATTCACGTGACCAGCGGAAACCGCACTCTTCCCACCGCCACGGTGGTGTTGAAAAAGGGCCAGGAATTGTCCCAGGATGCCTCCACGGGAGATGGTCCGGTCGATGCGGCCTATAAGACCATCGATCGTATCACGGGCGTGAAGGGAAAATTGCTGGATTATGCCCTGCGGGCCCTTACCAGCGGCAAGGACGCGATGGGGGAAGTTTCGGTGAAGATCGAGGTGGACTCTGTGGTGTATTACGGCAAAGGGGCCTCTACGGATATTATCGAGGCCTCCGCCAAGGCGTATCTAAACGGCATCAACAAAGCGATATTCCGCAAGAAGAATATTGCGAGATAGGTGGGGGATGAGCGTCGGCCTGGATGTCAAGACACGGTTGTTGGGAATTTTTGGCAATCCCCTAAAGCACAGTTGTTCCCCCGCGATGCATAATGAGGCCTTCGCGGCGCTCAAACTCAACTGCATCTATCTCCCGTTTGAAATCCGCACCGACGAACTGGAAGAAGCTGTTGGATCCCTTCGGGCGTTGAATTTTTTTGGCGTCAACGTGACCATTCCATACAAACGCGATGTCATTCCACTGTTGGATGGGATTTCCGGCGAGGCCCGGCTGATCGGAGCCGTGAACACGATCAAAGTGGAAGGCAGGAGACTCGTCGGGCACAACACCGATGGGAGGGGGTTTGTCAATGCCCTGAGTGAAGAGGCAGGGGTGCACCTCAAGGGGAAACGGGTGTTTGTGATCGGGGCCGGCGGCGCGGGACGTGCCGTGGCCGTGCAATCGGCGTTGGAGGGGGCGTGTGCCGTTTGCATCGCGGACTGTCAGGAAAACAGGGCGCAGGAACTTGCCGCGCACATTCATAAAAAATTTCCAGATTGCGAGAGTGTTTCCGTGCCGGTGCGCAATGAATCATCGGCCGCGGCCCTGCAGGAGGCCGACGTTGTTGTGAACGCGTCGCCGCTGGGAATGCAGCCGTCGGACCCAATGCCGGTGGATCCGGCCTGGTTTTCCAAAAAGGCCGTGGTGTTTGACTTGGTCTATAATCCGTCCGAGACAAAGCTGGTGCGCGCGGCCAGGCGCCGGGGATGCAAGGCCTACAATGGACTGGAGATGCTTTTGTTTCAGGGAGTGCACGCGTTTGAATTGTGGATGGGGCGCAAGGCCCCGGTGGAAGTCATGCGCAGGGCATTGAAAAAGGCGGTTGGCTCTTGATGGATTCCCTGGACATCCTGATCAGCGCCTGGGTTTTTGTTTTTGGTCTGGTGGTGGGAAGTTTTCTCAATGTCTGCATCTTCAGACTGCCACGGGATCTTTCCATCGTGCGGCCCCGGTCCGCATGTCCCGTATGCCGCCACCTCATTGCCTGGTACGACAACATCCCTGTGTTGTCGTATTTTCTTTTGGGACGCAGGTGCCGGCATTGCAAGACGGCCATCTCGCCACGGTACGCCCTGGTGGAGACACTCACCGGTGTTTTGTTTTTGGCAGTTTATTACAGTTGTTCCGGGCAGTGGGGATGGATGGTGATCGGATGGGCCCTGTCGGCGGCGCTGATTGTCGGGACCTTCATCGATTTTGAATATCTTATCATTCCGGACGCGATTACCCTGCCGGGGATTCTCCTTGGGCTTGTGATCCATGGGGTGTTTCCTTCCCTGTCCGGCCAGGCGGGAGTTTGGCAGGCACTGTTGTGGTCGGCGCTGGGCGGCCTGGCGGGCGGTGGATTTCTCTGGCTGGTGGCCGTGGTTGGACGAACTTTGTATGGAAAGGATGTCATGGGGATGGGGGACGTCAAGCTGATGGCCATGGCTGGGACCATCCTGGGGTGGAAGGCCGCGTTTCTTTCTATCTTTCTGGGGTCTCTCTTTGGGTCGTTTGTCGGGATTTTCTTGGTTGTCTCCAGTCGGTCCACGTGGAAGTCCCAGATTCCTTTTGGTCCCTACCTTTCGTTGGGGATTCTTGTCACGTTTTTGGCGGGCAAACAGATGTTATATTGGTATTGGAAGTTGTTGTCGTTGATGGGCCCGCATTGATTTTGGGGGTTCTTTAACCCCCCGCAGAGGCACAAGGATGCAATCTATTCTTCCCAGCGCAAAAGAATGTTCGTCCAAGCCTCTGGCGGAGTACCGCCATTCGGGCCTGCGGACGTTCCGGCGTGTGGAAATGTTTTTCTCGCTTCTGATCGTTGCCGCCTGTTTTATTGCCTATCACAATAGTTTCCGGTGTCCGTTTATCTTTGACGATGTGTATGCCCTGGTGGACAGCTCCAGGATCCGGCATCTGGGAATGGCATTGTCCAAAACGGTCCGGCCGCTGGTTGATGGGACCTTTGCCTTGAATTACGCGTGGGGCGGATTGGAGGTGTGGGGATTTCACTTTGTCAATGTCGCGATCCACACGCTCGCCGCCTTGGCGCTCTATGGGGTTGTGCGCCGGACGCTGCGTCTTCCCTCGCCGGTGGTCACGGGGGATTTTCGGGTGCAGTCTGAATCGTTCAGGGTCGTTTAGGATTCCTTGAAAACACATGCGGCGTGGTTTTCGCTTGCGGTTGCGCTGATTTGGGCGGTTCATCCGCTTCAGACTCAGAGTGTGACCTACATCATTCAGCGGGCCGAGTCGATGATGGGACTGTTTGTGTTTCTGGTCTTGTATTGTGTCATCCGCTCTGTGGATTCGCCGCGCCCGTCCTGGTGGTATGGCGCTGCGATTGTCTCCTGTTCCATGGGCATGGCGTCCAAGACCGTCATGGTTGTCGCACCCGTTCTGGTGCTGTTGTACGACCGGATTTTTCTTTCCTTTTCCTTCCGCCAGGCATTCCGCCGGCGCGGCTGGCTCTATGGCGGTCTGGCTGCCACGTACATATTTTGTACGTTCCTCGTCCATACCGGGGCAAATCTTCAGACCCAAAGCGCCGGTTTCGGCATGAAGGGGATCACCGTCTGGGAGTATGTCCGGACCCAGCCGGCGGTCGTCTGCCATTATCTTGCCCTGACGGTTTGGCCCGGGACGCTTGTGTTGGATTATCTCTGGCCCATCGCCTGGATTTCCCGGGGGATGATTTTTCCTTGCCTGGTTCTTGGAGTGTTTGCCGGTATGACGGTGTGGGCGTGGCGCAAGGCCCCCAGGGCGTCATTCTTGGGCCTGTGGTTTTTCATTGCCCTGGCCCCTACGTCCAGCATTGTCCCTCTGGCGGACATTGCCTTTGAACACCGAATGTATCTGCCGCTGGCCGCCGCGTCCGCTCTCTTTGTTTTTGGTCTGTGGGGATTGTTGATGCGGATACCCCGGACTGCTCCCTGGCGCGCGGGCGTGATGTGCGCGGTGGTCTTGGCCGCTGTGACGGCGCTCACAGGACGAACGATTTTGCGCAACGAGGATTACGGCAGTGCCGTGACGATGTGGAGGGACGTCGTTGCCAAGCGTCCCAACAATGTCCGAGGGCACAACAATCTGGCCTACACCTTGATTGCACAGGGGAAATTGGACGAAGCGGTCGGCCATCTCTTCCGGGCCCGGGATCTATGTCCGACCTATGCCGCGACCTATTTCAATCTGGGGGAGATCGCCGTCAAGCGGGGGAAACTTCCGGAGGCGTACCATTATTACGCGCAGGCGGCGCAATTGTTGCCCCGGTATACCGGCGCCCACAACGGCATGGGGAATGTTTTGGCAGAGCAGGGAAAAATGGAAGAGGCCGTTGCTTGTTATCAACGTGCCATTCAGATTCAGCCGGACTACGCGCCCGCGTATTACAATCTGGGAGTCGTTTTTGCCAAACAGAACCGCTGGGGGGATGCGTTGAGCGCGTATCTGCGCGCCCTGGAATGGAAACCCGATTATCCCCAGGCCCACAACAACGCGGGGAATATCTTTCTGCGGCAGGGAAAAATTCAACAAGCCATTTCTCATTACCGGCAGGCTTTGGCCTATGATCTCGCCTGCAGTCAGACCCACCACAATCTCGCCCTCATCCTTGCGATGCAGGGGCAATACGACGAGGCGGCCGTGCATTTTAAGGCGGCCAATGTAAAATAGGCAACAGGCTCCATGCCCTCGCAAATTTTACCCCGGATCGCTCGCCCTTTGGGCAAGCGGAAAAAGAGGTTTCTTTTTCAAAAAGAACGGCTGTCGCATTCTTCGTATATTCCGCCTTGGATGATCCACGAGCATCAAAAACGCTACGAATTCGGGGTTTCCTTCGTGTGCGGGAAGAGGGTAGTGGATTGTGCCTGCGGAGAGGGGGGTGGGGCGCGAATGTTTGCCGCGGCGGGGGCGGCCTCGGTGGATGCGTTTGATGTTTCATCCCAGGCATTGGAAAAGGCGCGGCGGAAGTCTGGCGGGAGCGGTGTCCGATGGGGCTTGGCGGATGCCACATGCCTGCCCCTGCAGGACAATGACGCGGATGTCTATGTCTCTTTTGAGACGATCGAGCACGTGAAGGATGATGAGCGGTTTTTGGGAGAGGCCGTCCGGATTCTCCGGCGGGACGGTGTGTTTATCTGTTCCACGCCGAACCGTGTCCTGGCCAATCCCGGAAGGACCATCGCGGATAAGCCGTGGAACCGGTTTCACGTGCGGGAATATTCGCCGGCGGAGTTCTCAGCCCTGTTGAAAAAATATTTTGAGGAGGTTCGCTTGTTTGGGCAGAATCTAGTGTCTCGCTGGAGGGTGCGCGCACTGCGGCTGCTGGGAAAGGCCCTGCCGGGGCATGGGGCCGTGTTGGTTGGGCAAATTTTGAAACTGCCCAGGTGGATTTGGGATGATCCCGTGCGGCATGCGGTTCGGGAGGTGTACCCCGGGGACCACACGGAGTATATGGTGGCGGTGTGCAGGGGGCCGAGGAAGAGGGGATGAACTTGGCGGAGCGGATGAAAGTTGCACAGAAAAAAAACAGCTGGAATGCGATTGTTCACTCAACAGGGGCAACGCAGAAGTCTTTTCGCCGTTCCACACCTCCGCGTGCACCCTTTCGGGGCCTCGGATCGGGGCCCCACGGCCATAATAGCCGCCGTATCCCTGACGGTAGCCCGGGTACCCCGCCACAGGCGGGGTGGGCGTACCCAATGCCCGAAGCACGGAGTGCGAGGGCCTCACCTGCGGCCCTCGAAGGGT
>CAZGMX010000183.1:2205-6084 GCA_964526865.1 uncultured Actinomycetota bacterium | reverse complement strand
TCCAATCAACAGCCCATCCCCTGTATGCTGTCATGTCCATCCATCTCACGGTGGATGGCCGCCAGCAGTGACTGTTTGTGGAACGCCCAGTCGGGCGCCAGCATCATGTCTTTGGGGGCTTCCCCCGTGAGCCGGTGAATCCACACAGACTCCTTGAGGTTTTCCAAAAAATGGCGGACGTGCGTGACGTATTCCTCTTGTGAAATCATGGGGCACTTGCCCCGCAGATAGATGGATTCCAGGGGCGTGCCCCGGATCACATGAAGGTTATGGATTTTGACCCCGTCGATCCCTGCGTCAGACAGTGCTCTGGCGGTGTGAACGACGGAGGAAACCGTTTCTCCCGGCAAGCCAAGGATCACGTGGGCGCAGACGCGCAGGCCTCTGGCCACGGCCCGTCCGACGGCGTCAAAGAAAATGGCCGTGGTGTGTCCGCGATTGGCCCAGCGCAGGACCTCGTCGTCCAGCGATGGGATGCCGATTTCCAAAAGAAAATATCTCTGCCGGGACCCGATTGCCTGACCGTGACCTTTGTCCTTGGTGCCTGCCAACTCCGAAAGCATGTCCAGGACGTCGTTGCCCAGACAGTCTGGCCTCGTCCCCACGCTCAGTCCGACCACGTTGGGGTGGGAGAGCGCCTCCGAAAACACTTTGTGTAAAAAATCCAGCGGTCCGTGGGTGTTGGTGTAGGCCTGAAAATAGGCGATGAATTTGTCGACCTTGTGTTTCTTTTTATATTGGGCGATGCCTGAATCCAGTTGGTCACGCACCGAGAGGGCGGGATTGACATAATGTGCCCGCGACCCCTGTGCGCAGAAAATACAGCCGCCCGTTGCGACCGTGCCGTCCCGGTTGGGGCAGGTAAATCCGGCGTCTAGGGAAATTTTCTGCACCCGCTCGCCAAAATGGGATTTGAGAAATTCAGAATATGGATGATAGCGCGCCATCGGATCAATTGCGAATCTGCTCAAGCCTGCCAAGCACGTAGGAACGGATTCTCTTTTCAGGGATGTGTTTGGCATAGTGAGCGGCTCTCTTGAAACTGAAGCCGGGAGGAAAATGCAGTTCTGGAAAATGTCCGAATTGCTTTTTCTTGCGGCTCGACAGATATAGGCTGTCTATAAGAGCCTTTTCCGGTTCGGCGACAAGAAAATTGCCTTCTTTCTTGTACCAGTCGAATCCATTGAAGATGGCCGGAGCTATCTGGTGCACAGAGAATGTGGCTATTCGGGTACGAATCGTTCTGGTGTGCGATTGAGAAGCCAAAGTAATCACTTGTGGAATTTGCTCAATGATTCCATGGAGATGAAGGGCTGTAATAAACGAGACATAGGCACGCCGGCCGCCGAATAAATAGGGAATAATCTGAAACCCGGAGAGTGTCCCGGTCCCCGTTTCTGCCCAAACGCCGTGATATGCCTTGATGATCAGGCCCTGCCGCACCAAACGATTCAGGCACTGGATGACGGTGGATGCCGATTTGCCCGATATCGATGCCAATTCATGGGTCGTAAAGACAGGCCGGCCCAATTTTTTAATAAAGACCATAATGTTTGGTGAATTACAGGCCGGCATTTTTCAACTCGTCCAGAAATCGTGCCGTTGTAAGCTTGACTTCGTCCCACATGGCCGTATCGGAGTATAGTATCTGATCTTCCGCATTCAGATAGGCAACGACGGTGTCCTTGAACCGGGCAAAATCCACCAGAAATATGTTGTCATGGGCCGTTTTGAGGATGGTTTTGCCGATCTGCAATTGTTTGGGCAATGTCTCTGCACATTGGGAACTGAGAATGAACAAATCAAATATGTCCCGGGCTTGCAAGACGGCCCTCTGTGCCAGCGCATGAATTTTTTGCACCACGGCAGAGAAGACGTCGTAATGGGGGGCAAGCAGCGGCGGCATTCTATAATAGCGAAGGATGGGTGCCGGGATGGTCTCAACAATTGCATTGCCCTTCCTTTCACGCCGCGAGAATTCTATTTTTGTGAAAAGGTCCTCTTTGCCTGTGGTCAAGAGGTGAATTTTAAAACGCTGGGTCGTGTCGGTCTGCTTGGCTTTGTTGATATCGGGGGGGATTGTTTTTTCGATTCCAAAGGGCAAAAGACTGTCAGAAAGGCCGCGGGAAGCGAGAATATCCATAACGGTCTTCTTGATTCTTTGAACGCCGACCCCGTGGATGTCGATGTCCATGTCTTCCGAATAGCGGATGCTTTTAAAGAAGAATCTTAAATTAACGCCGCCCTTGAGGGCATAGCAGTGAGATTCTATCTCCCTGCTAAACCGGCGCAGGAATTCCAAATGGAAAACTTCGCGAAGCTGAAGAGGTGAATAAGCCGTGGGGTACATATTATGGAGTATAATTTATGCAATAGTTAATAGCAATACATAAATGGTGCGGCAATTTTGCGAATATCTTGGAAAAAAACGAGCGACTTTTTTCAATCATCAGTCCCCGGCCGCTAAAATGAGATTTGAGGAATTCGGAGTATGGACGATAGCGTTGCATGGGATAATGATTTTTGTAGCAACCGTCATTATACAATGTTATGCAATTCACGCCAGACCTTCCCTTGACATCACATAGAATTGAGTGTAAGATATAGACGTGCAAGAGGTTAGCGATGGTGAGAATCTTGAAACCAATTGCGGCGGTAGTTTGTGCTGTTTTTCTCCTGACCCCCGGGGCATTGTACGCCCTTGCGCCCCAGTCTGTTTTTTCTAGTGGAGGCAGTTCACGTTCCTCATCGGATGGACACGAGGGCGAATCCGCGGCGGAAGGGCAACCATCTGGCGGATCTGCCGCGAACCAGCCTCAGCCAGGCCGGCCAGATCCCCCGCAGCCGCCGGCGCCTGCCGCTTTTGACATCCAAACTGCCCCTGCCGAGGCCGTGGTGCTCGGGATGCTGTGGTGGACGATAGGAAAAATCATGAATCAAGAGACGGATTTTTACAAAGCCGATTTGCCACAGGAGAGAGCGCAGATCGATGCCATCATCCAGAAACAAACCCAAATGCTTCAAGACCCCGTACAGCGGATACAGAGCATCAATATGCTTGCCCAGGGATTGCAGGTTGTGAATCAAGTTGTTCTTGACGAGTCGGTTCGCAAACAAATTCAGGATGTAGAGGATCGATATCCGCTCGCAGCGAAAGCTCCAAACGCATATAGGATATTGGTGGCGCATGAAAAATGCGAGATGTTGTTCATGTCCGTCCTCAATCAATTGAGGGGTGGTCCTTTGTTCAGGGATCTGTGCAACGCGATGGTAAAAGATGACCGGCCTACATCGGGACAAGACGATGTTTTCTTGACGGCGCACCATATGGCCCGGCATGTCGAAATGCTTCTGGTGTGGACATTCTTTTTGAACCAGGAACAGACAAGCGGCTATCCTTTTGCGGCAATAAAATTTGCCTATCCGGAAAGACTCGCGGACCTGGATGAAAAAATTGAAGGTTGGCGAAGTGTGGAATACCCCATAAAACAATATCTGGAAGAAACCCGAGGAGAGTTTTCGATGGAGGACGTTTTTAATATTTTGGATGGGATTCATCAACTGAAGGCCTGCCCCCGGATGATAGAAAATCGCTCGCCAGGCACGTTCAAGATTCGCGCGTACTTTATCATGCGCTATGCGGAATTCAAAAGGAGACTGCACAAAAAGCTTGAACCTGTGTATCAGAGATATGCTCAGGCAGAACAGGATGTGGAGCGTTTTAAGAAAGAAGGGGTAAGCTACCTCGATGGCAGGTGGGGCAGTGCAAGGCAGGTCTTGAGCGGTCTTCCCATAGGTCACGAAGTCAATATCTTGACAGTCGTGTATAAAATGATGCTGACGTGTTTTCCTGCGGATTTTTTTCAGCAGGTGACAGGC
>CAZGMX010000183.1:0-2195 GCA_964526865.1 uncultured Actinomycetota bacterium | reverse complement strand
TTTGACGCGGACATGTCCGCGGGGTCAGAACATGTCCAGTTCAAAACGAGACTCCAGTGCAAAATTTTGGGCGAGGACCGCTGGGAACAGGTGGTGTGCGGCGGCCGCAGGGATGTGGGAAGCATGATGGGATATTTCCTGGACAAAAAGGGAATGCAGGACTTGGAAAGTGCCGCGCATATTTTTATCCGCGATGAAATTGCAAGGATGACCCAGGGGGATTTGTCTCGCGCAGTAAAACAGGGTGCCTATCAAGAGATGTTCCTGTAACAGGTTCCGAATTCCGTGCTATAATCAATCCCGCAAATGAAATTGCTACAGCCCTTTTTCTTCTACGTGTGGGGTTTGCTGAGTGTGGTGTGTCTTTCGGGGCTGGAAGGCTGCGATCCCCTGGCGCACCGCGATCCGGCGACCATGCCCGGCATTTGGCCTGTGAATTTGAACCACGGGTATGTCTCGTCTGAGTTTGGGAGGAGAAAGCATCCCATCTCGGGCAAGCGAAAGTTTCATGAAGGCATCGATCTGGCCGTGGACGAGGGCGTGCCCGTGGTGGCTGCGGCAGACGGCGTGGTGATCAGCGCGGAATCGGAAAAAGGTTACGGCAACATCATCCGCATCGACCACGGCGGTGAGTTGGTGAGTTGCTATGCGCATCAGAAAAAACTTTTGGTCGAAAAGGGGGAGTTCGTCAAAAAGGGGCAGATCATCGGTCTGGCGGGCAAGACGGGGCGGGTGACGGGAGAGCATTTGCATTACGAGGTCCGGTACAAGGACAAACCCATCAATCCCAGGCGATTTTTGCCGAAAGGGGCATGGTGAGCATGAAAAAGACGGCGTTGATCACGGGCATCACGGGGCAGGACGGCTCCTATCTGGCGGAGCTTCTTCTGGAAAAGGGATACCGCGTTTTTGGAATGGTGCGGCGCTCCAGCACGGAGAGTTTCGAACGCATCAACCATTTGAAGGACAAGATCGAAATCCGGCAGGCGGATCTTTTGGATCAGTTGTCCATCATCGATTTGGTAAAAGAGGCGCAGCCGCAGGAGATTTACAATCTGGCGGCGCAGTCGTTTGTGCCGACCTCCTGGGTCCAGCCCGTTTTGACGGGCGAATTCACGGCGCTGGGGGTGACGAAGGTGCTGGAGGCCGTCCGCCTCTTTGACAAAGGCATCCGGTTTTATCAGGCATCCAGTTCGGAGATGTTCGGCGCCGTGCGCGAGATTCCCCAAACCGAGACAACGCCGTTCCATCCCCGCAGCCCGTATGGCGTAGCCAAGGTGTACGGCCATTTCATCACCATCAACTACCGCGAAAGCTACGACATCTTTGCCTGCTCAGGAATTCTGTTCAACCATGAGTCGCCGCGACGCGGTCTGGAATTTGTGACGCACAAGGTGACTGATGCGGCCGCGCGCATCAAACTGGGGCTGGCGCAGGAATTGCGGCTGGGCAATCTGAAGGCCCGGCGCGATTGGGGGTACGCCGGGGATTACGTGAGGGCCATGTGGTTGATGCTCCAGCAGTCGGTCCCGGATGACTATGTTATCGCCACGGGAAGGAATCACGCCGTGGAGGAGTTGGTCCAGATCGCCTTTGACGCCGTGGAACTGGATTGGAAGAAATATGTGGTACAGGATCCCTCTTTGATCCGTCCCGCCGACGTGGACGTCCTGATCGGGGATTCCAGCAAGGCCAGGAAGGTGTTGAAATGGGAACCGACGGTGAGTTTTGAACAATTGGTCCGCATGATGGTCGAAGTGGATTTGGAAAAAGTGCGCAGGAACCATCGGATGGGCAGTTCCGCCTGCGGCGCGGTTCCCGGCGTCCCTTCAAAATAGCTGCTCTCCTATGAAAATTCTTGTCACAGGCGCATCGGGGTTTGTCGGGGGCCATCTCCTCCCGTTGTTGTCCGGACACGAGGTGATGGGTACCACCTATCCCGGAACTCCGCACGATCTGCCATCGCTGTTTCCCGCCGTGGAGTTTTGCCGGCTGGATATCCTGGACGCCTCCGCCGTGGACAGGGTGGTGGAAGAATTTCGTCCGGACGCCTGTTTTCACCTGGCCGGGGTCGCGTCGGTGGACCTGTTTGCCGCGCGTACGCAGGAGTGTTTTCGCGTCAACGTGGAAGGCTGGATCCATCTCCTGGAGGCGTTCAAGCGGCGTCAGCTTAAGGCCCGCCTGGTGTTGATCAG
>CAZGMX010000182.1:6001-6211 GCA_964526865.1 uncultured Actinomycetota bacterium | reverse complement strand
CCATGGCAAAGAGGTGGTCTTCGGAAAGCCCCTGGTATTTCCCTCCGCTTTCGTAAATGAGGGTCTTCACATAGAGCGCCTGCTGGGTGATATCGCGGACGATCGACGCCTGGGTGATGTCTTTGCCCGCACAGACGGCTCCCATGCCGGGGATAAAGACCACGCGCGGCATGGTATCCGAACACATCGTCTGCGCGAGATCCTCCGAGC
>CAZGMX010000182.1:3364-5925 GCA_964526865.1 uncultured Actinomycetota bacterium | reverse complement strand
ACAGGCCCTGGTACGGATCAGGTAATCCGGCGTGAGAGGAGGGGAGCACACCAGCATTCTGGCCTGTTCGGAATCCAGGATGCTCAAGATGTCCTCGCTGATCAGGGGCTGTAAAATCACGCGGGAGAATGGCTGGTCGGCGTTGGAGGTTTTTGCGGACAGCAGTCCACGGAGAATGGGCGCGATTTTTTGATAGCGCTGTTGGGCGAGCGGCAGGGGAACGGATGGCCGCACTCGCAGGGGACAATTCTGGTGCTGGGTCAGATAGTGTTCCGCTTTTGTGACCAGTCGGATGGTTGCGTCATAAGAGCCGCGGGCGGTGTTGTCCCAGCTGATCAATCCGTGATGCATCAAAACCATGGCCTTTGCCTGAGGCCGTGCGTCCAGCGCCTGGTGGACGGCATGCGCCAGGTCAAATCCGGCCCGCGTATAGGGAAGGATAAGGATGTCCTCTCCCAGGGCTTCGCGCACGGCCTTTTCTCCTCCCGCCCGGTTGGTGAGGGCAAGGATGGAGGCGGGGTGGGTGTGGTCCACAAATCTCGCAGGAATGAAGGCGTGCAGGAGGCCCTCCACAGAGGGGAGGAGACCGTCCTCCTGGGGGCGGAGGCAGTGGATTTTAAATTCCCCTGCCATGGCCTCATCCGAAAGGGAAGGGAGGTCTTTCCATTTGATGAAATATTCCAGGTCGAGTGGAATAAAATTTTCCGGCCCGATCGACGCCAGATCAAAACCGGAGGCCTTCACAAACAGGGCCTGCACGGGTTTGTCGAGGATGTCGCGGATGGTTGTCTTGACCGACGTATTTCCGCCGCCGTGGAGCGCCAGATCCGGTTCCATGCCAAGCAGGCGCGTGGAATACACCCGCAGAGCAAGTTCCTTGCCCCACTCTTTGGAGTAGTCTTGAAGAAAAACTGCGGCGTCTTTTTCCGACCAGCGGTTGATCATAAATTTTTAATTCAAAAATCCGTGAACATATCCGGCCAGCCATTTGTCATTTATTATGAAGCATTTTTATGGCCGTAAAATCAATCTTTCGAATTAAGTGTGCTGTCCCCGGAATTACACAACCCGTACGCTTCCTTGGGTTTCATGCCCTTGTGTACCACCTGGCGGACCGCCTGGAGCATGGCGATGGGGTTTTCGGACTGAAAGATGTTACGCCCCATGTCCACCCCTGCGGCGCCCTGATCGATGGCGTCGTGTGCCATTTGGAGGGCGTCCAATTCGGGCAGTTTCTTGCCGCCGGCAATCACAATGGGGACCGGGCAGGAGGCGGTCACTGTTTCAAAATCCGGAACAAAATAGGTTTTGACAAAGGCCGCTCCCAGCTCGGCGCAAATGCGCGTTGCCAGGCGGATGTATTTTGCGTCGCGTACCAGTTCCTTGCCGACGGCAGTGACGCCCAGGACCGGGATGCCGTAGCGGTTCCCCATATCGACCAGGCGTGTCATGTTGATGAGAGACTGCGTCTCGAACTCGCCGCCGATAAAGACCTGGACGGCCAGCGCGCTGACGTTCATTCGCAGTGCATCTTCGATGTCCACTGCGATCTGCTCATTGGAAAGTTCCTTGAGGATGCTGGGGCCGCCGCTTGCGCGCATGACAATGGATTTGTTGAACGATGGGGGAATGATGCTGCGCAGGATGCCGCGTGTGAGCATCAGGGCGTCGGCATAGGGGACCAGCGGAAGGATGGTGACGTCCACGCGCTCCAGACCCGTTGTGGGCCCTTGAAAATATCCGTGATCGAATGCCAGCATCACCGTTCTTCCCGATTCGGGCTGGAATATCCGGGCCAGGCGGTTTTTCATCCCCCAGTCATAGGAGTTGGAGCCTTTCAAAAAAAAGACCTCGTTTTTTTGAGGGATGTCCAGGTGAAACGTTTTTTTTCCTTTGGTGTTATCCGCTTCAGGCATGTTGAACCGCTCCTTTCAATCGTGCTTGAGAAATCCGACGGGCTTATAGACTTTTTGAATGTATCCGAATCCCAGGCCCCATTCGCGCAAATTTCCCGCCCGGATCATTTCTTCATAGACGGTGTCGGTGATGCCGGATTCCGTAACGACCATGACCATTTCCTTGTCCTTGTCGATGCCAAAGTCCGCCGCTCCCTCAACTACTATCTTGACACCGATTCCGCGGGCCGGGTGAACAGTTGCCCCCTGGGCGCCCGCGTTGAAGGCTGCCGCAATGATGTGATCCGCCTTTCCGTACTCCACGACGACGGTGATCAGATCGTATTCTTTTGCCATGAGTCTGCCCTCACTTCCTGAATTTTTGTAGTTTGCTTCCTGCCGATGGATTTTCTCAGAGCCGCTTTCAAAAAATATATTCCATACTACACGGATGAACGGGAGGTTACAAGGGCAATCAAACAGGTGCAATCAAACAGGATTGGATTTTAAATGCTGTTTTCTACGGCTCTTCTGATTGAATCAAAAGCTGCCGCAAGCAGACGCTGTTCCGGCGCCTTTAGGTGTAATAATTCTCTAATTTCCCGGATACCTTCTCTGCTTGGTGCATCAATGAAAATTCGGACCAAAGGATTGTTGTCCAGCTGA
>CAZGMX010000182.1:0-3354 GCA_964526865.1 uncultured Actinomycetota bacterium | reverse complement strand
ATGCTGATATTATTTTCAAAGTCTATCCGGACGCCGTTGCCCTCTGGGAACGTCCTGATCGATGCAACTTTATAGTCCCCCAATTTTCCGTCAGGACGCATGCCTCTGATGATGTCTATCGCAGTAGGACAATTTTTCGCCTTGATGTTGATCTGTTCAAGTTGATTCAGCGCGACGCCGAATCTTTCCGGAATTTTTAAATAATATTCAGCCAGAGTTCCAAAACCATTAAAATTCGGACCGGTTATGAATGCATACAGCGCGCTTGCGGCGGCAAAGACGTTATGCTGTTTCTCAATGATCGCGGGCACATTGGGGCGGCTGACCAGGACATTGCCCCTGCCGTTGGACTCACAGAACAGCACCGTTTTGCTCAACACCTCTTCCCTGCGCATGAGCGCCTCTCCTATAGAATATTCGCCGACACCCGTGGTGATGGTGTCGATTCCCCGGCTCTTGCCGATCATGCTGATATTTTTGCTGACAGGGAAAGAGGTGATAAATTTCTTGCCCGAATCACGATAGCTGTCGGCATAGACCGCGGCGAGCAATGTCCATATTTGATAGGGGTAGTAATACACAACCGCCTCATCCCCCAGGACATCCACAATTTCTGCTCCAAAGGATTCCGCCAATCGCCGGGCCGTCTCCAGAGGCACCTTTTCTGCCAGACCGATCTCCGAACCATTCTGGTTAAAAAAGACGGTGGTCTTTTCTGGGCGGTACAACAGAGTCTGGGAAAGCGGCTGATCCGGAGGCTCCATTAAAAAATATGGGGTATCAAAATGTTTAAGGACATGCGGTCTTCGCGCCAACGTCACCGGTGTTTTTTCACCCATCCATCCGTATTGGCGGAGGGTATAAAGCATTTGCAGATTGCTGAAGACCAGCCCCCTTTCCTGTCCCGCGCCTATTTCCGGCGCCGGATAAGAGATGGAAACGACACTTGTTGCCGGAGATTTTTTGAGCAGGATCTCCCTGTTTTTTCCGTTGAGAAAATCTCTTATCCCTCCCTCTGCCGAATAAATCGCCTCGATTGCCGCGGGTTGCAGAACGCCGGCGCGGTTATAAACAGCGATGGTGAAGTTGTCTTTGATGCTGCCGCCGTTGACCGTGATCAACATGTCAAAGTCGGTATGATGGGCGAGCATCTCTGTCTGTATCCCCAGGGGCGTTGAGGGCCGGAGAATCTCCACATCGATGCCATTTCCCCGCAGGACAGTCACGATATACTTTATGTGTTCCCGTGCCCACAGCCCGTGGTCGGATCCGATAAGGACTTTGCCCGGTCCCGGATGCTGGGTGTTGACCAGCGCCTGCGTGATCACCATGGTGGTCAACGGACTGAAATTTTGCTGATATTCGTTTGAGGGATCGCTGGGGATGCTGATTTCATGGGGTGTTACGATATGTTTTGGAAGAGAGATCGTTTCTCTCAGCTCGTCTGTCAGGATCAAGGGTTCGCCCCTGTCCAACGCGTTGTCTATATCAGGAAACGCCGAAAGAGGAAACCGGACGATCAGGGCCTTTTTGCCCTGAATGGTATGTGTAAAACAGACGGGAGACTCCGGCAGCTGCATCCCCGCGCTGTCGATAAAATAAAAGGTATCCCCGCCGTCGTTTGTTCTGATGTCACACGCGTTGACGGCAAACTCATCAATAAAGCGCGCCAGTCTTTCTTTCAGCTTATCCACTTTTCCGATAGGCTGCCCTTGGGCGCCGACAAAAAAGAGGTCCGTATTGTTTGTCTTCCCGGCCACCTTTTTGACCAGCCTGATGAAATTGACAGCCGCGCAGGG
The DNA here is from genome assembly GCA_964526865.1 of uncultured Actinomycetota bacterium. Taxonomy (GTDB): domain Bacteria; phylum Auribacterota; class Ancaeobacteria; order Ancaeobacterales; family CAZGMX01; genus CAZGMX01. The sequence continues at coordinate 1,555 of CAZGMX010000182.1, read as the reverse complement.
GTTCCTTTCACGCATGTGCCCAATCAGGTAATTGATGTATCTCATTTGCCTGATATCGCTCAAATCCAGATTCCAATCGCCTTCGGAAACGAAATAACCGGTGCTCTTGGTTACGCTTGATTCCGCTTCTTTTATCAATTTGGGATAGTGACCGGGCGGATAATCATCCACGTTTTGATCGTCCCCGAAACGAAGCAACCCCACGATCATCTCTTTTGAATATTGTTCAACAAATTGTCTTGCGGAGGATTTGAATTCACTCTCATCGCCCAAACAGGATATGACTTTGTCCAATCCACCCTGGGGCAATTCATCCCCCCCGGCAACCATCTCATGAATTTTATTCACCATCGTGTTCGAACATTTGCCGTATGTAGCAACGTCCGCCAAAGAGAACACCGCCGCCAATGTCATAATGGTTTTTATTTCTTCCTTATGAAAGCCCCTGGCCGCCAGTGAAGAAATTTCATCGATGAGGCACTGGGGATTGAATTCCGCATTGTACGTAATCCCAAAGTGCACATGCAGGCGCACCACCTCCCGCACAACCGGCGAAACGGCAAATCCCAGCTTTTCTATATATTCATAGGCGTATATCTCATGCCCTTTAGCAGGATTTAATTCTTCGCCCGCTTTCATCAAATCATGTAACACTGCGATTTGCAGAAGCAAATTGATGTTTTCTCTTGTGTGCTCTGTGCCTAAAGACTTGATGAGTTCTTTGATTTGCCCGAGACTTCTCCGTGCTGCCTTATTGGATAATTGACGAAACCCCTGGGGGCGGGGGGCAAGCTCTCTATCAAAACAAATATCGGATATTTCGACAGCGTTTCTTATGACATGGAGGATATGCCCATATGTTTTCTTGTTGTTGTCTTCGATCCGCTGGGGAAAAACTTCCGTGCCCGGTCTGAGATCTCTCAATAACGTGTTGCTAACAAGATCAAAAAGTGTGCGGTAGTCTTCGGCAATAGCATCGACATCTTGTTGGCTTACTTCTGTTGCATCTCTCTTTATCAATTTGTTGCAGACTCTGGCATAGACGGTCTGGATGTCAACTGCCCGTAACGCATCCGGCATCTGGGACTTCGGGGCCAGCGCAAACACACAAGAATTTCCCTGCGGAAGCAAGAATATTCCAGCAGCCAACAGGCCGAGAAATCTTAATACAAATCGATGCTTGCGCATGAATTCTCCCGCGCATCCATTCACTGATGGCACCCACAAGCGCTGTTATCAACAGCGCGGCAGTATCTTACACGATGAATTCGCGTTTGTCAAGGGCGCCGCGATTAGTGCGCCGCGATTAGTCTCGTTTAGCGGCCTGATTAAGGTCTGACATCAAAAACAAGAAAGGCGCTCAAAATCCACAGGAAGTATAGTTGACGTTTGGAGGATTTTTTGCCATCATTTCGCAGGACGGAACACTGCGTATGGAAAACCAAAAAAAGTTAGGAGTTCTTTTCGCGGGCATGGGGGCGGTCAGTTCCACTATCGTCGAGGGGGTGGAGGCCATCAAGAAAAAGCTGTCTGCGCCCATCGGATCGCAGGCCCT
>CAZGMX010000181.1:0-6281 GCA_964526865.1 uncultured Actinomycetota bacterium | reverse complement strand
CGTTAAATTCAACAGGCCGATCGGTCACAGAAAGTGCGCTTTGGGCTACGGCAAAAATTTTGGATTTTATCGCAGCCTCGACCTCATTCACCTGGCCGATCGTATTCGCACCATTTGCCGTCTCCATGGCTGTTATCACGTCGGTGGCGGCCTGCGTGATCTTTCCCGGAATTTCTGTAAATCTTGTCAGGTCAATACCCGCGACTGCCGTCTCTATCTTCTGCGCCGCTGCTGAAAGACCGCTGAGCCTGGCTTCACCGGATTGAAGAAACTCATGCAGATCAATCAATAGGACGTGCTCGCCTTCAAGAGGAAGCGTTTCATCTGCAACGTGTGGCAAGGTTATATTATCCTTGATGTAATCGGCAAGCCCCTGGCTGGCAATGGCACTTCCTGTCAGCGGCATATTGTCTAACACCCCGGCAGTCTCTCCTGCTATCACCTGCGTTTTGACTGTGGATAACTGCCCTGCGATCTGCGCACCGTATTGGCCGGCAACAGTACCAACCGAATCTTGCAATGAATGCAGGATGGTGTTTGTGTCTTTTGTGTCAAAACGGTCTATGTTTCTCTGCAAATCCGATGCTTTTCCGGAAATCCTGTCTTTGAGTTTCTGACTGCCCAGAGCGCTAAGAATCGACACATAGGTTTTCTTTGCATCATCGGCCTTCTTGAAGGAATCTGCATACAGTGACCCGCCCGTGGACAACGCTCCATTCAGGTGGCTATTAATCCCCTGGATGATAGAATTAACATTGGTCTGCGCCGTCTCAAGCGCCGCAAAACTTGTGGCCCGGTTGAGCTGGGAAGCGGCCGTGTCCGCCGCTTCCTGATCTGACGTCCGGACAAGGCCACTGTTCAGCGTTTGCACGCCTCTCTGGAAATCCGTAAAGGCCGTAGCGCCGTCCGCGACAAGCCGCTCAATATCCGTGCGCGTACTGCCGTTGACCACCAGTATCACTCCCGGCCGCTCTTCCACTCTCTGGCCGCTAACAATATCCGCCGTGATGCGATCCACGACCGTGTTATCAACCGTTTTTGTGATTTCGACCAGCTTGTCCGCCACTGTGATCGTGGCAACGTATCCATCCTTGCTCAGCGCGGCCTGGGCAACAGATATCGCCGCGGCTTCCGTCACTCCCAGACCCTCCAAATCTGTCAGCATTTTACCGATGGTCGTAGAATCCGCCCTGCTGACACTGCCCACCGCTGTATCGGCCAAGAGCAGTTTCTGTCTCATCGCCACCAAACGGTTTGCCGGCGTCATTTCCGGCAGGGCGCTCTCGATGGCGCTGACAACACTGGCGTTTCGCAGAATATCCTTGTTGGCAAGCAGCTCGACAAAAGCATCGCGTCCCGTGACATAATCCCCCTGTTCAATATCCGCCCTGCGCAATGCCACCTGCTCTGCTACTGCCGTCTCATGATCCGTTACTTTCTGGCTCAATGTTTCCAGTGCTGCTTCCTGATTTATCACAGTGGTGTTGTAATAACTTTCATCGCCGGAAATTTGCCGGGATAGAAAGTCCGACCGTCCGATCTGTGTCGTCATCTCAGAACTCTGCGCACCCGGATAATTGGCCGTCTTGGTTGTCATCCACTCGGTATTGCTGGCAGATATTCCTCCCAGTGCAACCTTCAGCGTCGTCAACGCGCCATTTGTCGTGTTCACGGCGTCTGCCAAATCACCTGCTATCTGCTCCCTCCACCCGCTCGCACGCGAGGCCTCGGCGCTGACATAGTTGTCCAGGTCGCCAATCGTACTGATCGCCGTCACATCCGTGATCACCTGGGCATGATCCTTAAAGTACACGTCGTTGGTGGAAGCAAATGCGTTTAAAGCACCGCCGCTGGTCGTGGACTGCAACGACATCGTATTGACCGCCGCCGTGCGCTGTTGATCCAACAGATCCACTGCCTTTGCCAGAGCCTTCTCATAGACCATCTGTAGATTGCGATCCTGCAGGGCCTTCCTGGAGGCCAGGTCATTGTCCATTTCCGTCTTGAGATTGGTCTGCGCTGTCTGAACATCACTGTTGAACGGCGTCTGGATTTGATTTGTGATCTGCGCGGTATAAGGAGACTTTTCCTCCGCAGTCAAAGACGTCTGCCCAATCTTTGTTGCGTTGGCCTCCGCGGCAAGCCTCACCGCTTCCTTCTGCGTGTCCGCGTAATTCTTGACCGTCGTATCTAGCAGAGTATTGACCGCTGTCCCTTGAGCTGACTCGGCTGTGGCATTTGCAGACGTCACGTCTGTGACCGCGCTGGCAAGAACCCCATTCAAAGCACCCAGTGTGGAAGAGGCCGAGATCTGCCCCGTTGCCGCCCCATACCCATCAAACACTCCCTGGGCAATATTTTGTGCCCCGGTTACTGCCGACGCCGTCCCCGCCTTTTCTGTATTGATAAACGTGTTCACAGCGCTCAAGGCATTCCCGGCGGCCGTTGTAACAGACCCGACGTACAACGGCGCCAGTTTTAATTCGATATCCTTCACCAATGCCGCTTTGCCCGTGGCGAGTTTTGTCTGTGCGGTTCCATAGGCAGTATTCACTTCACCAACAACCGCCCCGTTATCTTTCTGTGCCGCAAGCAAATCCGCATTCATCTCACCCCGGAATGACGTAAAGGCATTGACAAGGGCGCCTGTGCTGCCCGCGGGAAGTCCTGCAAAAATCGTTGTCAAATCATTGATGATTCCCTGATTGTACGCCACCACTCGATCAGACGCATTCTTGATGTCCCCCGCATCACTGGCCTTCGCATTGTTCAGCGCCGTCTCCCGCAACCCTGCGGCGTTGTTCACAGTCGTCCGCGCTGTTTCCAATTCGCCGACTGTGGTCATTTCAACAAGCGTCCTGGGAAGTTGGTTTTCAAGCAGAGCCTTTTCGTTCACACCCGCGAGATTCCTCATCGAGGTCTGCTCAGAACTGAGCTCTCGTCTTAACGTCCACAGAGTACCAGCTCTATCGTCCATAGCCTCTGTAGCAGCGGCAGAGCGATCCAGGCGGTATTGCAGATGGCCATAAGAATTCGTCTTGACATACAACCCCGTGTCAAAATTCGCCAGATAGACCTGCTGGTTGTTGCTCGTATTTATCAGTTCCAGCTTGTTCGTCGCCAAATCCACGCTGGCACTGACACCGGCCGTACTCATCGCCTGTTCGATGGAGGTCTTTATCTGCGCATCCGTCAAGCCCGCTGTTCTCATCGCGCTGACAACATCTATCAATCCTTCCGGCGCCGTCGTGGAGAAACCGCCCATTCTTGCATCAACCTCCCCCAACCGTGTCTGGAACCGCGCGATCCTCTCATCGCGAATCGCATTTTTATCGGTCGCGGTGATCGGCGGCTCATTCAGGTGAGAGATGATGAGCTGATCCACCCCCAACGCGCTGATTTGGGCACCATTGACCGCACCGCTTAAAGCGCCATTGATAGCGTTGGCAAACACGATCTGCCTGTCAATGGCCGCCGCAACTCCCTGGTTGTAAGTCTGAATGTCGCCCACCAGGTTGTTCACCTCGGTTTGTTTATTTGCCAGCGTCAGGCCTGCCGCGTTCCTCGCATTGCTCAGCGCCGATGCAATGCCCGCCCGGTCCGCTTCCGGGATTGAAGGGAGCAGAGCCTCCAAATTGGCCGCGGAATCATTGAAGCTTTTCGCCAGATCATCGACGGTCATTTTGCCGTTTGTCACATCCGCTGATACCACCACATCCGATGTCTTCTTGGCGTTCAACGCGGCAACATCCGTGATCATATCCAGCGTCGGCTCATAGGCCGCAACGGTCTTGGTTCCCAGCGATTCCGTGCGCAGGTCAGCAATATTCACATTCTGCGCGGACGTCACATCAAAGTTGGTCAAAGCACCAGACACCGTCAGAACATTCCCCGAAGCCTTCAACGCCCATGCGCCACTTGTCGGATTTTTCTCAAAGGCATAGAGGACGCCGTTTTCCATAACCGAATAGGCCGTTGGATTTGGCTCACCGACATAGCTGACGTTGCCGGAGAACTGGCGGCCAGTAGAGCCTGTTCCACCCTGCACTGTGACAGCCGTTATTGCCCCCATTGTCAAATCAGCAGGATCACTTGTTTCCTGCCGACTGGTTGCAATGATCGCTTTTGCCGGCATACCGTCCGTTTGGTATCCGGCGATATTCACTCTTTGGACATCTGCCGTGTACAAATATCTTGGACCTTCGTACTCTGGAGAATAATTCAAGGTATCGAGCGTAATCTTTTTGAAGGCGTTGATCGCCCTGGTTCCATCCCTATTCGTTGCCAGTTCTACACCGCTAATATACGAACCTGGCCCGAATTCCGCGCTTTCTCCCGCACCCCGCACAGGAATATTCATTGCCGTAATCAACGCTTCCCCGCCATTCACACTGGTAATCGTGAATGGAATGCCGCCGACCGGCACATATTGCCTGGTCGTGATGGATTCCGCGCCGCCGGTACCTGTGGTCCGCTCTTTTTCTATACCCACCAGCGTTTGCGCATCCAATTGCCCGTTGCTGGCAAGATCGCCGGACACGACCCGCGTAGTTTTCCAGGAGCCGTCAATATTCCACGTGGATATGTTTTCCTCTCGCATGCCGTATACGCCTGTGGGCACACCCTCCCCCTCGTTCAATGTCACAATCCGAGCGGCCCCTATGGTTTGGATCGAACTGTCCAACACCTTCACGTTGTTGCCGGCGGAATCCAGCTCGTAATTCCTCTCTGTCACGGTGGTATCACTTCTTGTGCCTGCATATGTCCCCACAAATGTGTCTCGCGTCATCTTGGGATAGACGGCGTTCTTAACCACACGATACTCCGCTTCGTTGGTAATTTCGGCATCGTACACGCGCGGCGAATAAAAGGTTGCGAATTCCTTTACCTTGCGCCCGGCAAACTGGAAGTTCTTGTATTCTGGTTTGTCGGAATCCAACGGAATTATCTTTGATATTGTGCCCCCCTCGACAACTCTCGTAGCGCCAAGGACCACACCGAAAACCGTCTCCCCACTCTTCGTAATTGATTTTACCGCGTACGTCCCATCCCCCTGGCGCTCGACATCAAATTGGAAGTCCCCAGCCTTCTGCGTGGCGTATTTGGGATTGGGAATACTCAGATTCGGGATCAGGCTTTCCATATCCATGGCATCGATGGCCGGCAAGTCATGACGCGCCAAGTCCCACGCGATATAGGCGTAGCGCTCCTGGGGAAATTCCGGCGCTGTAACATACGTATTTTCCCAGGGACCATGGACATATTTATCAGCTAAATTATTTGCCGACAAATACGCGTCCATAACCGTCTTAACATCGGCCGCTTTGGCATTCGTATTAAAGAACGACTCCAACGTCCGCGCCACCCCAGTCCACTGCGTCTTCGTCCCAATCAAATCCTCTGTCTGTGCCTCCGCCGCCAGCCGAATCTGCTCGTTGTAGTCGCGAATCTTGTCCGCCACCGCCTTCACCGCGTCGCGCTTGGCGACAACAGGCGCGTACATATCCGTCTCCAGCTGATTCACCTGCGCTGTGTATGCCGCTTGATCCGCCTGCGGCAAATCAGCAATCGCCGCGCGGGCTGTGGCAATCTTGTTTTTCAGCGTTCCTGCAAGAGTTATCAGATTGGCCTCGGCCGTCAGCACGTTCTGCGCATCCTGATTGGCCAGCGTCTTGTCTGCCAGAATCACCTCCACCTCTGAGAGACCGCGTGTCGCCGTTATGCTTTGTCCGACATCCGCGACCGTGGATAATCCCGCCGTAAAGACCGCCCCGTCCAGCGCCGCCGCATCCACAGCCTTGGCGTTATTCACATTTTGTGTCTCTGCTGCGATGGGCCCTGTCACCAACGCCGGCAGACACTCCTTCATCATGTCCGTCACAGCTTCGTTATAAGCCGTCACGTCCCTGGACAAATTAGTCAAACTGCTGCCGGTCCGGTCAAGCGGTGTTTGCAGGTCATCAACCGCACTCTGAAGGCTGGTTGTGAAGGCACTCTGTTCGGCGGTTGGAAGCTCGCCGATCGTCTGCCGGGCAATGGCGGCTTGATCGCTGATAGCCCTGGTCGCTCGTGTCACGCTCGCCTGCGCGTCGCTGATCGCCTGTATCCCACTCGCGGGCACCATGGCCGCATTTGCGTCAGCGACAAGCTGAGCAACGCCTGTAATTGCAGACAAACGATTTCTCAATGCGGTGCGATCCGCGTCAATCTGCGCCGGCCTCAAGGTGGTAATACTAATACTTGAAGCCTGCATTACATCCGCATTAGCGCTCAGGTTGCTC
>CAZGMX010000180.1:0-6282 GCA_964526865.1 uncultured Actinomycetota bacterium | reverse complement strand
CAAAAGCCTTGAGGGCCGGGGTCTCCGTCTCCTTTTTCCCGCCGGCACCGTCCGGGGCGTCTTTTGCCGACGGGGACAATCCCGACTCCAATTCATTGAGGATTTCCGCCCGCGCCTGTTCAACGTCGATATCCAAATTTTTGAGGATCCTTGCCGCCACTCCCTCCCCTTCCCGCAGGAGTCCCAGGAGGAGATGCTCCGTGCCGATGTAGCTGTGGTTGAGATTCTTCGCCTCTTCAATGGCAAGCTCGATCACCTTCTTTGCCCGGGACGTGAGCGGAATATCGCCGCTCGTCTTCATCTCGGGCCCGCTCCCCACCGCCTTTTCAACCTCCAGCCGGATGGTTTCAAAATCCAACCCCATTTTTCGCAGGACATTGACCGCCACGCCCTGCCCAAGTTTGATGATGCCCAGCAGGAGGTGTTCCGTACCGATATAATTGTGATTGAAACGATCCGCTTCCTTCCGTGCCAAAATAATGACCTGCCGCGCTCTATTCGTGAACCGATCGAACATAGGGGTCTCTCCTGGTTTTTATGATTCCGCATTTTCACGGGAAACGGCTTCTCCAGGCCGCCCCCGCATGAATTCTATCAGATTCAAAAATCCTGGTCCAACGACCGCTCCTACTCCTTCTCCCCTTCCGCCTTGCGGTCCGCCTTTTCCAGTTTCTTCCGGATCAATTCCGCGCGGACGATGTCTCGCTGAGCCGTCTCCAGGGGTTTGCTGACGACCGTCTGCAAATGCGCCGGCTGCGTCATGAGGATCAATTCGTTGATGCACTGGCGGTCAATCCCCTTGAACAATCCCAAATCCACCCCCATGCGCATGGTCGAAAGCAGTTCGATGGCCTCCTTGGAGGACAGGACATAGGCATTTTTGAGAACACCGTAAGCCCGTCCGATACGGTCCTGCAGCTGGAACAGGTTGTTTTTCAACAGCATCTTGCGCGCGTTGTGCTCGTGCCCAATGATCTGCCGGATCACCTTTTCCAGATTGTCCAGAATGTCCGCCTCTTTCTTGCCCAGCGTGATTTGATTGGAGATCTGAAAGAGATTTCCCGACGCCTCCGTCCCTTCTCCATAGAGCCCCCGCACGGCCAGTCCCAGTTTGATGATGGCCTGCAACACCTGGTTGATCTGCCTGCTCAAGACCAGGGCGGGCAGATGCAACAGCACCGATGCCCGCAATCCCGTCCCGGCATTGGTCGGGCAGGCTGTCAAATATCCAAAAACCGGGTGAAATGCAAAATCCAGTTTCTTTTCCAAATCACTGTCCAGCTTGTCCATCAACATGTGGGTGTCTCTCAATTGGAAACCCGACTTCACCACCTGCATGCGCAGGTGGTCCTCCTCGTTGGCCATGATCGAAATGACCTCCAGATCGCTGATGACCACCGCCTTGGGTTGCGTTCCCTGTGCGTGTTCGCGGCTGATCAAATGCCGCTCCACCAGGAATTGTTTGTCCATCTCGTCCATCGAATCCACCCTCAGGAAAAGGGACCCCACCAAAAAAGGAACGTCGCCCACCGCCTTCTCGATGCGACCCAGGACATCCTCCCGTTGTTTGATCGAGGCCTGCTGTGGAAATGGATACTCCTTCAAGTTGCGTGCCAGCCGGACGCGGCTGGTCAGTACAATTTCCGCCTCCGGACCATGGCCCTGAATCCACTCGCTGGTCTTGTTGAGCAACACCTGGATTTTCACGGATTCCCTCCCCCGGCCAACTCCAGCTTCTTGATTTCATCACGAAGGCGCGCCGCCCCTTCAAAATCCTCTTTCCGGATCGCGCCGGCCAATTCCTCCTTCAGTTTCTGCAATTTGGTGACGGCCTCCACGACTTGCCGGGCCTTCGCGGGTACCTTGCCTGCGTGCTTCTGGCTCTTATGGATGGCCTCCAGCAGGGGAATCAGACCTTTCTTGAAGGTATCGTAACACACACTGCATCCCAGACGTCCCTTCTTGCGAAATTCCTTGTACGTCATCTTGCAGTTCGGGCAGGTCTCCTGCTCGATGGCCTCCTTGGTCTTTCCCTGCGTTTCCGTCAAACCCGCCAGCAGATCGCCAATGGAAAAGGAGGCATGAATCCCTACGCCCTTTTCCACGGCGCAGGGCTCGCACAGATTCATCTTTTTCATCTGGCCGTCCACAATCTCTGCGTAGTGGACGATCGCCTCATTTTTTTTGCACAAGTCGCACTGCATAAGTCGCTCCCTGGTAGCACTCAACTCCGTCTGTTTTAATCCGTTCCCGAAAACGGCTCAACAGCAGCCTGGTGACAGCGCCGGGCTTGCCGCTCCCTATCACACGCCCGTCCAATTTTACCACGGGACAAATCTCCGCGGCAGTCCCCGTCGGCATTGAAGATGTCATGACGCATCATGACAATTTCCTTGACCTTGATTTTCTCCTGCTGCGCCAGTTCGATCACGACATCCCGTGTGATTCCCTTCAAGATCGCCGAATAGATCGACGGCGTGTAGACGATTCCATTCTTGACGATAAAGATATTGTCCCCGCTGCACTCGGCCACAAAACCATGGACGTTGAGCATGAGCGCCTCGGGAACACCGGCCTTCACCGCGTCGATCTTCGCCAGAATGTTGTTCAAATAATTGAGGGACTTGAGCCGCGGATTGAGCGCCTCCGCATAGTTCCGGTGCGTCGCCGACGTCACAATCTCCAGACCCCGGTCGTAATACCGCTTTGGATACAGATCGATGACGTCCGCGATCACGATCACCTGCGGGTTGCTGCACTGAAAGGGATTGATGCCCAGCTTGCCCTCTCCGCGCGTCACGACAAGCCGGATATAGCCGTCGCGGATTTTGTTCTCCCGCACGCTCAAAATCAGCGCCTCGGTCAATTTCTCCCGGTTCAGCGGGATGTCCAAAAAAATCGTCTTGGCCGATTCAGAGAGCCTCAGCAAATGCTGTTCACAGCGAAAAATCCTGCCCGCATACACCCGCAATCCTTCAAACACGCCGTCCCCGTACAACAGCCCATGGTCCAGCACGGAGACGGTTGCCGTCTCCTTGGAATAAAATTTACCGTTGATCCATATTTTCATGAAGCCCCCCTCATATCCTAACAGTCCGCCAACAATTTTCCGTCAACCATCGATATTTTTCTGGGACAAATTGCTGCCAATTCCTCGTCGTGCGTCACCATCGCCATCGTCACATTCCTGCTCGTTTTCAAATGCGCCAAAAGGTCAAAGATGGAACGGGCCGTCTGCCGGTCCAGATTGCCCGTGGGCTCGTCCGCCAAAATCAGGCGCGGCCGGTTGATCAGAGCCCTGGCAATGGCACATCGCTGCTGTTCCCCTCCCGAAAGTTCCCGGGGCCGGTGGGCCGTGCGGTCTCCCAATCCCAGTTCTTCCAGAATTTCGACCGCCTCCCGCCGCAGATCCGCCGTCGACCGCCGGTGCAAACCGGCATTCACAATGGCCGGCAGCATCACATTTTCTACACACGTCAGTTCCGAAATCAAATGATAAAACTGAAAAACAAAACCGATTTTCTCATTGCGGACCTGGGCACAACTCGAATCCGACAGCCGGTGAATGTCCTGTCCGTCCAGCACCACTTCCCCCTGGGTCGGCCGGTCCAATCCCCCCAGCAGGTGCAGCAGCGTACTCTTGCCGGCTCCCGACGGTCCGACGATGGCAACCATTTCCCCCGCCCTCACCTCCAAATCCACTCCCCGGACAACCTCCAGGACCTGGTGATCCATCCGGTAGAACTTTGTTAAATTGCGCGCACTCAACAAAACATCGTTCATCACTCGTATCTCAGCGCCTCCACGGGATTGAGCCCCGCCGCCTTGATCGCGGGATAGACCGCCCCCAGAAGCGTGATCCCGATCGCGCATCCCACAATCACGGTCACGTCCGACGGAAAAATCACGGCGGGCAGTTTGTCCAGGTAATAGATGTCCCGAGGGAACACATCGAACCCCGTCCAGCGGGACACGATTTTTTCGATCGTGTCGATCTTCCACACAAACCACAGCCCCCCCAACAGACCCAGCAGGGATCCCGTCACCCCCACCAACAGGCCCTCCCACAAGAATATCTTCAACACGCGGACCGAACTCATTCCCACCGATTTTAAAATGCCGATATCTTTGGTCTTCTCCATCACCATCATGATCAGCGTGCTCATGATATTAGTGGCCGCCACGGCGATTGCCAGGACCAGGAGGATGAACATCACGTTCTTCTCCGTCTTGATCGCGGAGAAAAGATTCTTATTTTGTTCCACCCAGCTGGAGACCATCAACCCCGCCGGAATACGGGACTCCACCGCCTTTTTTGCCGCAGGCGTGTTCCGGACATCGTCCAGGGCAATGCTGACACCATGCACACCATCCCCCAGGCCGAAGATCTTTTGTCCCAGAGACAGCGTCACATACACCATCGTCGCATCGTACTCAAACATCCCGGAACGAAAAATCCCCGTCACACTGCAGCGCACCATGCGGGACGCAGGCCCCAGCGGCGTTCGCACCGCCGTAGGAGACAGGATGGTCAGGGTATCCCCCAGGAAAATCCCAAACCGTTTGGACAATTCCTGTCCGATCACGATTCCATGGCGAACCTCGCCCCCGGCGCCTGTCCTGTCCGGGCCCGCGGGCTCGCGAAAAGACAAATCTCCAGCCACGATATATTTCGCGATGTTTGTCACCGTGGTTTCACGCTCCGGATCAATGCCCCGCAGGACCACTCCGACCACTCTGTCCCGGACGCGCAGGATGACCTGGCCAAATATGTACGGTGTCGCCGCCTTCACGTGCGCCGCTCTTGCCACACGGGCCGTCACAAGAGCCGCGTTTTCCACAGGGGCGTTTGCCGTCACAAACAAATGGGCATTGGTCCCCAAAATCTTTTCCCGCAAGTCCCGCTCAAAACCGCTCATCACGGCCAGGACCACAATGAGGGTCATGACGGACAGCGCGACACCTCCCACCGACAATACCGTGATGATGGAAATAAATTTTTCCCGACGCTTTGCCAGCAGACAACACAGGCCCAGCCCCATTCGCAGGGGAAGGGAAAAGAACCACGATGTCTTTTTTTTCATTGCTCCGGCGGAGTTCCTTTGAGTTGGGGAAACAAAATGACATCACGAATGGACTCCGCCCCGGTCAAGACCATCACCAGCCGGTCGATTCCAATTCCCAGGCCTCCGGCGGGAGGCATCCCGTACTCCAGGGCATGAACATAGTCTTCATCGATGGTTTTTTTTGTCTCCCTAGCCTGCTCCAGGAAACGCCGTCTCTGATCATCGGGGTCATTCAATTCGGAATAGGCATTGGCGATCTCCTGGCCGTTGATGAACAGCTCAAAGCGCTCCGCGATCTCGGGATCGTCTTTCCGGCATTTCGTCAAGGGACACAGAGCGGCCGGATAATCCATCACAAATGTCGGCTGGTCCAGCGTGGGTTGGACCAGCGTATCAAACACCTCCTGGACAATCTCGTCCGCGCCCAAAGGCCCGTCCCACTCCACACCCAGTTTTTTGGCCTCTGTCGCCACATCTTTCAGAGACCTCCAGTCCAGTTTGGTCGCATGCCGCAGGGCCTCATAATACGTGATCCGTTTCCAGGGGCGCGCCAGATCCTCGGCATTCTTGATGGCCAGTTCCTGCACCAGGAAATCCACCATCTCTTCGGTCAAATCCATCATCGTGTGATAATCCTCATAGGCCGCATAGACCTCCAGCATCGTGAACTCCGGGTTGTGCCGGCGGGAAATTCCCTCGTTGCGAAAATTCCGGTTCATTTCATACACGCGGTCCAACCCCCCCACCAGGAGACGCTTCAAAAAGAGTTCCGGGGCAATCCGCAAATACAAATCCGCGTTCAATGCCTCGTGGTGCGTGATGAACGGCTTGGCAACCGCGCCGCCTGCCAAAGACTGCATCATGGGGGTTTCCACTTCCAGATACCCCTTGTCGTCCAAAAATTTCCGGATCGAGCGCGTGATCCGGCTGCGCGTCAGGAAATTTTGGCGCGTCTGCTCGTTGGACAAGAGATCCAGATACCGCTGTCTGTACCGCGTCTCCACGTCCTTGAGCCCATGCCATTTCTCGGGCAGGGGCAAGAGGGACTTGGCCAAAAACTGAAAATCCTTGACCATCACGCTGATCTCCCCGCTCCGGGTCTTGAAGAGCGGCCCTTCCACGCCGAGAAAATCACCGATATCACATTGCTCAAAAATGCCAAACTTTTCTTTCAGGTCATCTTTGCGAAAATACGCCTGAATCTTTCCCGTGTGAT
>CAZGMX010000179.1:970-6321 GCA_964526865.1 uncultured Actinomycetota bacterium | reverse complement strand
TTCATCCCCTGGTGTGCACCGCGTTCAACGCCGACTTCGACGGCGACCAGATGGCTGTGCATGTTCCACTGTCGGTGGAGGCCCAGCTGGAGACTCGAATTTTGATGCTGGCCCCCAACAACATTTTTTCTCCGTCCAGCGGAAAGCCCATCACCACGCCGACACAGGACATCACGCTGGGGTGCTATTATCTGACCCTGGAACCGCGGTCCAAAGAGGCGCAGGGGAAAATCCGTGTGATGAGTTCGACGGAAGAGGTTGTTTTGGCCTATCAGGAAAAGGTTTTGAAGGTGCACGACCGCGTCCGGATCAAGGCGTTCGGCAAGTCCGTGGACACCACCGTGGGCCGGGTGATTTTTAATGACATCGTTCCTCTGTCCATGGGCTTTGTCAACGATGAAATGAGCAAGAAAAAATTGAGCAAACTGATTTTGGCCTGTTACCACCTGGAGGGGCATGACCGGACGGTCCAAATGCTCGATGAGATGAAAGACCTGGGCTTTAGGGAGGCCACGCGGGCCGGCATTTCCATCGGGATCGACGACATGATCATCCCCAAGGAAAAGCAGGAGTGTTTGACACAGGCGTACCGCGAAATCGCGGAAGTGGAAAAGCAGTACCGGTCCGGAAGCATCACCGACGGGGAACGGTACAACAAGATCATCGACATCTGGACCCACACGACGGACAATGTGTCCGATGCCCTCTTCCGCGGGTTGGAATACAACGCGGGGGTCGGCAAAGTCAACCCGGTGTTCATCATGGTGGATTCCGGGGCGCGCGGCAGCCGTCAGCAGATTCGTCAGCTGGCCGGCATGCGTGGGTTGATGGCCAAGCCTTCCGGAGAAATCATCGAGTCGCCCATCGTTTCCAATTTTCGCGAAGGATTGACCGTGCTGGAATATTTCATTTCCACGCACGGCGCGCGCAAGGGGCTGGCTGACACGGCGTTGAAAACGGCCGATTCCGGATATCTCACGCGCCGCCTCGTGGATGTCTCACAGGATGTCATCGTGGTGGAGGAGGACTGCAAGACTCTCAACGGAATCACCTTGCGTCCCGTCTATGAAGGAGAAGATGAAATCGTCTCGCTTCAAGACCGTATCCTGGGGCGTGTGGCGTTGGAGGATGTCTTGGATCCCGTCGCGGGGACGGTTATTTGCAAGCGCGGCGAGGAGATCGACGAGAAAAAGGCAGACCGTATTCAGCGGGTGGGACTGACTCAGGTGAAGATCCGTTCGGTCTTGACCTGTGAATCGACGTACGGCGTGTGCGTGAGATGCTACGGAAGAAATCTCGCGACCAGCCGTCTGGCATCCCTGGGAGAGGCGGTGGGGATCATTGCGGCCCAGTCCATCGGAGAACCTGGCACCCAGCTGACGATGAGAACGTTTCACATCGGCGGTACGGCAAGCCAGATTTTTAAGCAGCCGCAGATCATCGCGCGCAACGACGGGATCGTGAAATTCCATGACATTCGCGCGGTGGAAACCAAGGACAAGAATCTGATTGCGTTGAACAAGAACGGCATCATCAGCATCCACAACGAAGAAGGCCGCGAGTTGGAGAAATACAACGTGGTGATTGGATCGGTCCTCAGTGTGCCGGAAAACAGCCGCGTCAAGAAAGGACAGGCCTTCGTCATGTGGGATCCGTACAACATCCCCATCTTGTCGGAAAAGGCAGGGACTGTTGAATTCCACGACATCATCGAAGGCGTTACGATGCGCAAGGAAATCGATGAGACGACGGGTTTGGTGGGACACGTCATCACCGAACACAAAGAGGAATTGCATCCCCAGATCATTCTCTACGATGACGCCAAGGAGGTGCTGGGGTATTACTCGATTCCCGCGGGCGCCCACATCGTGGTGGAAGAGGGGCAAAAAATCACCGCCGGCAGTTTGCTGGCCAAGACGCCCAGAAAAGTGACGCGTACCAAGGACATCACGGGGGGACTGCCCAGGGTCGCGGAACTCTTCGAGGCGCGCAGGCCTAAGGATGCCGCGGAAATTGCCAAAATCGACGGGATCGTGGAATTCGGGGGGACGATCAAAGGCAAGCGCCGCTTGATTGTGCGCGACCCGGAAACCGGCACTGCCGAAGAACATTTGATCCCTCACGGCAAACATCTGACGGTCTACAAGGGAGACCACGTGCGGAAGGGACTACAGTTGACGGAAGGTCCCATTGTGCCGCAAGAAATTTTGCAGGTGTGCGGTCCCCGGGAACTGCAGGAATACATGGTGAATCAGGTGCAGGAGGTCTACCGCCTGCAGGGTGTGGAAATCAACGACAAGCACATCGAAGTGATCGTGCGCCAAATGCTGCGGAAGGTCCGCATCGTGGAGCCGGGGGACACGGCGTTTATTTACGATGAACAGATCGACAAATTCCGTTTCCTCGAGGAAAACAGGAGGGTTGTTGCCAAGAAAGGCAAGCCTGCCGAGGCGGCCCCGCTCCTGTTGGGCATCACCAAGGCCTCGCTGGGGACGGAAAGTTTTATTTCCGCGGCCTCCTTCCAAGAGACGACCCGGATTCTGACGGATGCTGCGGCCAACGGCAAGACCGACGTTTTGAAGGGATTCAAAGAGAACGTGATCATGGGACATGTCATCCCTGCCGGGACAGGGTTCCTGGGCAACCGGGCTTTGGAACTCACCGCCGAGGAATCGGACAGCATCATTGCGGAAAAGAAAGAAAAATCTGACAAGGAAGATAAAGGATCGGAGAAACTCGTTGCGGCGGAAAAGAAGTGATGTCCCGCGCAGCGGTTTCCGGTTCTCCAAGGGGAAAGCAATAAAGGAGGAAGAGTGCCAACAATCAACCAATTAGTCCGGATGGGACGGAAAAAAGTGCGGTACAAGTCCAAAGCCCCCGCGCTGAAAGGCAATCCACAAAAGAGGGGCGTGTGCCTGGTCGTCAAGACCCAGACTCCCAAAAAGCCGAACTCGGCGCTTCGAAAAGTGGCCAGGGTGCGGCTGACCAATGGCATGGAAGTGACCGCCTACATCCCCGGCGTTGGGCACAACCTCCAGGAACACTCCATCGTGCTGGTCCGTGGCGTAAGAGTGAAGGATCTTCCCGGAGTGCGCTATCACATCGTCCGCGGCACACTGGACGCGATGGGCGTGGAAAATCGCAGGCAGGGACGGTCCCGGTATGGAGCGAAACGCGGCAAAGGGGCGGGGGCAGCAGCGTCTGCTGCCAAGGAAGCAGCCAAACCAGCGCCGGCAAAAGCATAACGATAGAATGGAAAACATATGGCACGCCGCAGAAGAGCAATAAAACGAGAAGTTCTTCCAGATCCGATTTACGGGAACATCATGATCACCCGGTTTATAAATCGGTTGATGGAGCGGGGAAAGAAAAGCACCGCGGAGCGTATTTTTTATGGGGCCCTGGAGGTCATCAAGGAAAAAACCAAGGAAGCGGAGCCTCTCAAGGTTTTTGTGAAGGCCCTGGACAATGTGAAGCCCATTTTGGAAGTCAAGTCCAGGCGGGTGGGAGGGGCCACCTATCAAGTGCCCGTGGATGTTCCGCCGGACCGTCGCGCCTCTCTGGCCATGAAGTGGATCGTGCAGTTTGCGCGGAGCAAGAAGGGGAAGGCCATGAGGGAGAAGCTGGCCGATGAAATCATGGAAGCGGCGCGCGGCACAGGTGCCAGCGTAAAAAAACGCGAAGACACCCACAAGATGGCGGAGGCGAACAGGGCGTTCGCGCACTATAAATGGTAAAAGGAGAGCGTACAGCGTAGAGCGTGGAGCGTATAGAAAAAACAGCGTACAGCGTAGAGCGCATAGCGTAGAGAAAGCAAAAGCAGCAGTTTTTCTCTATCCGCTATCCGCTAGGCGCTATTCGCTAGAAAAGCTATCCGCTATCCGCTAAATGCTAAACGCTAATTGAAATGGCACAGCAAAAAAATCAAGGAATCAACGTTAAGCGGCCGTACACGCTGGAGAGAACTCGCAACATCGGCATCATGGCGCATATCGACGCCGGCAAGACGACGACGACAGAACGTGTTCTGTTCTACACGGGCAAAGTGCACAAGATCGGCGAGGTGCACGACGGCACGGCGGTGATGGACTGGATGCCTCAGGAACAGGAACGGGGCATCACCATCACGTCGGCGGCCACGACGTGCTTTTGGCGTGACACGCGCATCAACATCATCGACACTCCAGGACACGTGGATTTTACCGTTGAGGTGGAGCGCTCCCTGCGTGTTTTGGATGGTGCGGTGGCCGTGTTTTGCGGCGTGGGCGGCGTGGAACCCCAGTCGGAAACGGTGTGGCGACAGGCCGACCGCTACAACATCCCCCGGATCGCCTTCGTCAACAAAATGGACCGTGTTGGCGCGGATTTCTTTGATGCGGTGAAGCAGATGAAAGAAAAACTGGGGGCCAAAGCGGTTCCCATTCAAGTGCCCATCGGTGCGGAAGACAAGTATGCAGGGGTGGTGGATCTTGTCCGGATGAAGGCTGTTGTCTACGTGGACGATCCGGAGGTTGTCGGCAATTTTGAAATCAGGGACATTCCGGAAGAGTTGAAGGCCAAGGCCGAGGAATGCCGCGGCCATTTGATCGAGGCGCTGGCAGAAGAGGATGAGACACTTTTGGAAAAGTATGTCCATGGCATCATTCCGGAGGAAACAGAAATGCGCAAGGTGATGCGCAAGGCGGTCATCGACGGAGTGTTTGTTCCCGTCATGTGCGGGGCCTCTTTCAAGAACAAGGGGGTTCAACCGCTGTTGGATGCCGTGGTGGACTATCTGCCCTCTCCCCTGGACGTTCCCGACATCAAGGGGATGAACCCGGAGACCGGACAGGAGGAGCAGCGCAAGACGGCG
This sequence comes from uncultured Actinomycetota bacterium, assembly GCA_964526865.1. Classification (GTDB taxonomy): domain Bacteria; phylum Auribacterota; class Ancaeobacteria; order Ancaeobacterales; family CAZGMX01; genus CAZGMX01. The sequence continues at coordinate 1,469 of CAZGMX010000179.1, read as the reverse complement.
GATGATCAGCCCTTCTGTGCCCTTGCGTTTAAAATCATGTCCGATCCCTACGTGGGGAAATTGACCTATTTCCGCGTCTATTCGGGATGCCTGGCCAAGGGATCCGGCGTCTATAATCCCAAGAAGAGGGATCGCGAACGTATTGGTCGGTTGTTGGAAATGCATGCCAACCATCGCAAGGATATTGAGGCCGTATTTTCCGGAGACATCGGGGCGGCGGTGGGGCTGAAAAATGTGCGGACCGGAGACACGATTTGTGACGAAGAGTACCCCATCATGCTGGAGGCCATGCATTTCCCCGAACCGGTCATCTCGGTCGCGATTGAGCCCAAGACCAAGGCCGACCAGGAGAGGCTGGGTCTCTCCCTTCAGAAACTCGCCCATGAGGATCCCTCCTTCCGCGTTCACACGGACGAGGAGACCGGCCAGACGATCATCTCCGGGATGGGGGAGCTTCAGCTCGAGATCATGGTGGACCGCCTCCTCCGGGAGTTCAAGG
>CAZGMX010000179.1:0-960 GCA_964526865.1 uncultured Actinomycetota bacterium | reverse complement strand
CGAGAAATTGACGATGGCGCTGCAAAAAATGGCGGAAGAGGATCCGACGTTTCGCATCACCTCCAATCTGGAGACGGGCCAGACGATCATTTCCGGGATGGGAGAACTGCATCTGGACATCATCAAGGACCGCATGTTCCGTGAATTCACGGTGGGGGCCAACGTGGGTGCGCCGCAGGTGGCGTACCGCGAGACGATCACGGCGCCGAGCCGCGCGGAGGGAAAGTTCATCCGCCAGTCGGGGGGCCGCGGCCAGTACGGTCACGTGGTCATGACGCTGGAACCTCTGGAGCGCGGAGCGGGATATGTTTTTGAAGACAACATCGTGGGCGGGATCATTCCCAAGGAATACATCAAATCCGTTCAGCAGGGGCTTGCGGAGGCTTTGCTGACGGGTGTTTTGGGCGGGTATCCCTGCGTCGCTTTAAAGACTTGCCTGGAGGATGGTTCCTACCATGAAGTGGATTCCTCCGATCTGGCCTTCAAGATGGCGGCTTCGATCGGGTTCAAGGACGGTATGCGGAAGGCAAAACCGGTACTGCTGGAGCCCATCATGAAGGTGGACGTGATGACGCCGGAGGAGTACATGGGGACGATCATCGGCGACCTTAATTCACGGCGTGGAAAGATCATGAGCATCGACACCAAAGGGACGACCCGTATGATCCACTCCGAGGTCCCGCTGAAGGAGATGTTCGGATATGCAACCACCGTTCGGTCTCTTTCCAGCGGCCGGGCCAGTTATGTGATGGAGCCTTCGCATTTTGCCAAGGCGCCAAAAAATGTGGAAGAGGAAGTGTTGGACAAAAAGGAATAGGGAAGATAGATTTCGAACACCGAGAAATGTGAATTCCGGTGTTTTTAGGGTTTAGGGTTTCGTGTCCGGTGCTTATTAAAGGAGGTTTGCCATGGCCAAGGAAAAATTTGAGAGGACAAAACCGCACGTCAACATTGGAACGA
>CAZGMX010000178.1:4316-6347 GCA_964526865.1 uncultured Actinomycetota bacterium | reverse complement strand
ATCACTATAAACACTACACGTAGTGGTAAGTGGAGTCAATCGGATAAGCACAATTTGCTTTATAAGCGCCTCGGGCTTTGGATTATCAAACACCGAGGCATCTGGGAGAATACGAACAAGATGTTTTTTTGCCTCATCATTTGTTTCAACGTCTTCTGCGAGCCAGATTGTTTCTGGTGTAAGACCCTTGCCGGAGCCTTCTAAGAATTTCTTCATGCGTGGTGAATTATCGCCATCATGGCCAAACCAAATATTCCCTGCTTTAATCTCATCTTGCATGCGTTGTTCCGTGTACAACCAACATCTTCCCTTTGGCGGCTCAATTACCCGCCCAGAGGGTAGCTTTAATTTGTAAAACTGGGAGGGTGTCGCATGACCAGCTTGCGCATTCACAGATACTGATTGCCAAGAACCCCTCGAATCATTATCCGGATTTTTGTATCTGCCGAGTACATCCTTGCTAAGCTCAACTAGATTTCGAACACTCTCGAAAACTTCTTTCTCCTTGGCGTAAAGGAGAATGTAATCGTGATTAAATGAGAAGACCCGCCGATTTTCCCGCGACTTACGTTTTTCCCAAATAATCGAAGCCACGAAATTCGATCGACCAAACACTTCGTCGCACAATACCTTTAGATAATGCGCCTCATTGTCATCGATTGATATCCAGATTGATCCATCGGGACGCAGTAAATTCTTTAGCAACAAAAGGCGGTCACGAATAAGAGATAACCATAACGAATGCTCCAGCCCATCTTCATAGTGATCAAATGCAGAGCCAGTGTTGTAAGGTGGATCGATGTAGATACACTTAATCTTCCCTGCAAACTCTTGCTCAAGGGCTCTAAGAGCAAGTAGATTATCTCCAAAAATGAGTCGGTTTTCGGAAATTTTGCTTGCCCCAACCAAGGATATTGGTTGATGAGATTTTGCCCGATCCTCTACAAAAATCCGTGGCTCAAGATTGGGCCGCGTTTTTTTACCGATCCAGGTAAGCTCAAGTTTTCGGTATTTGCCATTCATGATCTGGATTTATCTTGTTTTTCCATCGGCATCTTTAAAGACCAGCGCTAATTCTCTTAATGTCTTCGGGCAAGCCAAGTAAACTAAACCGCGTTTCGAAAATCACCTCAAATACCCTGAGACACAAGACACCTACTTGCGCATTGCTTTTTAGACACATTCGCAATTGGATTGAATCGCCAGCTAGGTAGTTGAGATCAAGCTGAAGATGATCTTTTTTATCCTTTCTTACCAGGTTAGAAGTTATTGATCTTTCATTCGGGTGTGCACCATAATCAATCGTGCGGTCGTAGAGTTCCGCTACAGCTTTTCCCACGGTACGATTCCTTTGCACAAGCAAATCGAGCATTCGTCGAATTTTAAATTCGTCCTTAACCTTCTGTTTACTGATAGCGTCATCATGCCGTCCTAGCCAAATTTCAATGAGTTCTGGTTGTTGCTGGAGGAAAAAACCATACAAAGCATTTTCAAGGCAACCACGAAGAATCATAAAGGCTTCCGGCACTTGCCCACTCGTCGCAAGACGGACAGCGCCTAAATACGATGCGTGGGCGCGCAAAAGAAAGAAGATGAGCTGCCAATCCTTGCTATTGTGCAGATTATCTATGGCTTTTCTAAACAGGGAATCAATCTTCCCCAAATGAGAAAAAATAGATTTAAGATTGACGAAAGTTGCAAAAGCATTTTGATTGGCAATATCAACAAAAGCAGAAAGTTTATCATCGCCCCACGCAGTAGGGTTAGCGCCCACCACCTGAATCGTTTCTATAATTACCTCTCGAGGCATCATCTTTCCCACATTGTCGTAAAGGATAATTTCGTGATCTTCCGGATGGATTACTTCGCCCGATGCCTTTGCATCGAATTCATGAATGCCATATTCATTAAGATTCTGTCTTGATATTTTTGCCACAACCCCGTTCTTCGTTCCTTTGCAGGTTGCATAATATATGGCTGCTTTCAACGACATTGTTGTTGATACGCCAGACGTTGGATAACCTTTTTGGT
>CAZGMX010000178.1:3870-4306 GCA_964526865.1 uncultured Actinomycetota bacterium | reverse complement strand
GCTGAAGAAAAACACCCTGCAGTTTCGGAATTAAACACTGGCTCTTAATTTCGGCTTCGCTTAAACCTCGATACAAATAGTCAGACATCGAAATTTCTATTCCTTCGTTTTACTGTCCAGCTTCTTCTCCATCTCAATCATCCTGCGCTCCTCCTGAAGCTCCTTCGCCAGCTCCGCTTCTGTCGGCAGATACAGCTTATACTTTGAGGCAAATATTTGGGTATTGCCTTTTGGCAAGGTGTATCGAACCACGGCTTCGCTCTTATCCGTGCAGAGCACAATGCCAATAGGTGGATTCTCCCCGATTGCAGTCAATTCACGCTGGTAGTAGTTGACGTACATCTGCATTTGACCCAAATCCTGGTGAGTAAGCTTGCCAACCTTGAGGTCTATGAGGACAAAGCCGGAAAAAGGCTTTTTACTATAAATCTCGCAT
>CAZGMX010000178.1:0-3860 GCA_964526865.1 uncultured Actinomycetota bacterium | reverse complement strand
CAGTCGATTGTAAAAAACCAGGTCTACGAAGAAATGATTGCCATCCAGAGTAATGCGTTGCTGCCGGCCCATGAACGCGAAGCCTTTACCAAGTTCCAGTAAAAATTGCTGGAGCTTATCAATCAAGGCATTTTCAAGATCGGATTCCAGAAAACGTACAGTTTGAGGGATGCCGGTAAATTCCAGAACGTAGGGATCCTTGACCAAATCTTCCGGAGCGTGAACCTCATGCCCCTTTTTGGACAATGCCTTGACTCCCTTCTTGTCACGGCTTAAAGCCAGCCGTTCAAAGAGCAGTGCATTGATCTGCCGCTCCATCTCCCGTGTGGACCATCTGGCATTTACCGCTTCAGCTTCATAAAAGGCACGGGCATCCGGCTTTTCAACCCTTAAAAGTAGGCGGTAATGCGTCCATGATAATTCTCGACGCACTGCGTCGAGTTTTGGATAAGCCAAGTAGAACGCACGCATATTCCAGAGATTGGAGGAATCGAATCCCTTATCAAAGTCAGACATCAGTTTCTTTGATAATTCCAATATCAATCCTTTCCCATACCCCGCCCGCAATTCGCCGTGTTGTTCTTGCTCCACAATAACTCTCCCCACGTCCCAATAAGCACTAACCATAGCCGAGTTCACGGCCTGCCAGGCCTGTGTGCGGGCTTTTAGAAGAATACTCTTTATCTGATCATAGGCCGCAGCAAGTCCTTGCGCCTTCCTGATATTTTTCATATCACCCTCCACCGGATCGTAAATAAGTGCGAAACGTCGGTTGTCTGCTTGAGTCGCCCTTCGATTTCCGTGATAAGCGCCTCTTTTCTGGCGTCCACTTGGTCCTGCGCCGCGAATAGATTCTTACGCTTTTCATTGCGCGTCCGTTCCATTTCTTTGGCTCTTTTGTGATGGGCGACTTTGGCATCCAAATCCGTCACCTGGCGAGCCTCTTTTTTTGCCACTTTGATCTCCTTGACCAGTTCTTTGAGCTCGCGCTCCAGCCCATCTTTCAAGTCCTCAGCCCATCCATCCAGTTTTTCCATCTCCGCTTCAAAATAGGACTGATTGCGTTGCGCTATCTGGCCAATTATTGCGCCAATCTCATTCTTGAGCACCCCGTCGAGGGACGGGCCTATGTTAGACGGCGCTTTTGCATCGCCCTGAAGCTCGCCTGGCACATAGAAAAGCTTCGCGCATGTTTCAGTATCAATGGCTTTGCCGTCGTCGGTTAGGCCTGTAAAAAGAAGATATTCTTCCTGTTCCAAAGCAGCGATTTGAAAAAGGGAAAGGCGCAGCCAGCCGGCCTTGCCTTGTAAGGCTTCGACAAGGCTAACTTTCTTGTCATGCTGGTCATAGCGGAAAATAACTTCCCGGCACGCTAGATCACGCGTCTTGGCAATCTGAACTATATGCTCGGCCAACGGATGTCCCAAGCGGTAGTGATGGGCAGTGGCGGTATTTTTTTGCGTCACCAGCCGGTACGTACCAAGCGGCACAACATTATTCTGTAATCCGTTCGGTACAACTTTTAACTGAAATGCATGTTCCAACGGGTCAAAATCAGCGCAAACCCCAAGCTCGTGCTGCGTAAGCCGCCAAAGATACTCACCGAAGCGGTCCACCTGCCCATCCGTCGTATCCCGCGTTATCCGTAGACGCGTATTAACATCCTCGTCGAAGTTCTCCAAGAGCTTGGCTCGCGTGTCAGCCAACTGCGCACGAATTTGCTCCTCAAGTTCATTTTGCAGTTGATCGAAAGCTGCGTTGATCTCTGCAGTACTGCGACAGGACTGATATATCTCATGAATACGTTTTTCAAAATCTATCCCCGAACCCAATGCACCAAGAATTTCATCGGAAGCCCCAAAAATGCCGCTGAACAAACGCAGTTTTTCATTCAGTATGTCGAACACACGTTGATCGGCTGCATTCTTCCTGTTTAGAAAATTTATGACAACTACATCGTGCTGCTGGCCATAGCGATGACAGCGGCCGATTCGTTGTTCGATGCGCTGGGGGTTCCAGGGAAGATCGTAGTTCACTACCAGACTGCAAAACTGCAGGTTGAGGCCCTCCGCACCGGACTCTGTGGCTATCATGATGAATGCGCGGTCTCGAAATTCATCTACTAAGGCGGTGCGTATATCCACGCTGGCAAGGCCCGTGACACAATCACGACCGGTGTTGCGATTTCGCCAATTGCTGTAAATGGCACGTGAGGCGTCATCATTGTTTGTCCCGCTTAAGGTGACAACTTGACCTGCGTACCCGCGATTTTCTAAAAGCGATTTGAGATATTGTTGCGTGCGGCGCGATTCGGTGAAGATGAGGGCCTTTTGTGGCGCACCTAGACCCACGGCCCTATCAAAACCTTTTTTAAGAGCAACCAGCAAAGCTTCCCCTTTTGCATTCAGCGTGATGGATTCAGCCAAGTTTTTGTAGGATTTCAACTCGTCTACTTCCTTGCGAATAGCTTTTGCCTGAAATGCCTTTTCTTGTTCCTGCGTAAGCCCGCCCTTTTCCCCAGGAAGATTATCGGTTTCTTCTTCCTCAGCCCATTCCTCGCTGATTTCATCCATAGATTCAAAATCCTTGGCAACCTCATCTTCTATCGCTGTGGAATCTTCTTCCGATTTAGAAGCCTTCAACTCTAATCGTCGGATCATCGTGCCCAAGGTTGTAGATATGGCGAAAGACGACGATGCTAAAATCTTTCTTAAGACAAGCGTCATGAGCGATCGCTGGCTTGTTGGCAAGGCAAACGATTGGGGACGCTGCAAATACTCCGAGACCATCTCATACACGCGAAGGTCATCGTCCGTGGGAGTAAAATCCTCGGTGATGGATACACGATTGGTATAACGGATGTATTCGGTAACCTGCCTCCGCAAAGTTCGCTGACAAATAGGTCCTATGCGCGCGCGAATAAGCCGAAAATCATTCTCACCAGCTTCCCCTGCGCGCACAGCAAATTGCTCGCGAAAGGATTCTTCGCTGCCAAAAATGTGCGGGTCTATAAAACTTATCAGGCCGTACAACTCCATGGGCGAGTTTTGCAGGGGTGTCGCCGTGAGTAACACCTTCGGACGTGCGGCAATTGCATCGCGTATCGTTCTGGCAATCTTGTTGCTCTTCTTGTAAACGTTTCGCAAGCGATGAGCTTCATCCAAAACAACAAGATCCCAATCTATCGCCGCAATGGCTTGGGCTTTTGCTCGAGCAAAGTGATACGAACACATAACGACTTTGTTTACCTGCTCGAATGGATTTTGCGCACCCTGATCTAGGAGCTGATTATAATTCTTGGCTTCCAAGATGATGGAGTCTACGAAGAATTTCTCTATGAGTTCTTGGTACCACTGCGGCCGTAAAGCGGCCGGCAAAATGCAGAGGATTTTACGTTTATTTTCGGACCAAAGCTGACTGATGATGAGACCCGCTTCGATGGTCTTACCCAAACCAACTTCATCGGCTAAGAGTGCACCGCGTGATAGTGGAGAGCGAAAGGCAAAAAGTGCAGCGTCGATCTGGTGGGGATTTAAATCCACCGTGGCGTTGAAGATGGACTGGCTTAGCTTCTCAACTTGGTGAGAGGAGCATTTCCTTGTCAGCTCATGGGCATAATATTTGGTGTGATACGACGTGATCATCGGCTCTTTTGCTCATCATTTTTTAGTGATCCCAATAAATTCCGAAATAGTTTGTATCCAATAATTTAAGGCGGAATTCTATCAGCATTTTTTCTTTTAAGCCAACGTTTCCCCAAAGCGGGAGCAAATCTTCGTGTTTGAGAATATTCTTGTTGCGAAGGGTCACATGCCGCGTCCCATGTGACCCTTCGCAAAGAAGATGGCTGTAGGGCGGCC
>CAZGMX010000177.1:0-6365 GCA_964526865.1 uncultured Actinomycetota bacterium | reverse complement strand
GTCATTGCGGGCGCAGCAAGAGCTCGGAAAACCGTCATCGCGAGCCCGCCAAAGTATTAGTGGCGGGCGTGGCGATCTCGCTGGTGGAACAACCATGCTTGCCAACCTGACCGACGCCGACATCACCGACCTCATCGACGGCCGGGGGTTGGCGCAGTTTGCCCCTCACTCTTCTCTCTCCCCGGAGGGGCGAGGGTTGAGTGAGAGCGGGAAAGGGCTGGGTGAGGGGGCAATATCAATCGCCCAGCCGGAAATCCTTGAGGCCGTCGCCCAGGCTATCCGGGAGTCTGTGGCCGAGGACAAGGATGTCACGCCGGAAAGAGTCAAAGACCTTCTGGTGCTCCACGAGCAATTTCACGATGTCTTGCAGAAAAATCACCGTGTTGTCCAGGAAGTCTTGCGGGCCTTGAAATCCGGCCTGGGAGAAGAGAAGTTTCAACGGCTTCGAAGGGAATTTGAGAACAACTATGTGCCCTGCGACTCCGAAGAGGAGTTTGTGGAGGAACTCCTCGTGAATCATTACCAGGAAGGCCTGGTCTTTGGAAATCTTGTCAGGCTTCTTTCGGATGAGGCGACATCGCTCACAGACCCGGACCAGATCAAGGCGGCGCGGATAAACATTCTTGGGGAGCGTGAGGGAGCAAAAGAAGAAAGACCGGTTGTGTCCGATGATCTCATTCTCAATGTTTTAAAAAGACACTCCCTTGCCGTCTCCAGCAAAATCCGCATGCTGGTCTATCAATCTCCATTCCGGAGGGAATTCTTGACCCAGGTCAATGCTGTGGGGCCCCATGCGCTGCGCTATCGTAATTTTGGACAAAAGCCTCCTGTCAAGGTTACGGACGAAACCCTGTTGGCGTCGTCAGACCCTGCCAGGATGTGCCTGAAAATATTGATGGACGATCATGAGAAAATACACGAGCGGGCCTCGGCGGCGGCGGTCCTAGGAGCCATTGGATATTCTCCATCGGTGGATACGTTGATCCATCTGCTTCTCAGAACAAAGATGGATTCGGATATCCGTTCGTGTGTCAGAAACGCGTTGGCGCACATTGCCGATACACACACCATTGAGGCAATGAGAACGGAGCTGGATTTCAAAAGCCGTGCCGGACGAAGTATTAGAAAAATGGCACAGTGGACGCTGTCATGGCTGGAAGATGTTCGGTGGGAAGGGTTGGGCCGTTGGGTATCCACACTTCGCGAAAAATGGAAAGTGCATGAGCCTGAGTCGTCGGAACCGTTCCATGTCTTGGAGGCCATTGGAGATTTCAGAGCGGTTGCCGTTTTGCAAAGCGTGTTGGATCAAAATGATGCAGGCGGCAGAGAGATGGCCGCGGATGCCTTGGGGCGGATAGGGGTGAAAGGGGCGGGAGAATCATTGCTCAAGCGCCTTCAAATGAAACCCAAAATCAATGAGAAGATTGCGTTGGTCCATGCGCTGATTCGACTGGAAGACGCAAGAGTCCTTCCCTATGCACGGGAATTGCTGGCAGGGAAGAGACAGCTCGGCATGCGAATCGCAATGGATGCGGCTCGGCTGTTCAAGGACGCAAGCGCGGTCCCTGTGATGGTTGACCACTTCGGGGAGTATGAGCAAGAGCAGTGTTTGGATGACGCGGTAAAAACAATTTGCGAAATCGTTCAAACTCCGGAGGGACAGGCGGAGTCTTTGGACGCTGTCCATCGAGATGTGAAGCGGAAAGTCTCTGATCAATTGCTGGAAATTCTGCGGCAGAATCCTTGGTCGGTCCAGGGGAAGACCTGTTTTGAGATTTTGGCAGAATTGCGGGACCAACGGGTGATTCCCTATGCCATGGAGCTGCTGAAAAGGCCAAACAATGACAGCGGGTGGCTGTATTTGGGTATTTCCGGGATCAAGCAATTTGGCGCGGAGGTGGCGGTGCCCGCGCTTGCGGTTGGGTTGACGACGATGGAGGATTCGTGGTGTATCGGCATGGCGGAGGATGCGTTGAATGAAATGGCTAGTCAACAATCGGTTCGCTATCTGCGCCCATTGCTGCGGCACAGGGACGAGCGGATCCGAGAGGTGGCAGGAAGGGTCATCGGCAAGATCGCCGCCAAATCGGCGTTAAGAATCTCAAGAGAAGATGAGTGGGAACGATTCCATCATCTGCCGCGGCACATCCGCGAGCGGGCGAAGCAGAAACTGAGAGAACTGTCATTGCGGGCGCAGCAAGAGCTCGGAAAACCGTCATCGCGAGCCCGCCAAAGTATTAGTGGCGGGCGTGGCGATCTCGCTGGTGGAACAACCATGCTTGCCAACCTGACCGACGCCGACATCACCGACCTCATCGACGGCCGGGGGTTGGCGCAGTTTGCCCCTCACTCTTCTCTCTCCCCGGAGGGGCGAGGGTTGAGTGAGAGCGGGAAAGGGCTGGGTGAGGGGGCAATATCAATCGCCCAGCCGGAAATCCTTGAGGCCGTCGCCCAGGCTATCCGGGAGTCTGTGGCCGAGGACAAGGATGTCACGCCGGAAAGAGTCAAAGACCTTCTGGTGCTCCACGAGCAATTTCACGATGTCTTGCAGAAAAATCACCGTGTTGTCCAGGAAGTCTTGCGGGCCTTGAAATCCGGCCTGGGAGAAGAGAAGTTTCAACGGCTTCGAAGGGAATTTGAGAACAACTATGTGCCCTGCGACTCCGAAGAGGAGTTTGTGGAGGAACTCCTCGTGAATCATTACCAGGAAGGCCTGGTCTTTGGAAATCTTGTCAGGCTTCTTTCGGATGAGGCGACATCGCTCACAGACCCGGACCAGATCAAGGCGGCTCGGATAAACATTCTTGGGGAGCGTGAGGGAGTAAAAGAAGAAAGACCAGTTGTGTCCGATGATCTCATTCTCATTATTTTGAACAGGCAGTCTCGTTCCATCTCCAATGATATTTGGAGTCTGGTTCTTCAATCGTCATTCCAACCGAAAATTGTTTCCCCTGTCAAGATGGCGGGGGTTCACATGATCGATGTCTTAAAAGACAGGGGGGGTGTTGATTCCCTTCCCGATGCGGCGCTAATTGAGTATTTGAATTCTTCCGAGGATAGAATCCGCGATGCGGCGAAAGAAATATTATTGCAGCGCGGCAAAAAGAGTGAAGAATCAATCTGCCGTTTTATTAGCGGCAATAGCGATGCAAATGAAGGCATGGCTGCCGCGATAGAAATATTAGGAGCGATAGGGGATGATATGGTGCCGGTTTATACAGGGGGGCGGGATGTGTTTGACTTGCTCTGGTCGAAAATGCCGATCAATGGGGGGGGGAATGACCTCGCGATCGTAGATGCTATAAGAGAATATGGCAGTCGTGTGGATGTCACGCCGCGGCTGATAGACATCGTGAACGACAATATGGCGCATCATCATCCTTATGAAACATGGTGGGCGGTGATCCTGTTGGGTGACTTGCAAAGTCCCGCCGCCATTAAACCCTTGGTGCGCCGGTTGGCTGGGTATGTGCCCCAGAATGAGATGACAGCGTTGTTAAAATACGGCCGGGCCGCTGAAAGGGAATTGATGGCTGCGATCCATAAACCCGAATTGTTCAATTGCGACGTGAATTCTTTAGAGGGAAAGTCTTTGAAAATGAATGCGGCGATTGTCCTGGGAGAGATGGGATTGGACCACGCGTACAATCCATTGATTGCATCGATGAGAAAAGATGCTCTCCATCACACCTACCATTTTGACCGAAATTCCGTGCCCAGAGATATGCGTATCCAGGCGTTGGCGAAATGCTCCAAAAATCAGGTGGAGCGGGTATTGCAGAGCGTTCAAGATCCCGTGAACAAAAAAATACAATTGCATCTGGTTCTTGTCTTGGGGCTCATCGGATCACCCAAGGCAAACCCCTGTCTGCGCAAGTTGTTTGCCTCGCGGGATTCATCGCCGAGTATTAAAGAAGCTGCTGCGTACGCGATGGGATCGATCGCGGCCAAGTCGTCCGTGAGAAAACCCGGCGTTGAACGTTCGCATCATCTGCCGCGGCACATCCGCGAGCGGGCGAAGCAGAAACTCCGAGAGGCGTCATTGCGGGCGCAGCAAGAGCTCGGAAAACCGTCATCGCGAGCCCGCCAAAGTATTAGTGGCGGGCGTGGCGATCTCGCTGGTGGAACAACCATGCTTGCCAACCTGACCGACGCCGACATCACCGACCTCATCGACGGCAAGGGCCTGGCGCAGTGGATCCAAGACCGGGGCATCGAGACCGCCCCGCCCGAAATCCTTGAGGCCGTTGCCCAGGCCATCCGGGAATCCGTGGCCGAGGACAAGGATGTTACAATCGACAAAGTCCAAGCCGTGCTGGTGCTTCATGAACAGTTCCACGCCTTCTTGCAGGCCAATCCGCACATCATCCGCGACGTCCTGGCGGCCCTGAAATCCCCGCAGAACGGCAGTCCCTTGAGCGAGCTGCGGATGAATTTTGAAAATAATTATGTGCCGTATGCTTCCGAAGAGGAGTTTGCCGAGGAGCTTCTCGTGAATTTCTATCAGGAGGAATACACTTTTGGAAATCGTTTGAGGATGCAATCGGGTCATTCACTGAGGCTGACAGATCCGGAGCAAATCAAGATGGAACGCTATGAAATGCGCGAAGAGTGGGGAAAAATAATTATGAAGCATTCGCGGGCATTGTCTCACGAAGTCCAAAGACTTGTGTTCGACTCACCCATGCGCAGGGAATATCTTGTGGCCCGGAAAATGTCGGACAAGGCGGTGTTGGACGCCGCAGAACCGATTGTGTATTTGAAACAATGTCTTAGGAGCAAAACGGGATCCGGAGGGTCTGTGCGGGTGTGGCTGGAAGATATGGTTAAGATCGGAAGTCCGGCGGTTCCCGCCCTGTGCCGGTTGCTGCCGGCGTTGAGACGTAATATAGCGGAACTCAAGGCGGCAATAAAGGCAATGGGTGACATCGGAGACACGCGTGCGGTTGCATCCTTGACACGCGAGGTTCTTCGCGGGGACGACTCCGGGGTCAAAAAGAACGCGTTGATGGCTTTGGGGAATATTGCCGGATTAAATGCGGAAAACTTTTTGGTGGATATGCTCGAGCGGTTGCAAACGATGCAGGAGAGAGGCGAAGTCGCGCAGGCATTGGGACGAATTGTTGACCAAGGCGCCTCCGGTAGTCTGCTCGCTTGGATCCATGACCCCGCAGTCGCAGAAAAGATAACCGCGATTGCCCGGGCTGATAGAACACGTGAGACTCGGATCGCCGTGTGCAAACTGCTCGTGATGAGAGAGTCCGATCGCCGTACGGGAGATTTCCTGATGAACCGGCTGAATAATTCGCATCAAGATGTTCAGGATGCGCTGGCTGACGCATTGCTGCAAGAGGGGGCGGGGATGGAAGCGGGTGTGATCGCCGTATTGATGCATGAGAAAACCAATGGACATACAAAATGTCGTGCGATTGCCATCCTGGGAGGATCGACAACCCAGAATTCCCTCAAAGCGCTGATCGCTCAACTGTACGATTTATCCGATGATGTGCGCATGGGTGCCGCAGAGCAGATCGTGCGCAGGGGGGTGTCGATAGAGGGGGATATTATCGCCGTATTGGAAGATCCCGGGGCGAACAAATATGCAAAGATGGCTGCCAGCTATGTTTTGGGAAGAATCGGAACCCGCAAATCGGTCTTAGCGCTGATCCGCCAATTTGACTCGCCAGAAGGACGTGTCCGGAGTTGTGCCGTGAGCGACTTGATAAAACTGGGGCGGATGGCTTCAAAAGATTTGGTGGAGGCGATGGTTGCTCCTGACGTATCAGAGGAAACGGCCTATTTCGCAATGCAAGTCCTGCGAGTAATCGGAGGCGATTCGGGGGACATTAAAATCTTGGAGAGACTCATGAATCATCCCAAGACTCAACTCAGACAATGCGCTATCTATGCCATGGGATCCATGGGGGACTCTCGCGCAATTGAGACCCTTTTGGAAGCGTTGCGAAGGCAGGGCAGTACTTCTTGGAATCTCGATGTAGATCCATCAGAAGTTGAAATTCTGGCGAAGTGCGCAAGTGTGGAGGCCATCGTGCAGGCTGCGCGGGCCAGGGAAAATGAGAAAATCCGCCCGATGTTGATCCAAGTGTTGAAGGCAATAGGCGATCCGAAAGCGATCGCGTATCTGAGAGAGTGTCTGAGAAGCGGTGATTCGGCAGTGCGGGAAGCGGCCGGAAAGACCCTTGGCATCTTTGCGGCAAGGGTGTCCGTGAGAAAACCTGGCATCACGCGCTCGCACCACCTGCCCAGGCACATCCGCGAGCGGGCGAAGCAGAAACTCCGAGAGGCGTCATTGCGGGCGCAGCAAGAGCTCGGAAAACCGTCATCGCGAGCCCGCCAAAGTATTA
>CAZGMX010000176.1:993-6395 GCA_964526865.1 uncultured Actinomycetota bacterium | reverse complement strand
ACCGTTCTGGCCCCGTTCGTGGACATATACCGGTTCATCAAGGCCGCTGTTCAATGGATATACCGGCTTTTTCACCGGAACAAGGCGTAGCCTCCCGGCGTCGCCCGCACATCGGGGGCCGGTCGAATTGCTTGATAAATTGAGGTATCTTGGGCGGAGAGATTTGCTAAAATCCTTCTGGGCCACTTTTTCTAAATAAGTGGCTGGAGATGATTGGAGAAAGGGGAATTTAAAGTGCATAGGGAATCGGAAACAATAGAGTTTAAAAAATCGACCGCGGAGCTTAAAGATGCGGTTGTTGCGATCGCGGCTATGCTTAATAAGCATGGTCAGGGTGAGGTGTATTTTGGGATTTGTGATGATGGTCAAGTCGTTGGTCAGGACATTGGGCGGATGACAATCAAGGAAGTGACGCAGGCAGTGGTGGATAACATAGAACCGAAAATTTATCCTAAAGTTGAAACCCGGGAGATCGAAGGAAGGAATTGTGTTGTTGTCGAGGCGCATGGGATCAATAGCCCGTATTTCGCTTATGGCAGGGCATATGTCCGTGTTGGGGAATCGAACAAGGCAATGAGTTCCCATAAGATTGAAATGCTAATTTTGAGCAAGAATAAACTCCTTTGGGAAAGGGAAATCTCGGAGAAACAATTAAAGGATGTTGATGCGTCGGCCGTTAAAGAATATATGCGCAAAGCCAATGCTGCTAAACGAATTAATTTTAAGTACACGAATGTTAAGCAAACTTTGAGAAAGCTGGGTCTACTGCATGGTGAGAAATTGACCAAAGCGGCGGAAGTCTTATTTTGTGATGACAATTCGATGGAAATTCAAGCCGCGATTTTTGCTGGTGTGGATAAAATCACCTTTTTGGATATCAGGAAATTTAAGGGAAATATTTTTAGTTTGCGCGAGCAGGCTGAAAACTATGTCAAAGAACACATCAGATGGCGTGCGGATATGAGCGAGAGCCGCCGCAAAGAAATCCCCGAAATACCTGTGAGATCATTTTCGGAAGCGATAGGCAATTCTTTGTGCCATAGAGATTATGCCAATCCTAAAGGGAACGAAGTAGCCGTTTTTAAGGATCGAGTCGATATCTATAACCCAGGCACATTCCCTGAGGAATTAGATCCGCAAGATTTTATTGCGGGTGATGGGTATTCAATATTGCGCAATCCCTTGATCGCGGAAACGATGTATATGTCTGAAGATATTGAGAAATGGGCGAGTGGACTTAAGAGAATTTATGATGAGTGTACAGCGGTTGGAATCAAGGTGGAGTTCAAGCGCGTTAAGACGGGATTTGTCGTTTCTTTTTACCGGCCGAAGTGGGAAGACGGGGAAGGGTAGGAAGAGAGTGACCAGGACACTCGGAAGGAAACTAGGAAGAAAACTAGGAAGAACAATGAGCAGATTATCTTTGATTTAATCAAGCAGAACCCTCAGATTACATTGGAAGATTTGGCGCGAGAGATCGGATTGACTTTTAAAGGTGTTGAGTGGAACGTCAATCGACTAAAAGCCAAGGGATTAATTAAAAGAGTTGGCCCTGACAAAGGCGGGCATTGGGCAGTAGTTCGCTGATGCGCATCCTCATTCTTCATGCCACAGCGGGAGCAGGCCACAAAAGGGCAGCTGAGGCTCTGGCTGCGGCCGCGCGTACGCAAGCGCCTGACGCCCAAATCGTCGTCCGGGACATCCTGGACTTTACGGCGCCGATTTTCAAAAAGACGTATGCCGAAGGCTATCTGAATGTCGTCCGCACGGCCCCCGAGCTGTGGGGCTATTTGTACTCGCGCCTTGATAAGAAAACAACGAAACCTTACGAGGCAAAGATCCGGTCCGTATTCAACAAGCTCAACGCGTTGTCATTTCTGAAATTCTTCAAGGAGCTCCAGCCGGATGCCGTAATCTGCACGCATTTCATGCCGTTGGAGATGCTTTCCGCGCGCACTGCCGAGGGCAAGATGAACGTCCCGCTCTTTTGCGTGGTTACGGACTTTGCCGTTCATTCGATGTGGGTCATGAAAAACGTGGAATGCTATTACGTGGCCAATGAGGAGTCAAAACGGTACTTGATTCGCCGTGGACAATCCGCAGATCGCGTGAAATGCACGGGGATACCCGTTGATCCCATTTTTTCACAGTCGTTGGAGACAGGGGAGGCCAGGGTGCGGCTTGGCCTCCAACGGAATCTTCCCGCCGTTTTGATTCTGGGTGGAGGTTTTGGGGTTGGTCCGACGGTTCAGCTTCTTCGTTCTTTCCAAAAGGCCAGCGTGCAGTGCCAGATCCTTGTCGTGGCCGGGAAGAACCAACAGATGCAGCGCGAGACCGAGGCGGTTGGTAAAACGCTCCAAAGTCCCGTGAAGGTTTTCGGATTCGTGAACAATATTCACGAACTCATGGATGCCTCGGATCTGATCGTTAGCAAGCCCGGGGGCCTTACGAGCTGCGAAGTGTTGGCAAAGCATAAGCCCCTGCTGATCATTGACCCCATCCCGGGGCAGGAGCAGCGCAATTGCGAATACCTCCTGGAAGCCGGTGCAGCGGCACGCCTCTATGACGTTGAGGATGCACCGTACAAAATCCAAGAGTTACTGAATGATAAAATGCGTATCCGGCAAATGGCGGTCAATGCGGAAAAGGCGGCAAGGCCTCGTGCGGCCTTCGACATTGTGCAGGATGTCATGACAGCCATAAAAGGAGCGGCAGGCAAACCAACCGGAGGGAAGATATGAAAGGCCTCATTCGAGTATTTATCTTTGTCCTGGTAGTAGCCTTGTTTTCACCCTACGCCGTCGCAAAGCAAAAACAGGAGCTCTCGATTCTGGCCTTTGACGCCTTAACCCAGGAAAATAAGCCGGTAGATCTCCGATGCAAAGTTGAACGAAGGAATCTTTTGCGCAGCGATGTGCATCAGGCCAATGTCACCGTATCGGTGGACGGTACGTTGATCGCGAAAGTGACGACGGATGGTAAAGGAATAGCCAGCGCGAGCTATACGCCCAAGAAGATAGGCACTTATACCGTTTTGTTCGAGTGCCCAGAAGGGGAGGACTACAGCAAGGCGTCGGCGAGTGCTCTCCTTTTCTGTCGCACTAAGACAAAGCCGGCGATTGTTATTGATATAGACCACACTATTGCGGATATCACCCTGGAGAAATTTCTTATAACCAAAACGAAGGACATTAAACCACTGCCGGAGGCCAGCACGGTCCTGGCCGAATTGGCAAAGACGCATGACTTGATCTTTCTGACCGCCAGAGACGAACATTTGTTGCATCGCACCAAAGAGTGGTTGGCCTTACACCATTTTCCTGACGCTCCGGTGTTTTTTCGCGATATGGGAAAGGACCCTCTTTCCGAGAGGAAGTTTAAAACCGATAAAATCGCCCAAATCAAAGCAACGTGGGACAACATCGATTATGGGATTGGAGACAAATTGTCCGATGCGCAGGCCTATCTGGCAAATGGGTTAAAGGCAATCATCCTTTCGTCCAAAGATGCTTTTCCGCAGCAAGCGCAGATCGTACAGCGCTGGCAACAGATCAAGGCGTTGCTGATGGATATGCCTCGTGGTCAAAGACAATCGCAGGAGAGCAGGTGATATAGGAAATAATGGGGGGATAAAGGATTTCGAGAATTGTCGTGAATTATGGATTGTGGTGCTCGATTATTGGGCTAAGAAAGGAAGGTTCTTATGGAAGTTTTATCAATTCTGGTTGTGCTTGCAGTCGTTGTCGGTGTTTTTCTCATTTGCCGAGCGATTGTCCTTTGGTATTGGAAAATAGACCAGATCGTGACTTTACTTCAAAAAATTGAAAGTCATTTAAGCAACGATAAAAAAACGACATAAAATTACTTACTGCGTTAGGCAGCGACTACCGGCATCTTTCCTTGTCACATCCTTGTTGTTTCTCGTTTTTTAAGCTTGTTTCAAACGGGTTGGTTTTTCCGTTTTAATTTTTCTCCTTTCGTCTTTTTGACGGTCGGCTACGAAAATCATCCCAAATAATTTACAAAATCTGTTTTTCCCCTCGGGACAGATTTGGCCGCTACGCTTAAATTATTTGTGACCCCTCATCCTTCGGTTGATTTCCTATGCCTCCCTATTATGTGGCGCGCCACATAATAGGGATTATGTTGTCTTGCCGGTTATGTGGCGTTCCTTCTCAAAGTATGAATTGCTCCAAGGAGAAGCCTAAAATGAAGGCCACATAATTAATTCGTTCCAAGCGCTCTTAGGAACTCCATCACAACAGGATCCTTGCGCGAGCGTTTCGCCGGTTTTGTTCCGACATCGCAGAGGGCCAAAGCTTTCGCTTTCGTCTCAAGATCGGTTTCGGCATAAATGCTTGTTGTATTGATGGAGACGTGGCCAAGCCAAGCACGGATGGTGTTGATATCAACGCCGGCTCGCAGAAGATGAGTTGCGGTTGTATGCCGAATGGTGTGAGGACTGATTTTTTTGGTTTTTAGCGTTGGAATCTGTTTTGACGCTCTTAGACAATAACGCTCTACCAATGAGTGAATGCCAAAGCGTGTAATCGGTCTGCTGCAACGATTCAGAAATACATGCTCGCTTGGATTACGCCCTTGAACTAAAGGGTGAATCTCACTAACGGTTTTTTGCCATAAAGGACAGCGACGAAGTTTGTTTCCCTTTCCACGAACCACAACCGAGGAATGATCGCGTCGTGGCGCGTGAGCCAAATCGAGATCGGCAATGGTAAGTTGAGCAGCTTCATCTGCCCGTGCGCCGGTATTGTAGAGAAAAAGAAGGAGCGCATGATCGCGGCGTTGTTGGGGCGTGCTTCCTTCTGAAGCGCCCAACAAGCCGTCCATTTCTTCCTTCTCAAGATAAGTGACCAGCGAACGCGGCGCTTTCTTATATGGAATAGCCCGAATTTGTCCAGACCATTGGAGGAGCTCGGGGTTATAAAGCCCGATAAGTTTGGCCAAAGAGTGAATGGCCGCCAATCGCAGATTACGAGTCGTAATACTCGAGTGGCGTGTTTGCTCGAGGTCCAAAAGAAAAAACCGCACACGTTCTGTCGAAATATCTTCAACTTCAAGCTGATCGACTGTCTTTCCTGCCTGAAGTGCCATGAAAGGAAGAAGCAGGCACAGAGTATCACGGTAGCTGCGCTGCGTATTGGTTGAGAGATTTCTGACGCTAATGAGATATTCCATCAGAAAACGTTTAAGCCATGGCCCAAGCAATGCAGAATTAGTCATGAGAGACCTCCTTTAAAGCGTATTGTTCAAAACGACGCCCTGCTTCTTCGAGCAGCGCAGGCGTCATGGTGAGGTAGGTAGAAGTTGCTTCCAAGCGGTGGTGCCCCAGATAGACGGACAACACCGGCAACCATTTTTGGACATCGGCGCCTTCTTTGTAC
>CAZGMX010000176.1:0-983 GCA_964526865.1 uncultured Actinomycetota bacterium | reverse complement strand
AGGCGGTGAACAGTGAAGGAATGCCTGATATCATGGAGGCGCGGCTGATAGCGGGCGCCGTCCTTGCGCCGAATACCCGCTTTTTCACGGATACGTCGGAAGGCTTTCTGAATCACGTGTGGTCTTACGGCTTTTCCATCGCATCCAACGAAGAAGGGGGCTTCGGTGTTTTGGGAATATCCCTCTTGCCGACGCTGTACCGCATACTTAAGCAGAGTTTGAGTCAGTTCTTTGCCAAGAGGCACAAAACGGGTCTTTCCAAACTTAGTTTCCCGAATTGTGAGTAGCGCTTGGCTTAAATTGACATCGGCCAGTGTCAAAGAGACTGCTTCTCGGATTCGCAACCCTGCTCCATAGAGCAATAGGATGAGCGTGTGCACCATATAGGGTTTGAGTCGGCCTCGTTTTTTTTGATAGTTGAAACAAGCATCAAGCAAAGCACGTAGTTCTTTAACGGTGTAAATGTAAGGTATGAAAGGCTGAGGTCGTTTAGGCATCACCGGCAAAGGCGAAGTTTTAGTGTAGCCGCGACTGATCGCATATTTATAAAAGCCGCGCAAGGCATAATATTTACTATGCCAGTAGCTTGTGATGCGATCCCCACCAGCCAGAAACACGCCAACAGATTCGGGCTCTACTTCAGAAAGGCTGGCTCTTTGGCCTATTGTACGGACAAAGAATTTAAGCACCTTCTCATTGGTTTGAAAGCATTCGCCAAGGGATTTGCGATAAGCCACATATTGGTTAACCACGGCAAGGAGTTTCACAACACACCTCCCAGATTAAAGTTGGCAACTTCCCGGAGCCTAGGCAGGTCCACTTTGGCGTAGATACGGGTTGTTTCAAGGTCCCGATGTCCCAGTTGGTCTGCGATGGTTTTAAGCGGGACTCCTTGATTGATCAGTCGAGTCGCGCAGGCATGACGCAGAGAATGGGTGCCATGGTTCTTGATAGAGACATTAAGCGGCTTCCAGCGCAAAGAG
>CAZGMX010000175.1:0-6409 GCA_964526865.1 uncultured Actinomycetota bacterium | reverse complement strand
ATTTAAGAATTCCTGCGTTTCAGCACAGGCGTCTGACAACCGCAAGACTCCGCGCGGGCCTGACCCAGCGCGAAATGAAAAAAATCATGAAAGAGCGCGGTCATGGCGTGTATCTTCCCAACTGGGAGAGCGGCATTGCCGAACCCGGAAGAGAAAAACTCAAAGGACTCTGCGACATCCTGGGAATCCGTGAGGCTTGGCTCATGGGTATGGAGGGCGAGGATGGGGTGATGCCCCGGTTTGTGCCCGCGCGATTGATGGCGGCCAGAATTCACAGGGGACTTACAAGAGAAACCCTTGGCGCCAAACTTCATAAAAATCCTGTGGTCATCTACCACTTGGAATCTGCGTACGGCACGCCCAGTAAGGCAGAAGTTATCCGGATCGCCAAGGCCCTGAATGTGACATACGGATATTTGATGGGATTTGAAGAAGATTCCTCTATCCCTGACCTGCCACTGGATTTGGAACGGTTCAAGAATGCCCTTGTTCTGCGGCACATGATGTTGTTCACGTTGATGACAAAGACAACAATTCCCATAACCAAACTCAGTGCCTTCGCCGAAGGCCGGGAAAATCCGGACAGCGAAACCGTCGGAAAAATCGAGTCGGCTCTGCATGTCCCCATGGGATATCTGGTGGGAATTGGAGATGCAAATTTACTCAAACCCGCCCTGTCTATCCGCGATCTAAAATGGGCAATGGCGTTGCTGGGGATGGAGGACAAAGAAATGGCGGTGCACTTGGGTATTTCTCTGGAAACCTTGACCGCATGGATAAGGCAGGATGACTTTCCAACACTGCAGGAGATTGCCCGCATCGCAAAAGCCCTGCCGGTGACGGAAGAATTTTTAACCGGCCAGGAAGAGGCGTTCTCCCCGGCCCGCATAGCGCTTGCCGCCCGTTTTGTGGGTGTGGAGGTGCCGCCGAGGCTTCGAACATTTGACCCGGCAAGTCCATCACTCGCGTCGGCCGAAGAATTGAGCGAGTTTGCCCGCAGGAATCAGATTCCCTACGAATATCTGACGGGAAAAAGAAATATTCTGATACCAGCCGCAGACCTGGACGGCAAATCAATGCGCGCAAAGCGGATGGCAAGCGGGTTTTCTCAAACAGAACTAGCCGCGGCACTCGGCATGAATCTGGACAACACGTTGATTTCAAGGATGGAAGCCGGGAGAAGGCCGGCTTCGCTGGATGAACTGGTGCGCATGGCGGAAATTCTGGGCGGCACGCCGAAATCTTTCCTAAGAGATCCCGATTTGCGTCTCTCAAAATATGCCGTCAAATTGCAGCCCGCCCGCGGTAGCGGTCTCTTGAGCGGTGTGCAATCGGACTGGCGCGAAGTGGAAGGCGGCCTGCGGGCAATCATTGATAATCTTTCCCTGGCGTTGAGAATGGCGACGGGGATAGAGGAAAGAGAGTACCGGGACATTTTACAGGCGGAGTCAAAACAGAACGTCAGAGAGATATTCGGTGTCTTTTCCCCATTCGGTTTCAACATTCCGTCCAATGCACTGCGGGGGGCGAATGCCAGGGGCATCATCGATAATCTTGTGGAATTGGCCAAGCGAATATCCTCTAATCAATTTTCTCCCCAACGGCTCAAGCATGCCCGCATTAAAAATTGGCTGACACAGGGAGAATTGGGCGCGCGGGTGGGCGTGTCGAATAAAATCATCTCCTATTTTGAGACGGGCGACCGCATGCCGACGGCGGGTGAATTATTTAAACTGGCCTCTGTCTTGGGCGTGGAGCCTCTGTATTTGATTGGGAGCAGCCGTGTCCAGGCAACGTTCCCAGAATTCGACCGCCACCGGCTGAAAGCGGCCAGGGAAGCAAAAGGGCTGAAACAAAAAGAAGTGGCCGCGGCCGTCTTCACGGACGAAAAGAAATACTGCTATTTGGAGACGGGCAAACGGCAACCCTACATCAACGACAGGCCGCTGTTGGAGCGCATTGCCGTTATACTGGGCGTGACCTACAACTATTTGATGGGTGCCGAAGACATGACGTTGGTGGGCAATCCTTTCAAGGCGGATCGTCTGATGCAGGCGCGATTGCACATGGGGTGGTCCATTCAGAGGGCGGCGAAAGAAATCGGCGTGGATTCGCAGACGTATGGAAAATGGGAGCGCGGGGAGGTGTTCCCGAAGGAAGAGCACGTCACGATCATGGTTCAAAAAATGGACGTGTCGCGCGAATATCTATTGGGATTCGGGGAGAGGGGACTCAAACAGCCCAAATTCCAGCCTCAGCGGCTGAAGGCGGCCCGGATCCGGCTGGGGCTGACGCACGAGCAGATGGATGCGGAAATGAAACGCCGCGGGTTTGGCTGGTTTGATCCGCTTTGGGAAGAGGGCAAGGGAGCCCCCGCGACAAAAAGTCTTCAAGCACTGGCGCAGATTTTGGGCAAAACAGAAAATTATCTCCTGGGTATGGAAGGGGAGGATGAACCAATTCCCCAGTTTGTCCCCGCGCGGCTGACGGAGTGCAGAGAAAAAGCGGCCCTTGGAATAAAAGCACTGGCCCGGAAGGTCGGAATGGCACCTGCGTCGATCAGTGATTTGGAGGCGGGGGTGCGACCCCCATACTTGGATACGGTGAAGACGCTGTCAAGCGCCCTGAACGTGACATACGGCTGTCTCATGGGATTTGAAGATATTCCCAAATCGTCCCTGCGGCTGGATACAAGCCGATTTGAAGACGCGCTGGCACACCGGCATATGTCACTGGCCACACTCAGCGTAAAAACGGACATTCCTCTGGCGGCCCTGCAGGCCTTTGCTGATGGAAAAGAGAATCCTTATCAAAACGAGTTGAACAAAATAGAGTCTGCTTTACATGTCCCCGAGAATTATTTGCTAGGGCACGGCGCAGGCCGCCTCAAGCCGGCGCTCTGGGCGGATCGTCTTAAGCTGGTTCTAGAGTACAAGGAGTTAGCGCCGGACGATGTTGCCCGGCGATTGACAATGTTGCCGGAAAAAATGAAGCGATACCTCAACCAGGACGAATTCCCATCCCTGTTCATGATGCGGCGGCTGGCGATCCTCCTGGGTGTTCACGTGGGCTTTCTGACGGGGCAAAGAGAGACCTTTGTGCCGTCGCGAATCCAGGCCGCCATGAAATTCTTGGACCTCCGCCTTACGCCAGAATTTCTATTTTTTGACACGGTCGATACGTCGCCTGCGACCGCGCGGGAAATGGGCCGTTTTGTCCGGGCGCACCGCCTTCCGTACGGCTATTTTCTTGGTATGGAAGACATCGAATTTTCGCCGGCAGCGCTGGCGGCGGAAACAATTCGCAGGAAAAGAAAAGAGGCGGGACTCTCACAGCACGACGTGGCAAAAATCATCGGTGCCCGAAGAGTAAGCGACAACACGCTCCTGTCCGAAATCGAAATGGGCAAACGATATGTAAATCTAGAGAATCTGGCCTTGGTTGCCAGTGTCCTGGGTGTTCCCCCCAGATCCCTGATGAACGAACCCGGCCTGCCGCTCTCAGCATATGTTTCCGTGCCGCCGGAAGAACAGCCGCTGGAGGTTTCAGTTGTTGAGGGCTTGAAGCAGGCAATCCAGGCTGGCGGCGGCAAAATAACTTTTGCAGAATGTATGGGGATCTGTCTGTACTCCAAGGGCGGATATTATTCCGGAGGCAGATTGAAAATCAAATCAGGCAAGGGAAGTCCGGAGGCTTATGATTTTTCCACGGACGCGCAGAAGCACAGGGAAATATTCGGGCCGTGTCTTGCAGAGCAATTGGTCCAAATGTGGGAGAACATGGGCAGGCCCTCGAACTTTTCTGTCGTGGAGATGGGGGCGGGATACGGAGGAATGGCGGATCAAATTCTTGCCCATCTCCGGTCCGAGCATTCCGAGCTCTTTAGGGCACTGACCTACCGCATTGTGGAAGTCAGCCCGGCCTTGATCGAAAAGCAAAAGGAAACATTGTTGAGCAAAGGCTATCCTGTCCAATGGATCTCCGGTTCTGCTGTCGATCTGCCGGTGAAGAAAGGATTTCAGGGAGTCTTCCTGTCCAACGAACTGCCCGACACATTCCCCGTGCATCTTGTCAAGAAGGACGAGCGCGGCAGACTGGTGGAAATGTATGTGACGGAATCAAAAGAAGGTTTCAAGAAGGAATTTGGCCCGCTATCGGATCCGCAGATCGAAGAATATGTCCGTCTTCTGAGAGCGGAGCGGGGGGATGAATATGTCGATACGGTTCTGATGCACAAAGGCCTGGCCGTGAATCTCAATCTTCTGCAATGGCAAGAGGCGATTGTGGATTGCATGACAAAGGGCTATGTCCTCACCATCGATTACGGGCCGGGTGAGCAGGTGAGTAGTAATTATGAAGACCGGGGGCCGATACGGCTGTACTCCAGAATCAACCCGATGCTGTGGACGGAACCTAATCCCGATGAGTATGTTCTGCGGCATCCCGGCGAAACGGACATCACGTCCGATGTGGATTTCAAACTGCTGTCTGCTGTGGGTGAAGGGATGGGGTTGGCAAATGAGGGGTTTGTCCGCCAGTACGATTTCTTTCACAATTTGGCCGAACATATTCCACGGTTGAACGGATTGGTCCGGCTGGTGGAACGTGATCTCGACAAATCTTCTTACAATGTGCTCGTCCAAAGCAAAGGGGTGGCGAGCCGTTCCCTGACAGGAATTGCGCCGGAAGCAGGTTGTGCCGCTGGGCGTTCTGACACTTCTGAATTGCCTTCAGCCGACGCGTTAGTCTCGGCAAGTTTGTAAGGGTAACGGTCATTGCGAGGATCCCCGCATGTTTCATGCCGGGAGACGAAGTAATCTCGCCGGATGCGCGTCATTGCGAGTCCCGCCGGAGGCGGGGCGAAGCAATCTCGATGGCTGGGCACAATTCAACGAGATTGCCGCGTCGTCCGCCATTGAAGCAGTGGCGGACTCCTCGCAATGACAAAATACCGTCGAGATTCCCACGGTCGCTTTGCTCCCTCGCAATGGCGGCTTATCCGGGCGATGACACACGCCAACCAGCGTCTATCAAGAATGTTATAAATATATTTTGATTGACTTTTAATTCGATTGGAGGTATAATCATGCGGGTTGCCAACGGGGGGGGTGTATCATGAATTCCATTTCTCAACTTTTTCTTAATCGCATTTTTGTAATCTCTGTTTTTATTTTTGCCGTATCAACTTGGGCTCAAGCAAGCGACGATGGCTGTCCCTTTGGCGGGGGCGGTGGCGCCGTAGCCGGGGCCGGCGCCAAAATCGAATCTCAAATCAACACTCAAACTCAGAGTCAAACCAATACGGGATTTTTTTCTTCTCTTGTCACGAGCGCGACACCCGTCGTAACTGAAAACACCATTTCTCCAGGGCAAAATACCACAGTGCCGGCAGACCCCATGATTGAAGGACTGGAGAGTATTACCGGGGCCAAAAGGGAGAAACTGCCGGATAGAACCACCACGTTTGATCCGGATGAGTGGAAAGGAAGTGATATTGCCGGGGCGACGCAGGTGGATATAGACACGGATGGGAATGGGGACTATGACCACACGGAGACGACATGGCCTGATGGGAAAAAACAGGTTCGCGGCACCAAGATATTAACGGAGGGCAATGATCTTCTAGGGACGGAGTCCCATACAGAGACAACGTATCCGGACGGCCGAACAGAAAATACGACAGAGACCAATACCACGCCGCGGGACGATACAAAAACCGAGAGGACATGGCCCGGTGGAAAGACCCAAACGGAGACCACGACAAAATATGGGGCGGGAGAAAAATACGGCCAAAGCGAAAGTGTCACCGAAACAAAATGGCCTGATGGAAAAACGCAGACTGTGACAGTTACACAACATAGCGATTCAGACCCTGGCGATAAGACGGTTGTCACAAGAAATCCAGATGGCACGACGCAAGTGGACACCGACAATGGTGTCACAAGAACCACAGAGATAACCTATCCGGATGGAACGAAGTCCAGTGTGTCTGAGAGCGGCCGGCCGGGCGGCGGAACCAGCACAACCACAAAGGACCGGGATGGCACCACGAAGACGGAGGAGCGGTTTGCGGGCGGCGGTGGCGAAACCACGGTAATCCGTCCAGATGGATCCAAAGAAGTAAGCGCCCAAACTACCGGCCATTCAGAGACGGACAAAACCTATCCCGACGGGACAAAAGTACACTCTGAAGGCTTGGGGAGGGGGGAATCCAGCACCACCAAGACATTTCCGGATGGCAGGACAGAAACCATAATTCATCATAGCAATGGAGGAACCACCATCACGAGGTCAAACTCCGGTGGGGAGTCTACCAGCTCCTATCTTCCGCCAAGCGATGGCAGTGGGGCGCAGGGCGGCTGGCAGGATAAATAGGAAGACGACATGGAGCATATTTTTATGGAGTGCC
>CAZGMX010000174.1:2200-6425 GCA_964526865.1 uncultured Actinomycetota bacterium | reverse complement strand
GGAATGATGATGCTGGCCGCGGGCAAAGGGACCAGGCTGCATGTATCCGCGGTTGGGGAAGATGCCCAGACGGCCGTCGAGGAATTGGACAAGTTGTTGAACAGTAAATTTGGAGAAGAGTGATGCCCTCCCGGCCCGTAGAAAAAGAATATCAGGGAATTCCTGTCTCGTCCGGCGTGGCGATCGGCAAGGTCTTCCTCTTTGACAGCGAGGAGGAGGTGGTCACCCGCTACAAAATCCAGAAGGCGGATATCCCGACGGAAATTGCGCGCTTTGAAGAGGCGTTGATAGCGACCCGCAGGGAAATTTTGGATATCCAGAAAAAAATCAGCAAGAGCCTGGGGGTTGAACACGGAGAGATTTTTAATGCCCACCTGTTGGTGTTGGAGGACCGCGTTCTCATCGAGGAGGTCATCAAGAAACTCGGCCAGGAAAAAGTCAATGTCGAGCATATCTTTTCGACGGTGGCCAGGAAATATGCCCAGGTCTTTTCCAAGATGGAGGACGAATACCTCAAGGAGCGGTCCAGCGACATCCGGGATGTGTCCCACCGCGTCTTGCACAACCTGATCGGAAAGAAACGCCAGGACCTCGCGGACCTGGAAGAGGAAGTCATCGTGGTTGCGTACGATCTGGCTCCGTCGGACACGGCGCTGATGCACAAAGAAAAGGTGATTGGATTTGTCACGGACATCGGCGGACGGACCTCTCACACGGCGATCATGGCCCGGGCCCTTGGAATTCCCGCGGTGGTGGGTCTGCACGACGTCAGCAAGCGCGTTCCGCCCCATGCGACGATCATCATCGACGGCCACAAGGGAGTGCTCATCGTCAATCCCTCCAAGGCGACCCTCAAGCGTTACGCCGAGGAACAGACCAAACTGGAGATCTTTGAGGAAAAACTGGCGGGGCTCAGGAATCTTCCCGCCGAGACCAAGGACGGCCACCGCGTGGAGTTGTCCGCGAACATCGAAATGCCGGAGGAGGTGGATTCGGTCCTGGCCCATGGGGCCGACGGCATCGGCCTGTACCGCACGGAATTCCTTTTCATGAACCGCCATGACCTGCCCACCGAGGAGGAGCAGTACAACGCCTACCGGATGGTGGCAGAAAGAGTGGCTCCGCAGTCGGTGATCATCCGGACGCTGGATTTGGGAGGAGATAAATTTTTGAGCCACCTGCAAGTGGCCAAGGAAATGAATCCCTTTCTGGGATGGCGAGCGATCCGCTTTTGCCTTGCCAGACCCGATGTCTTCAAGGCGCAGCTCCGGGCGATCTTGAAGGCCAGCGGCCGTCAAAATGTCAAGATCATGTATCCCATGATTTCCGGGGTGGAGGAAGTTGTCCAGGCCAACGCCATTTTGAAAGAGGCCATGGAGGAAGTGCGAAAGCAGGGAATCCCCTTCGATGAAAACATTCCGGTGGGGGCGATGATCGAAATTCCGTCGGCGGCCTTGACGGCGGACCTGTTGGCCAAAGAAGTGGATTTCTTCAGCGTTGGCACCAACGATCTGATTCAGTATTCTCTGGCGATCGACCGTGTGAACGAAAAAGTGGCCTACCTGTATGAACCCATGCACCCCGGCATTATCCGGCTGATCAAGAGCACCGTGGACGCCGGACATGCCAATGGAATCTGGGTGGGCATGTGCGGAGAGATGGCGGGGGACCTGGCCTCTGTCTTAATTTTGCTGGGGTTGGGGCTGGACGAGTTCTCGATCAGTGCCGTGATGATCCCCGAAATCAAGAAGGTGATCCGTTCCGTCAAAATGGAGGAATGCAGAGAATTGGCCAGGGAAATCTTGTTGATGCAGGATCCCACGCAGATTCGTCTTCGGGCTATGGCCCTGTTGAAGAATGTTACGCCGGAACTGGTGGACTCAAAATAACATTGCCTGCGGCTGGGAGCCTGATACAATGTCCGGCCGCAGATTTTTAGATTTTTAATCAGAAGGAGGAGGGGTCATGTCAAAAGCAAAATTGTTTACGTCGGAGTCGGTTTCGATGGGGCATCCGGATAAGATCGCGGATCAAATTTCGGATGCGGTGTTGGATACCATTTTGGCTCAGGACCGGGATGCCCGGGTGGCTTGTGAGTGTTTGGTGTTCACCGGGGCGGTTGTCGTGGCGGGCGAGATCACGACCACGGCCCAATTTAGCGCGCAAGATGTTGCCAGAGAAACCATCCGGGAGATTGGATATGTCGATTCTTCCATGGGGTTTGACGCCGAAACGTGTGCAGTGATCGTCAGTCTGAACCGCCAATCGCCCGACATCTCGCAAGGCGTCACGGAAGGTCAGGGACTTTATAAGGAACAGGGGGCGGGGGACCAGGGAATGATGTTTGGATACGCCTGCAACGAGACCCCCGAGTTGATGCCCATGCCGGTCATGCTGGCCCATCAACTCTTGACCAGGCTGGCCGAACTTCGGCAGAGCGGGAAACTCTCCTATCTGCGGCCGGACGCAAAAAGTCAGGTGACCGTTGAGTACGACGGGTTCACACCGGTGCGGGTGCACACCGTCGTTATTTCCACCCAGCACAATCCGGATGTGGCGTATGAAACAATCCGCAAAGACATGATCGCCATTGCCAAGGACGTGATTCCCTCGAAGTTCCTGGATGATAAGACCATCTACCACATCAATCCTACCGGGCGGTTTGTGATTGGCGGGCCCAAGGGGGACACGGGGCTTACGGGCCGCAAGATTATTGTGGATACCTACGGAGGGATGGGGCGGCATGGGGGCGGCGCTTTCTCCGGAAAGGATCCGTCCAAGGTGGATCGCAGTGCGTCGTATGCCGCGCGGTATATCGCAAAAAACATCGTCGCGTCAGGCATTGCCGAGCGCTGTGAGGTTCAACTCTCTTATGCCATCGGCGTGGCGGAGCCGCTGTCCATCAACGTAAACACGGAAGGGACGGGAAAGATTCCGGACAGCAAGATTGTGGAACTGATCCGCAAGTACTTCCGGTTGACCCCCCGCGACATCATTGAGTCCCTGGATTTGAAGCGGCCCATTTACAAGGATACCGCGCGATATGGACACTTTGGGAGAAGCGAAAAGCGCTTCACCTGGGAGAGAACCGATAAGGCCGAGAGCCTGCGTCAGGACGCCGGCCTGTTAAAAAAAAATGAAAGTGTGACCGTGCGATAAAAAACGTCTCGATGTGATCAAAGAGGACCCCATGACCGTAACGACAAAAGAACGCAAGAAGAAGGTTTCCGACAAGGTGAGGGCCGCGGTGTGCGGCGACGTCAAAGATATCCGTTGTGCCCCCGGGGGATACAAGCGGATCCTTTGGGCAGATCGCGACATGCCGGTGCTGGCGGAAGTTCGCAAGCGTTTTGAAGAGGAAAAACCGCTGGCGGGCCTCAAGATGTCCGCCTGTCTCCACGTTACGGCGGAGACTGCTAATTTGGCCAGGACGCTGGTCGCGGGGGGCGCGGATCTTGTATTGTGCGCGTCCAATCCCCTGTCCACCCAGGACGATGTTGCCGCGTCTCTGGTGGAAAATTTCCAAGTTCCGACATTTGCCATCAAGGGAGAGGATCACGAGACGTACTACCGGCATCTGCGCAGCGCCATCGAGCACAAGCCTGTGATCACGATGGACGACGGCGCCGATCTGGTATCCTTGATTCATTCGGATTATCCCGGCTGGGTCCCGCATGTCATGGGGAGCATGGAAGAGACGACCACGGGTGTCATCCGTCTCAAGGCCATGGAATCGGACAAGGCGTTAAAAATCCCGGTCATTGCGGTGAACGATGCGGACACCAAACACCTCTTTGACAACCGGTATGGGACCGGACAATCCACCGTGGACGGGATCATCCGGGCGACGGATTTTCTTCTGGCCGGAAAGAATGTCGTGGTGGCCGGCTATGGGTGGTGTGGAAAGGGTTTTGCGATGCGTAGCCGCGGCATGGGCGCCAACGTCATCGTCACCGAAGTGGATCCCGTCAAGGCGCTGGAAGCTGCCATGGAGGGTTTCCGCGTTATGTCGATGGATGAGGCCGCACAAATCGGTGATTTATTTTGCACCTTGACGGGCAATCTCAATGTCTTGCGCAAGGAGCATTTTCTCAAGATGAAGAACGGCGCCATCGTGTGCAACTCGGGTCACTTCAACGTGGAAATCGATTTGCCGGCGATGAGCCAGTGCGCTGCCGAAGTCAAGCGGGGCGTGCGCAATTTTGTGGACGAATACGTGCTGAAG
>CAZGMX010000174.1:0-2190 GCA_964526865.1 uncultured Actinomycetota bacterium | reverse complement strand
GCCAGCGTGATGGACATGAGTTTTGCTGTTCAGGCGGTGACGACGGAATGGGTCGTCAAAAACAAGGCATTGCTCAAGTCCAAGGTCTATTTGGTTCCCAAAGAGATCGATCAGTGGGTATCCCGCCTCAAACTAAAGACGATGGGAATTTCCATCGATGAACTGACCTCCGAGCAGGTCAAGTATTTGGCCTCTTGGCAGATGGGAACGTAAGAGCCTGCTGCGCAATATTTATTCGTCATCGCGAGGAGGTCCGGCGTGTTGCCGGACCGACGCGGCGATCTCGTTGTTTCTCGCATTTTACGCAGTAGCGCCAGCCCAACCCCCGCAAAAATAAAACTGGCCAGCCAGGCGCCCAGCCAGGATGCGATCACCTCGTTCTTGGCCAGGGCCAGGCACACGAGGTTGACGCCGTAATAGCCAAAAAACAATCCCAGGCTCGTTCCGACCCCCAGGAGGAAGTGCCCTTTCCCACTTTTTAATCCGATGGGGACCCCCATGAGCATGACGAGAAAATTGAGAAGGGGATAGGCCCATTTGTGATGGTACTCCACTCTTTCCTCGTGAAAAATCCTGGAATGTTTGGGGTGAATCCGGATGTGATGTGTCAATTCTCGGATGGACATCATTTGCGGGTCTTTTTGGCTGTCCATGATGTCTTTCAGTGTTTCAGGAAGTGAAAAAGTCCCCTCCTGAAAGGCATTGACCTTTTCAGTTTTCAATCCCGTTGTCGGTCCAAGGCTTTCCTCTGAGGCGTTCCAGGGCTGTCCTTCGTATTCGATGACCTTGCCATTTGCGAGCTTCCAACCGTCCGGCGTGGCAAGGGCTGTTTCCGCCGTTATTTTTTTGATGACGCGGTCCTGGTTGTCGAACTCCCTGATCTCTACCCGTAGAACTTTTTTCTTGGAAGGATCCCAAACCCCTACCCAACTTCGCGCCTGCCGGAGGTTGTAAAAGGCAAACACCGATGGCGCCGCTCCCGACTTGGCGGCGTCGCCCTTTTTCATATAGACCGATTCGAGCTTTGCAACCCTTTGGCGGCAGCGGGGAACCAGGGTTTCGCCCAGAATCAGAACCACGGCACTCAAGAAAATGCCGAAGCACAAAAAGGGAATCATGATTCTCAGGAGGCTTACACCGCTGGCCTGCAGTGCTGTGATCTCGTTGTGGCGTTTCAACTGTCCGATGGAGTACAACAGCGCCAAAAGAGATGCCATGGGGATGACATCCGTGAGTTTCATCGGCAGGGAATAGATGAAATATTCCAGGATGATGTCCAGACGGACCCTGCCTTCGATGAAGTCCTCCAGGTTGATGGAAAAATCGTAGATCAGCATCACCAGAAGGAATGCCGCCATGCAATAAGCAAAAGGAACCAGATATCTGGAGAGCAGATACCGGTCAATGAGTTTGATACGGCGAGGAACGATTGCTTGCATAAACAATCATTGTATCCTTAAATCTTGAAGCATACAATGGTGCTTACTTGATTGAGGGAGGTTGTTCAGTGCAGGGGCAAGGAGTATTATTTTCAGGGGACGCGGTCTGTCTGCTCCTGCGGCAGATGCCCGGCTGTGACGGTAGCCCGGGTACCCGCAAAGCGGGTGGGCGTACCTAATGCCGCAAGCGCGAAGCGCGGCGGCACGCTCGGCGCGTGGATTGTTTCGACCCCGAAAGTTTTTGGGTCGAAACAAACCAAGCTCCACGCGCCTGCGCGAGCCCCCTTCAAACAATACTCCTTGCCCCCATATCCTGAACTCTCATTCCTGCATATGCGCATCTCTATACAAATACTCATCATCTTTGTGGCCGTGATTGTTCTGGGCTGCGTCATTGCGCCTCCCATCCATGTCGGATTGAAATATCTGCTGGGAGAAGGGCTGGGGGTGTCTTTTATTGCCAATGTTCCGTTTGACCGTGTGCTGTCCCGGGTGTTTATGGTTCTGGCTTTGGTCCTGTTGTTTGTTTGCCGGCGAAGTCTTCATATTCAGGATTCCATCCGAAGGAGTTTGGTGGGCATTTCCCATTGGTTTCTCCTGGCGATTTCCGGATTTGCCCTGGGGGTGTGCAGTCTCTTTGCTCTCCTTGTTCTCTACCGTCTGTGTGGGGCGGTGGCCTTCCATCTGCCCGAGATTCCCTGGGAAAGGGTTTATTATAAATTCGGCAGCGCCCTTCTCACAGGCATCGCGG
>CAZGMX010000173.1:5274-6434 GCA_964526865.1 uncultured Actinomycetota bacterium | reverse complement strand
AGCGAATCCTTGCGGCCGAGGTAGAAGTGACCTGCTACGGAAGGTGGACGAATCATTGTGCTCTGCCCCCCCCTACGAGATTGCCCGCCACTGAAGCGTCGGCGGACTTACAGCTTCGCCCGCCTTTGGCGGGCTCGCAACGGGTCTCCCGTCGAGACCGTCCTGACATCCAGCGGGTTCGCAATCACAGCCACTCGCCGCGATTATCCCGGCATGAAACACGCTGGGACTCCTCGCCATGACGCTCTACACCATTTGCACTTCCACGGTGTGATCTTTGTTGTCGCCGAAAGGCTTGATGAGATTGCCAACCACTTTTTTGCCGTCCACCACCATCTCGGAAACCGTGCCGGCATTTTTTCCTGCCTTGGTCACTTTGATGTGGACGGTGGCGCCGCGGAACGGCCGCTCCATTTGAAAACCATTCCATTCGGCCGGAATGCACGGATCGATGAGCAGCCCTTCATGGACAGGCCGGATGCCCAAAATCCACTCGGTGCTGACCCGATACAGCCAGCCCGCGGAACCCGTATACCAAGTCCAACTGCCACGCCCGTAATGGGGGGACTCCGGACCATCCACGTTGCCGGGCGTCACATAGGGCTCGCAATAGTACAGATCGGGCTCGGCCCCCCGCCGGATCGGCTGAAAACTCTTGTAGAGTTTGTAGGCCTCCTCATTGCGCTTCAGGACACATTCGGCCTGCACGGCCCAGACGCCGGCATGTGTGTACAGGCCGCCGTTCTCGCGGCAGCCTGGCGCATAGCGCGTGAGATACCCGATGTTGGCGTTGGATTTTTTGTAGGCCGGATAAAAGAGAATTGGGCCATAGTCCCGGTAGAGATATTTTTCCATCTCCTTAACGATCTGCTCCTGGCGCTCCCGGGGGGCAATCTTGTTGATGATGGCCCACGTTTGGACGTTTAGAAATATTTTCCCCTCTTCGCATTTGGCGCTGCCCAGCACATCCCCGTTGTCGCAGGTGGCACACCAATACCACTCGCCGTCCCAGGCCACGGTGTTAACCACCTCAAAGAGTTTTTTCGCCCGTTTGCGGTAATATCCGACCTTGTTCCAGTCGTTCACCTTTTCCAAAATTTCGCAGAAATCGCTCAAGATTCCATAGAGAAACTGTGCCGTCCAGACAGACTCCCCTTTCC
>CAZGMX010000173.1:0-5264 GCA_964526865.1 uncultured Actinomycetota bacterium | reverse complement strand
CATTTGGCGCCGCAGGAACTCAAGCCATCGTTCCAATCACCCTCACCGATCAGGGGCAGGCCTCGCAGGCTAAACCGGGAAAGGGCGATGTTGATCGCACGGATGCAGTGTTCTTTGATGGTCCCCAGCGAGCCTTTTTCTTTGATACTGCCGTCTTTGAGGAATGGCACCTTCTCTTCCAGAATGGTAAAATCGCCCGTCTCGCGGATATAATTGGCCAAAACAAACGGCAGCCACAAAAGATCATCGCTGAACTTGGAGATGGGGCCTTCGCCGGTCGTCGGATGCCACCAGTGCTGGACAATCCCCTCCTCAAACTGGCGCGATGCGTGCAGTAAAATTTGTTTTTTGGTTTGCTGCGGCTGTGTCGACAAAAACAGCTGGCTGTCCTGAAGCTGATCCCGGAATCCGATCGCGCCGCTGGACTGGTAGTACGCGGCCCGGCCCCAAATGCGGCCGGAAATGGCTTGATACTTCAGCCACACATTGGTCAGAAGATCAAAAGAGGGATCCGGCGTCTTGACCCAGTGCTGGCTGACGGTGGTCTTCCAAAACGTCTTCACTTCTTCCAGGGCCTTCTTGGCGCTGGGCAAATTCTGATATTTGACAATGAGTTCTTTGGCCTGCTGCTCTGTTCTCGCGGCCCCCAAAAGAAAAACCACGCTTTGTTTCGCGCCCGCCTTGAGGCTCAGCTTGACATGCAGGGATCCGACCGCGTCCGCCGGCCTTCCCTCGCCCTGCTTGAGCGTGCCGGTTTGCACGGCAGCAGGCTTGGTGAGCCTGCCATATCGCCCGAGAAAATTCTCTTTGTCTGTTTCGAACCCGCGCGATCTTTCCCCGGTGGCGTGAAATGCAACATAGGGCCAGTCACGATTCCAGTACTCCCCATCCTCGTTGAGCACCGTCCACAGGCTCTTCGTGGCAAAAATGGCGTCCGAGGAAGAATCAAAACTGGTGTTAATAAAGAGTTTGTGAAATTCCCTGTGAGAGTCCGGCCAGGTCCCCAACAGCCATTCCAGATAGCTGAAGAGGGACAACCGGTAGTCTTTTTTGGATTTGTTCTCCAGACGCACAATCCATACTTCGCAGGTGTCTCCCACGGGCACAAATTGTGTCCACTTGGCTTCGATGCCAGCCTTGGAAGTCTTGAACACGGTATAGCCCAATCCGTGCCGGCACTCGTAGGAATCAAACTTTGTGCGCGTGGGCTTGTAGCTCAGGGACCAAAAACTGCCCGTGGTGTCGTCCCGCAGATAGAGATATTTCCCCCAGTCGTCCTGGATCAAATCCTGCTCCCAGCGCGTCAGGCGGTTGAGATTGGAGTTGTCCAGCCAGGAAAATCCTCCGCCCGTCTGAGACACGGTAAAACTGTAATTGCCGTTGGACACGACGTTGATCCACGGCCGGGGCGTATCCGGCCGGGTGATAACATATTCCGTGCCGTCGGCTGAAAAATGACCGTATTTGTTCTTAAATAGATCTTCGTAGTGAGAACCACTCAATGGATTAACCATTCTTTTTTGCCGCTGCCTTTGCCATTTTTTTCTTCTTTTTCAAATACACATTGCGTCTTTTCTTCTTCTCCCTGCGATTGTATTGTCTTCCCATACCGTGCCTCCGTGGTTAGCAGTCCGTTGGGCAATTTGCCTCCCGGGGCGTGAATATTATCATATTCTGCCCCGGCGCCCCATTCAAAACAATGGGTGCCCTGGGGGCCTGCGTGTTTGCTGCTAACCCGCATTTCTCATCGCTTTTCTGCTACGAGTGCGTATCTGCTTGCGTCTGCGGCGTCATACTGCGGTCGGAACCCTCGACGTACTGTAAAAGTACGCCTGCGGGTTCCTCCCTTGTATTCTTGTGACGGTAGGCCGGGTACCCGCCGAAGGCGGGTGGCCGTACCTAATACTTGAGCGCGTAGCGCGAAAGTGCAGCCACAAGCATCTACGCACTCTCGCGACGAAAAGTGATGAGAAATTCGGGTTTTAGGGTTGTTTTCTTTCCCTGCACTTTCTGTTAAGATTTTTTCACTATGGATATCGCGAAATATCTCAAAGAGCGCAAGGCCGTTGTGGATGATGCGTTGGACCGTGTTCTTCCTTCTGCCAGCCGGCGCCCGCCTCAAATCCACAAGGCCATGCGCTATAGCGTCCAAATCGGCGGCAAGCGCATCCGCCCCATCCTCTGTCTGGCGGCTTGCGATGCCGTGGGCGGCACCCGTGCGAAGGCCATGGACACGGCATGCGCACTGGAACTGATCCACACCTACTCTTTGATCCACGACGACTTGCCCTGCATGGACGACGACGATCTGCGCCGGGGAAGACCGACGTGCCACAAGGTGTTCGACGAGGCCACAGCGGTGTTGGCGGGAGACGCCCTGCTGACGTTTGCCTTTGAAATCCTCGCTCAAAATACCGCGCGCGTTTCTGAGAAGACCGCTCTGCGTGTCGCCCGCGCTATTGCCATCGCTGCGGGTAGCAATCGACTGATCGGGGGACAAATGGAAGACATCCTGGGAGAGGGCAAAAAAGTCTCCCTATCCCAACTGCGTTTCATCCATCAAAACAAGACCGCCGCGCTCATCGAGGCTTCCGTGTTGACAGGCGCCCTGACCGGAGGCGCTTCCAGGGCACAGCTCGCCAGCCTATCCGTCTACGGAAAGAGCATCGGACTGTCCTTTCAAGTCGCCGACGACATTTTGGACGTCACGGGAAATGAGAAAATGATGGGAAAGCGCGTCCACAAAGACGCCGGAATGAAAAAGGCCACCTATCCGGGTCTTCTAGGACTGGAAAAATCCCGCCGTTATCTGGAAAGGCTGACCCAGTCAGCGCTGGCCAGCCTGCGGTCCTTTGGTCCGTCCGCTGACCCCCTTCGGGAAATTGCCCTCTTCATAGCCCGGCGGGACCATTGAGCCCTTGTGCCGACCGCCATGAAACGAACTTGTGTCAACATTCGAAACATCAAGCCCTTCGTCACGCTGGATTCCTCCGTAATCCGGGATCTGTTTTTAGGTCACAATCCTGGTTTAAAAAGACTCAGCCTGGCCGAGGCTCGGGTGAAACCCGGCCGCTCAACCCACCGGCATATCCATACATTGTCAGAAGAGATTTATTTTGTGTCGGAGGGCAAGGGAACAATGCTGTTGGGAAAGAAAAAATTCAAAATCGAGGCGGGTGACGCGATCGCGATTCTTCCCAAGACCCCTCACTTCATTATCAACAAGGGAAAGTGCGATCTTGTGATTTGGTGTATCTGTTCTCCGCCCTACGAGCACAGCGACACGGTTTTAGTATAACGATCAACCACATCCCCTACCAGTCTACGAAATTCCAGCAGGGCGGGCCCCGCTGGAATTCCGTTTAGCTGCGCCTGAGCCCTGGCAATGTGCAGGCGGGCTTCGTCCATCGCCTGGTCCACCGCACCGTGTTCAAACAAATCCCGAATGAGGCGCTTCATCGCAGTTTCTTTGAGATCCTCGACCAAGAGCAGCTGGATATCGGCCCAGTCCGTCTCGTTCAACTGCTCTCGCAATAAAATCATAGGCAGGGTCCACTTGCCCTTTTTGAGATCGGTCCCCAGGGACTTCCCCGCGCGATCCTCATCGCCCACAATGTCGACGCAGTCATCCACAATCTGGAATGCGATCCCCAATTCCCGCCCAAATTCACGCAGAACAACCTGCTGACGAGAAGATCCGCCGGCCAACAAAACACCCAAATTACAGGAGGATCCAAATAGGGACGCGGTTTTCTGATCGATAATGGTCTCATATTCCCGCCGGCTCAAATCAAAGTCAAAACGTTTCTGCGCCTGGAGCAATTCGCCTTCGCAGATGGCGTTGGTGGTCCTCGCGATTTCTTGGAGGACAACCGGGTTCTCCAGTTGCGCCAGAATCATGACCGCGCGGGCAAGCACATAATCCCCCAGGATCACCGCTGTTTCGTTCCCAAATTTTGCGTTCAAGCTGGTCGTTTGCCGCCGCAGTGTCGCCTCGTCAATGATGTCGTCGTGTACCAGAGTTGCCATGTGGATGAGTTCGATGGCCGTCGCGACATCCAGGTGGACGTCGTTTGTTGCACCCACCGCCATGCCGGACAATAACACAAGCGCAGGCCGGAGCCGCTTGCCGCGGCCGCCCAAAACATGCTGGAGCATCGGCCCCATCAATGGGTTATCAGACCCCAGGGCACGGGCAATTCGTTGTTCTACCAGATCCATCTTGGGCTGGAGAATCGATTGAAAATCAGAACAAGGGGATATATCGATCATAAAATGACGCCTTTTGGCTGATTATGCCCCAAAACGGCGCCTCGAACCACACATTTCATCTCGGAATGCAGATTGTAGATTGAAGAATGTGGTTCAAATTTAAAAGACAGGATTACGTGGTACGGATTAAGGATTACGTAATTCGCACAACGCAACCCGGTATTGCGGTTTTCATGCGAAGATTTCGGCGTTGAGGAATTCGTCCATCTGACGCCACATCTGCTCGAACGTCCTGACTGTGGGCAATCTAAAGTATCCCAGCGATTTTGCCTCTCTGATCAATTCCCTCTTGGTCCCCTCATCAGCTGACAAAGCACCCTGGGAAATCATTCTCTCCAAAAACTGTTTGTAGAGTTGAATGGCCCGTGTGTTCAGACCGTGCATCCCGGTGTAGATATCCCCGAGGGACAAAAGTTCCATGGCAAAAGACAGTTCTTCCACGGGGCCGCAATTGCCCCGTACCAACAGCTTGATTTTGTGGCGCTGAAGTCTCTTGGTCTGGCGCTCATCCAGAGAGGTTGACACATAGACAATATTGTCCCCCTTAACGTCCTCCAGCGTTTCGGCCACCACGACACAGGCGGGTTTCTTTTTCAAAAACCGAATCCTCTCCTCACCGCTCAGTCCATTCAACAGTACCACCATCTGCACCCCCGTTACATCCACATTCAGCCTGGACAAAATCTCCAGAAAGCTGTCGAAACCAATTCCGACATCCTTGGCATCCTGCACGATGATTCCAGAGAATCTACCCGCCTCCAGCCTCTTGAGATTTTCCCATTGAAGCCGCATGTTGCTGATCCTGTCCGCAAATTGCCCTTGTTCGAAAACTCTCAAGGGCAGATCGGGAACCCCTTGTTTCAAGGCGGCATCCCCCCGCACCATGGACAGGAAATACAACACCGCCAAATCGTCGCGCGTCATCTGGGCGATTTCTTTTCCCGCCACACCGGCCATGATCCTGGCGATGGCATAACAATCCTCCTGGGCGC
>CAZGMX010000172.1:0-6480 GCA_964526865.1 uncultured Actinomycetota bacterium | reverse complement strand
TCATCAGATGCGTGGCAAACGAATGACGCAGCATATGCGGTGTCACGCGTTTCTTGACCCGGGACTTCTTCGCGCAGGCCTTGAGCAGACTCCACACGGCCTGGCGGGTGAATCCCGCCCCCTGCTGATTCAAAAACAGATTCTGCACCAAAAGGTCCTGCGCGATCTTCGGCCGGACCTCTGCGCAATATTTTCCAATCCAAAACAGCGCGCGAGATCCCACTGGCACGATTCGTTCTTTGGATCCCTTGCCCATAACGCGGAGGAACCCCACCTGCGTGTTCACGTCGCTCACCTTGACACCGGTAAGTTCCGACACGCGCACCCCGGTGGCATAGAGCAATTCCAGCATGGCCCGGTCCCGGATGCCGGCCGGCTTTTGCGTGGAGGGCGCCTCCAAGAGGCTCTTCACCTCATCTTCCGAAAGTGTCTCCGGCAAAAGATGCCACAAGCGCGGGGAATCCAGCACGGAACTGATGTCCTGATTAATCAGCCGCTCCTGGGCCAAAAAAGAGAAAAAGACCTTCACGGAAACCAGATGCCGCGCCAGAGAGCTGGATTTCAATCCGCGGTCCTTTTCCCTCATCAAAAAATTCATGATGTCGTCCCGTTTGACCGCAGAGAAAGACGGCACGCCGGCGGCCTCCAAAAACACCAAAAATTTCTCCAGATCCCGGCGATAGGCCTCCACGGTGTTCTTGGCCAATCCCCGCTCCGCCGACACATAGTTGAGAAAATCGCCCAGGATAAACCGCAGGCCGCTATCTTCCATAGGTGAGCCTCACGGCCAGGACTTCCGGCAAGCCGGCCTGACGAATTTTTTTCTGCGTCTCTGCGATGTCATACGCGACGCGGTGCATCTCCAGCGTGAGGGCCTTCGCGTCAAAAATCAACAGGCACGCGCAGGGATTGGCGTCGCGCGGCTGGCCGACACTGCCCGCGTTGACAAAGTACCGGTAGCCGCCGGACAGGGTGATGGGATCCCCGATCAAGGGAAAAATCTCGCCATCGGAGCGAAAAATGACCGGCAGGTGTGTGTGTCCATAAAAACAGACCAGCCCCTTTTGGCATCCCATGGAGACAAACGCCTGATATTTGCTCAAGACATACTCCCACTGGTCGGGCTGGAAAAGGGACGCATGCACCACAGAGAGATCACTTCCCTCATAGACCAGCGGCAAAGACTCCAGTTGTTGGATGTGCGCGGCATCACAATTTTCCCGCGTCCAGAGAATGCCGTCCTGCGCCTCTTTTCTGAAACCGGAAAAATCCGTCACGCCCGCCACGGCCTGGTCGTGATTGCCCGCGACTGACATACAGGGCAGACTCTCCAGCAGATCCATGCACTCCTGGGGATTGGGACCATAGCCGACGATGTCTCCCACGCTGACAAACCGGTTCACCTTCAACTTGTGCGCCTCGCGCACAACGGCCTGCAGGGCTTCCAGATTGCTGTGGATGTCTCCCAAAATGGCGTATCGCATCATTGCTCCCTATCACTTTTACGGCAGATTCCCAACCGCCTGCTATTTTCCCCGCTCTGCCAGCTCTTTTTCCAGCTTGACGATAAACCTCCTGGCTACCGAATCCCCACGCTGGTCCAGGGTCTTCCACGTGTCGAGAGCCTCCTGCAGGAGTCCCGCTTTTTCGCAGGCGTGGGCCAGAACCTTGAGGTTCAACAGAGAGTTGGACTTGAGAACCGCTTGTTTCAAGTAGCGCACGGCAACGGGATAATTCAGCGCCTTGTCATAATACGTCCACCCCAAATCAAAATAGATGTCGGGTTTGTCCTGATTGTAGCGAAGGCCGGTCTTCAAAAAACTCAAGCCCTGCTGGAGCCAGCGGTCGGCCCACATTTTTCTTTGCTCAGCCGGAATCTCCGGATTCCTCCGGGCCATTTCGCTCAGGTTGTATGCCATGTGCCATCCCCCGACCGACCAAGCGGTCGTGAACCGTGGTTGAAGCGCCACAACCAGATAATACAGGGGCAGCATCCTCTGCCATTGTCCGTGATGCCAGTAGGAATCAGCCTTGAGCCAAAGCAGGTCGGCCGCCAGTCCGCGAAAACCCGCCAAAAGAGAGGTTGCCGCCCAGGGGTGAAATTTAGCCGTTTCGCTATAGGAATCCGCAAATCCCACGACGGGGTGTACCCATGGCCTCTTGGAGCCGATAGAAAGCCCCCATCCCCCCAGAGAAAAAAGCAGGACGGCACACACTCCCGCCGCGGCAAGAATCCGCGGCCCCCTCCATGCGGCCGGGCGGCTGCCCAAACCGCGATCCAAACAGACTGATTGAGACCCGGTCATGGGTCAAAAATCTTTCTGGTTAAACCAAATGGAGGCAATGGCGAAAACGACAACCGCATAGGCCGCACTGTAAAGAACATTTTCCCCCACATAGCTCCACGCAACAGTTTCTCCCAGCGCCACGGCGTCCTGGATGTTGAGATTTTCCAGATGCGGCATCACATAGAGAAGGAGCAGACCCAGCACCTCCGATGCCAGGGAATCTGCGTGTCCCACCCATTCTTTCAGTGGTTCCAGCAGATTGCCGGCCAGGTAGATCGAAAAGCCGCAGAGGACCGCAATAAAATACCCCGGTATTACTACACTGACAAGC
Organism: uncultured Actinomycetota bacterium; assembly: GCA_964526865.1. GTDB lineage: Bacteria > Auribacterota > Ancaeobacteria > Ancaeobacterales > CAZGMX01 > CAZGMX01. The sequence continues at coordinate 3,861 of CAZGMX010000172.1, read as the reverse complement.
ATGGAGCAAGAAATAAGGACCAGCCCCTGGCAGAAGACCAAGACGAAGGCCTTGATCATATTCCCATCCCACGTGACACGATACCATGTCATCAACCCCGCAATCAGGACAGCCATGGCCGCCATGGCAACCGACATCGTGACACAGACCCCCGCATACTTTCCCATCATGAATTGGTACCGGCTCAGCGGTTTTGTCAGGACGGACGCCAGGGCATTGTGTTCTCTTTCTTTTTGCATGTGTTCGATGGGAAGGACAATGGCCAAGATGCAGGTGAAAAGCGAAAACAGCCCCAGCCCCGCATCCTTCAGGATTTTAGCCTGCTCCGTCAGAGAAAGGCACGCCACGAAGCGCGACGCCAGCATGACCCCCGCAACGAACAGGATCAGGGCGTACAAAAACCTGCTGCGAACGGCCTCTAAAACTGTCATGCGGGCTAAAATATAAATGGTGCGCACAGGATCATTCCTCCGGGACCAGTTGAAGAAACAGCTCTTCCATATCGCGGCCGGGAGGCAGGGATCCCTGGTAAACCAGCCGGCCCTTGTTGAGAACCAAGAGATCGTCACAGATATCCCGTGCATAACTCAACAGATGCGTGGCGAAAATCACCGTTTTCCCCGCCTCCTTCAACGACGCCAGGATGGCGCGCATCAGCCGGACTCCCCTTGGATCCAGTGCGCTGATCGGTTCATCCAAAATGAGCAGGTCCGGATCGTTGATCAACGCCTGCGCCAGCGTCACCCTCTGAAGCATGCCCTTGGAAAAATAGCGCATCCGCACATTCTTCTGGGCCCGAATTCCCACCGCGTCCAGAACACGTTCGATCCGCTCAACTTTGGCCTTTCCCCTCAGGCCAAAAATATCCGCATCAAACGACAGCGTTTCCTGGGGCGTCAGAAAGGGATATTGGTGAAACCGGTCCGGCATGAAACCGATGCGGGACCTGACACGGACACTCAGCTTTTCGCCAAGGATCCGGAAGGAGCCTCCGGTCGGCCGAACCAATCCCGTCAGAATTTTGATCAACGTCGTCTTCCCGGACCCATTGGGCCCCAGAAGGGCGACAATCCGGCCTTGGGGGATAGAAAAGGACACATCCCGCAGGGCCGGTATTTTTCTTCGAAAGACCCCCGTTCGGAAATCTTTTCTCAGGCTCGTGACCTCCAGGGCCGCAGGGCCCCCTGGGGGATTAGTGGCGGATTCCAAAGCCATCGAATTCCCCCGTCGCGGATTCAAAAGTGAATTGGGTATCTCTCACAAAACGGCCAAAGACGCTTTTCATTTTCTCCACAAAGTGAACCAATTCCCGGGGATCTCCTTCGGCAACCAGCTCCACGCGCCCGTCGGGCAGGTTCTTCGCGTAGCCCTGGACGTTGAAATACCGCGCCTGCGAAACCGCCGTGTAGCGAAACCCAACCCCCTGAACGTATCCGCTAAAATACGCCGCCACCCGCTCCCGGCACACCGGCTCTTTTTTTGCCATCCCGATTCTCCCGACGCCCGCCCGATCCCCCTGCACAATTTTATTCCCACGCCCACACGCAATTTAATATACAATCTGATCATTATCTCCAAAATCACGCTCCTTACATAGGCAAAAAATGCAATGGACCAGCGATAAAAAAATCAACCGGAGCCTGAAATTCTCGTTTTACGACGGGGCCTTTTGCTGTGTCATGCTGGGAATGACAGAGCAATATCTGGTGCCGTTTGCCCTGGCCATGCACGCCTCCGTCCAGGCCATCGGGGCGCTGGCGGCGATTCCGACCCTTGTCTCCTCCTGGGTCCAGTCCTTCACCACCTATTGGGTCAACCGGTTCAAGAGCCGCAAGCGGTTCATCATTTTTGGGGTGTTCTGCCAGGCCTGCGTCCTCCTGCCCATGGCCGTCTTGGCATATCTGAACATCGGCGGAAAAATTCCAATCCTGATCGGCCTGGCCGTCCTTTTTTTGAGCTGCGGCGCCGTCGTGGTGCCTGCATGGGGAAGCCTCATGACCGATCACGTCCCGGAAAATTCCCGCGGGGCCTATTTCGGCTGGCGCAATCAACTGCTCGGCCTGGTCACGATCACCAGCAGTCTTGTGGGAGGGACCCTGCTCTATCAGATCAGCCGTTTTCATCCGCTGGCGGGATTCACGGTGATGTTCACCATCGCCATGGCGGCACGTTTTGTCTCGGCCTATTTTCTCACCCGCATGGAGGACATCCCCCATCCCCACGCCCCGGAACACGAATTCACTTTTTGGATGTTTATCCGGCGGTTCCGACAGAGCAACTTCGTGCGATTCGTCCTTTTTGTCTCTTCCATCACTTTTTCCGCCAACATTGCCGCGCCCTTCTTCTCTGTCTTTATGCTGAGGGACTTGCAATTCAACTATCTCTTGTACACCGCCGTCATTCTCACATCCACCCTGACGATGCTGCGCGGCATGCGTATCTGGGGCCATCACGCCGACCACGTGGGCAACGCAAGAGTGCTGCGCCTGACATCGCTGTTTCTTCCCATGATTCCCCTGGCCTGGGTGCTCTCGTCCTACCCGCCCTATCTGATCTGCATCGAGGTCTGTTCGGGCTTTTTGTGGGGCGGGTTCAATCTCGCGGCATCCAATTTTATTTACGATGCCGTCTCGCCGGCCAAGCGCGTCCGCTGTATCGGATATTTTAATGCGATCAACGGCACGGCGCTGGCGCTCGGGGCCGTGATTGGCGGATATCTTGCCAGCCGCCTGCCGCCCCTGTGGGGATTTTCCCTGCGCACCCTGTTTTTATGCTCAGGGGTTTTTCGGCTGTTGGTGGTGATTTTTCTGGGAAGAACGTTTCGGGAAGTACGCCCGGCAAAGGAGGTCTCCAGCATCGACCTGTTTTTCAGCGTCGTGGGACTTCGTCCTTTGACGCTAAGCCTTCGCAAAGAATAAAAAATAAAAAATGGGACGGGTTCATTTTTCTATCTTTTTTGGCCTTCCTTTGTCCCTGGTCTCAAAGCTTCTGCCTGTAGACTTTTCTAACATATTCGCGGATTCGAGGGGTATAGCATTCATAAGTCCTTGGGAATCAACGAAACGATCTTCTAGGTCTGCACTACACGATCATGGCGGTGCGCCTCCTGTGCAGATCTGATTTGAGGGGGCGGTTGATCTGGTAGTTTTAGGTGCAATTGATTTAACAGTGCTTCATGTTCCGGCTCGGGTTGTGTATGGCGCGATAATATGACCGTGCGGCCATCGGTGGTTGGAAGATGTACATCGATCATCTGGATCGCACGGAACTTCTCCAAGACTGCACGAGGTGTCAGACCTGGCGCCGAACATTTCAGATATTGCCGCAACGTCACGTGCAACGCGTAGGACACGAAGGCCACAAAGATATGTGCCTCGACCCGTTGCATTTTTTGATGAAAAATTGGTCGTATCCCCAGATCCCCTTTAAGGTTTTTGAAAGCTTCCTCAATTTGCACCAACACCATGTAAAAGGACCATAGCTCGGCGGGATCACGATCGCACAAGTTTGTACGCAACAGATATCGGCCCTCACGGCGGCGTGTCTGGCGCAAACGGTCTTTGCACAAAGCGAAATGAAATTCCCTGACCACCTTTTTTGCCGAACCGCCAATTACTTTTATCTGAACCAAACGCCACGCCGAAGGAGAAAGCTGGCGCGCAGCGCCCAGTTTGAGCAACAGCTCATCACGCTTCAGTTTCGAGGCCTGAAGTTCTTTCAACCGTTTCCACAATTTCTTCAGTTGTCTGCGTCGCATGAATCGCTCTTTGTTTACACGATCGCGGCTTTCGGCAAACACATACATTTCTTGTGCTTATCCGATTGACTCCACGCCATACAACTGCTTGTGGGTCGTCGGCG
>CAZGMX010000171.1:0-6516 GCA_964526865.1 uncultured Actinomycetota bacterium | reverse complement strand
GCCGACGACCCACAAGCAGTTGTATGGCGTGGAGTCAATCGGATAAGCACATCCCGGATAAGCCCAATTAAATTGCAGGCTGACCATGCCATCCGTCTTATTAACTCTAATATTTTTGCTGCCATCCGGATTCAATCTCTCCACACCCATGAGCTTCAGTTCGAGAATGATCTTGCGTTCGATATCTTCCATCTGCATGGGCTGGCTGCGTCCATAACCGCACTTGTATTTATACTCACAATATTGCCGGGCAATCTCCGAATCGGCAATTTTGTCCCACTCCTCTTTTTCAAGAAAATTTTCCAATGCATAGAGATCGACACAGCTTTTTTCCACGAAATAGCCCGTCGCGGCATTGGTCGCCAATAGAAAATTCGAGATGTCTGCTCCCGCCGCCCCATAGACAGCAACCTTGTCCTCATCGTTGGGATTGAGAATATCCTTGAGCGCCATGTCGTAGCCCACGTACAAAGGCGAAAGCAGGTGATTTGCGATGGGTCTCGTGTCCAGACCCAGCCCCTGGGACAACGATATCTTTCGGTCTTCCTGGTCCGTCGATGCCAATTCCGCTATCCGTTCGCGCAAATCTTGCGGTTCGCCCCTATCCCCCGGCTGACCGAGCATCGTCCGAACTGCCATCGCGCCGCCCACCAGCGTCAGAGGCAAGGCGGGATTGGCTGGATCAGCCTTCAATATCCCGAGTTTTTGCAATTCTGTCGCAACTCGATGGTAAAAATCACGCTCGTTGCGCTCCTGCTGAAAAATCTCATAAAACCACCTTTCCAAATCCGGCACCTTGGCTTCCAGCTTGGTCAAAGCGGCACTTGTCATTCCACGCAATCGGTTAAGTTCTTTTGTGGAAACTTCTTTTAGGCCAGCAACAAGAACAGAAAAAATACCGAATGAAACACCATATCGAATCGCAATCCTCCGCCGGCTGGACTCCGAATCGTTCTTGGCAGTTCTCCATGCGGTTGTTGCAACAGTTAACGGATCCATCACCTCCCCTCCCGGGACAATGTGAACCTTGACGCGGTATCCTTTCCCTTCAAAAAAACTTTCATTTTCTTCGTGCACTCTGCCGCGAGTGGTTACCACAACATATCCCGGTTGTATTCGCAGTAGTTCTTTAACCAGCCTTGTGAGGTCGCGATCCCTCAGGACCAGGGAGAGCGCCTGCTGATCAATACTCTCTTTTAGATTGTCCAAATATTTCCCCCAATCTCCATTCTCTATTGCCTGCGCACACCCGAGAACAGCCGCTTGGGTCCGCTTGTGAGCAATCCACGCCTCAAAAGAAGCCCGTTCCGACGTCACGGAAACACCTTTGGAACGCGCGTATGTCCAAGTATATGTCCCATAATTATTGGCCCTTGATAAATCACCCGGCGGCTGGCTTGCCAACTTTTTTTCAACGTCTTGGGCATTATCAAGAAATGCTTGATACGCTATTTTTAATTTTGGATACAGCGACGCTGTTCCTAGAATATCCTGGTTCGTTAAATGAGAATGTTCAGGAAACATTCCGCGGAACCAATCGTAAGGCTGACCCTTCATTTCCAGCCCTTCCATGACATAAATGACATTTGGCTTTCCATCTTTCCCTCTGGGAGATCTCTTTATGATCTCCTCCAGGATGGCCATATGTTTTTCTGCATCACTCAGATCGTTATGCACACCATAAATGATCTCCACATCCGCCGGCTGGCCAGTTTCCCTCCCGAACCACCAGTCCGCAAGCAAACGAATGGCGGGAAACCAGGCGACCACAACCGCAATTAACGCGCCAATCGCCGTTCTTCGGGAAATCCCTCCCAACCCCACGGCATACCCGTTCGCGTAGTAGGGTTTAAAATCTTCATTCAGTGTCGCAAGAGGCCTCACAAACCGTGACCCGACAATTTCTTGCTCTATCTCTGCGCTCAATTTTCCCTTTCCCCTGTGAAATATCGCGGCCTGAACTACTTTCTTGCCTTTGTAAAAATCAACCACCAGCACCTTGTTGTCCAAGTCCGCCCGCGCCTCTACATCCACCAGATTCTCCTCATCCTCTTCTACCCAATATTTCTTGGCCTGTTCGGCGAATCCGCGCTCAAAATCCCTGCTGGGTTGCTGCCATCGCTTCCGCTCTCCGCCGTATTTGCTATCAAATTCCTTGAGCAATTTTTCAAGCTCCATACGGGCGATCATCTTTTTGAGATTGCTTTTGGGCGCCAGTGTGATATGTTGGCAAACCTTCGTATTGCTGCCCCCACCGCCACACACAACACCGCACGGATTTGCGCCCACGAGCAGGCTGACAGCGCACGCCCAAGAAACCAGCCTGATAAGAAATGTTGTTTTTTGTCTCATCGTTCAGCTCTTCACATCCAGCGAGATTGCCACGTTCCGGCATGAACCGCGCCGGAACTCGCAATGACGTGTTACACCTACATGGCCGCCTGAAACAACTGACTGCCCTGCAACTCTCCGCCCATATCCCGCGGCGCGGGTTCAACCACATCCGGCGATAATTCCAGTGTCTCGGCCTCTTCTGTCTGTGTCACAGCGTCTTCGTCTATCTTTTCTGCCGCGACCACCTTGCGGATTTTTCGGCCGTATTTCTTCTCGTATTCGTACAGGGGCCCCAGCAGCTGATCGATTTCCTCCGGCGATTTTTGGTATTTTTCTGCCGGCGTTCGCGCGATGTCCGGGCTGTTGCGCCTGCAAAGCCACCGCAGGGTCCCCCTGGCGGATAAATCCAAAACGGGTTGAATCGATGGGACCATTGCTTCTATAGCGTTTATGTGCGTGAGAGGATTGGACCAGCCCAAAACCAAGAAAGTGGCATTCCCGGGCAGTATGCCGGAGTCTATGAGAATCTGTCTCGTCGGCTTCAAGTTTGTTTCCCAATCCTCCTCTGGATTGGTTCTGGAAAGAACAATCGCAGTCGCATTGGGGGCAGAGACATCCTCTTCTTTGACAAGCTTGTCCCTTACGCTTCTCAATTTATTGAACCATGTATCTATAGGGTTTGGCCATTTGGACACCAGCCGTTCTGCGTTTGACTTTGACAGGCCATCCGCCATCAATCTTTCAATCCATTCCAGGGGAACGAGTTTTTTGAAAACCAAAATGTCTATTTCCGCGGCGCTGAACATGTTCTTTCCCTTTTCATTCTTTTTGGCTCTGTATCTCTCCCGCTCTGCCTTGATCCGGGCGACGATGGATCTGACATCGGGCGGGGTATAATTCAAAATATTTTCCACATCTTCTTCGGTGAAAAACATCGGCCGCAACAGCAGAGAATCTTCTTTCATTCTCACCAGCGTATTAACCAAAATGTCCACTTCGTCCTGCGTAAATTCGCGATTATTCGCGTCATTGCGAGCGAGACGGGGCAATCCCGTTGCAGGTGCTGTCACGAGATTGCTTCGGCCCTTTGGGCCTCGCAATGACGTACCCGGATCTATAAATTCGTGTCCACTCATAATGTCGGTCAACCGTTCCCGATATTCCATCTCGTGCCGGCCCAGAAAACCATCGACAAAACCAAGGCCGCTGTGGTCGCGGAAGGTTTCATGCTCTCCGTAGGGTTTGAATACGGCAGCATCCGGGACACGCGCGGATGCGGCCAACGGCGAAACTTTGGGCGCCGGCGGAAGCTCCTCTGCCGGCATCTCCTCTGCGGGGTGAGCGGGTCGTGGTGATGGTGACCCCCACCCTACCCTCCCCCGAAATGGGGGAGGGGAAGAGGAATGGATTGTGGGAGGCACCGAAGGCTTGATGGCCGTAATTTTGGGATGCGTGGGCGGCGCCCGCGTCGGATGGTGCCGCTGAACTTCGTGGATCTTGGCCGTCAGCGCGGTGTTGGCAGGCCCAAATATCTCCTGCTGGGCCATCCGGAAATAATAGTGCGCCGCCCGGGCCTGGTATTCCGGCCTGATTTCTTTCCTGTCTTTGTCCCACCAGTCCTCATTTTCGAATGCCAGAAGTGTTTCCTTGGAGAGTTCGATGTCCTGAAAAAAGGGATGCTCCCCTTTCCCCTCGATGAGCAAAGTTTTACCGTCCCAGGCAAAATCCATTGGAGATTGATCGTTGAGATACTCGCACATCTCGTGGAACAGGGCCACGGGATCGTCCGCCAGATCGCGATAGAGCATCATCAATCGGTCCGCCGCAGACGCGTGACCAAGCCAATCGTGTTTCACGTCCCCGGAAACGCACAGGCGGACATCCTCGGGAAGACTCTGCACAATCTGTTCGACAAAATCCCTGTGCGTCTGCGCAGCCGCCGCCACCGCTCTTTTTTTACCCTCCCCAAGCGGCCCCGCAGAATCCAGGTGCAGGGGGAAAATTTCCGTGTTCCCAGTTCTTCTGTTTCTTGCTTCGACCAAAATGACCTTTTCATCCAACCGCGGCTTCAGCCGGATGTCCTCGTAGGTCTTGCCTATATGGCCGGCCTCATCCGCGCCGGCTCCCGCCGTCAAAATGGCCGGGGCGGCTTCCTCCGTCTCCAGCCTCTCCTGCAGGGCCAGCGCGCCACCCATGATTACAAGCTGCAATTCATGACTGCTTGGATCTACCTTCCATATCCCAAGATTAAGCAATTCTTCAACAATTTTGGCATCCAATGTATTGCCACCACGGGAGTTTTGAAATATCGCATGAAACCACTTCTCCAAATTCGGCACCTCGGCTTCCAGCCTTCTCATGGTAGCAGTAATCATCCCCAATGATCGCGACAGATTTTCCGCGGATATCTCTTTTTCATTTTGCCGAAAAATAGTAAGTATGCTTGCGGCAACAAAATATCGGATCACAATCATCCGCCGGACGGATTCCGGAGCATTCTCGTTGGTTCTCCATTCTTTCATCGCAATAGACAATGGATCTTCCGGCTGTCCTCGCAGAACATTATGAACCCCAACGCGGTACCCTTTGCCTTCAAGGAAATGTTCGCACATTTCGTGTGCGCTGCCACGGGTGGTCACCACAACGAATCCCGGATAAGTTCGCCGCAAATCTCTAATTAGCTTGAACAGGTCGCGATCTCTTAATGCCACAGAGAGAGCCTTTTGACCTATGTAAATTTCCAGATTGTCAACAAATTGATCCCAATCCTCATTTTGCACCGAATGATCAATATCGACTTCGGCCGCCCTGGCCCGCTCGGCAGCAATCCACGCCTCAAAAGTCGCATTTTCGTCCTCAACAAAAATGCCTTTTGCACACGCATAACCCCGAAGATAATCACTAAAATTCTTAGCCCGGGAGAGATCACCAGAAAACGAACCTGCCGATTTTTTTCTATCTGATCTGACTATGTCAAGAAGAACTTGATAAGCTATTTTTAACTGCGGATAAAGTGATACCGTTTTTAGAATATCCCGGTCAGTCAGGCGCGAATACGCAGGGAACATAGCGCGAAAGCCAATATAGACTTTAGGACTACCCAGTATCCCTTCCATAACATAAATAATGTTCGGCTTGCCATCTGTCGTTTTGGGCAGTTTGGTTATGATATCCTCTATAATAGCCGCCTGCAATTTGGCATCCTCAATATAATCATGCGCACCATAAATAACCTCTACATCCGCCACCCGGCTGGTTTCCCTGCCAAACCACCAATCGGCAAGCCGGCCAGTGCCGTGCCACCAGGCGAGCAATGAAGCAATCATTATACGTATGGCCGTCCTGCGGGAAACCCCTGCCCTGACAACGGCAAACACACTCACTTGGTAAGGTCTTATCTCTTCGTTTAATTCGGGCAGGGGCACAATAAACCGAGATCCTATGATCGCACGTTCTTTTGAAACATTCATTTCTCCGCGATGAAATATCACCGCTCGCACCACATTATTGCCTTTGTAGAATTCCACCACCAACACCTTGTTGTCCAAATCCACCCGCGCCTCTGCATCCACCAGATTCTCCTCATCCCCGTCTCCCCAATATTTCTTGGCCTGCTCGGCGAATTCGCGCAGATAATCCGGGCTGGGCGACTCCCACTGTTGGCGATCGCCGCCATATTTGTCGTCAAATTCCTTGAGCAATTTGCCCAGTTCCAGGCGGGCCAGCACTTTACCGATGTTGCTCTTGGGCGCCAACGCCGCCGTCTGGAACATCTGGCCGCCCTGCAATTGACCATCCATATCCTGCCCCGGGAGGCCGGACAAAGCGGCTGGGGCAAGAATGCCAAATCCCACCAGCGCGCGTTTGAATAACTGCATCATCTCTGAGGGGAGACGGTATTTTGTGCGCATTTTTTGTGCGGTACCTCGCAGGAGCCTGTTCACCACTTTTGGATCCATTCTTGACAGGGTGTCAAAAAACGCGATCGTTTTCTTGAGCGGCACAGGGTCTCGCGTATCTATTCCGCCATAGAATTTCGCCCCGCACAACTCATCGAAGATCATGGCAAGACAAACATACGCAACGGAATTGACCGAAACACACTGCATATAATCAAACATCTTTATCAACTCGAGCATCGGGTGGTTTCCCGATAAATTCACAAGATACGAATCCATCTCC
>CAZGMX010000170.1:6126-6542 GCA_964526865.1 uncultured Actinomycetota bacterium | reverse complement strand
GTCGAAGGCGATCGCCCGCGTCAGTTCCATGGCCCTGGCGTCAAACTTCCACTCATGGGGCGGTATCAGCCTGGACCATCCAAGAATCTCCCCTTCGTGCAGGGTTTGGACCGTGACAGGGCCATGCTGGGCGACAAACATCTCCATCGCCACCTTCCCCGCCCGCAGGATGTAAAACTGATCGGCCGGATCACCCTCCCTTCCGATGTAGGTCCCAGCCTCAAAACGCACGTTGGAGGCACATCCGGTGATCAGTTCCAGGTGTTTTTTGGGCAGTCCCTTTAAAAACGGGTGTTCTGCCAAAATGGGTTCAAGCGAGTGCTTTTCCATGGGTTGTCTCCTTGAGTTCACTGTCTCGAATCGCTTTCACTTCTTCCGTAATATCGATCCCCGCGGGGCACCAGGTGATGCACCGT
>CAZGMX010000170.1:0-6116 GCA_964526865.1 uncultured Actinomycetota bacterium | reverse complement strand
CGCACAGATCCACCAGCCCGTCGATCACCCAGCGATCCATCCAGGCCGCCACCTTGTGGGTGAGCCATTGGCGGTACCGGGCCTTCACTGAGGCCCGGATGCTGCCCCCGTGAATATAGGAAAAATCCATCGTAAAACACGAGTCCTGTTTTCGGATGCGCGCGGCCTCACTGCCGGTCAGATCCGTGACATCCTCCACGGTCGTGCAAAAACAGGTGGGACACACCATGGTGCAGTTGGTGCAGGACAGACACCGTTTTGCCACCTCTTCCCAGCGCGGATTCTCGGCATTGCGGTACAACAACTCCTTGATCCCGGCAGTATCCAACCCGCGTTTCATCCCGGCCACCGCCCTTTGGACCAGTTTTTCCACGGCCTGGAGATCGTCCTGCCCCGCCGGACGCCCGTTCAGCTCCTGTAATATTTCCACGCCGCGGGCCGAACCCGCCTCCACCACAAAACGGCTGGAATTTCCGTCCACGATTTCCGTGAGCGCCAGGTCAAATCCCGGCGACACCCTGGGTCCCGTTTTCATGGACACGCAAAAACACGTCCCGCCGGCCTGCGTGCACTGGACGGCCGCAATAAAAATATTCTCCCGGCGCGCTTTGTAATGAGAATCCACGTACGGCCCGCCCTGCAGAACCTTGTCCTGAATAGCGATGGCGCCGGCCTCGCAGGCGCGAACGCCCACAAAAGCAACCTTGGGGACCGGTCCGCCGCCCGCCGCCGTCTCAAAGCCCTTGTCCGTCCGTTTGGCCTTCCAGAGGCTGAGAACAGCAGTGTGCAGAAATTTCTTCCAGGATTGAGGGCCAAGAACATATCCAAAATAGGCCCCGTCGGCCCTCTTGCTCAGGCGGTAGGTGCCCGCGTTCTGTTCGTCCGTCCAGCCCCTGGGGAGGTCCTGGACGGATTCCAATTCATCGTACACGATGGCCTTGTCGCGAAGGGTCGGTCCCAGGACTTTGTATCCCTTCTTTGCCAGGGCGCCGATCAATGCGTCCAGTCCGGACGCATCGACGACCACTTTGCTTCCTGTTCTACATTCTTCGTTTTTCATACCGTTGTTCGCTCCGCGTTATCGATGTGATAATAAAAAACCTTTGTGCCCACCTTTCGCATGCCGTCGCGACCACAACGATTACCGTGCTGCAAATCCGTCACAGCCGCAGAAAGGCAAGGTCGGAGTATAAAAAAAAATCCCCCCGGCGTCCATCATTTTCGCTCGGGGGGGGGGATGCACCGCACCGACACTCACTCAGGATATTTGGGATTCCGGTGAAGCTCCTTCAAAAGGGTATTGATTTCTCTGCGGAGGTCCCGGATCAGGGCCTCTTTTCGGGTGGTGTCTTCCTTGATCTTTTCCGCCTCGGACTTCCCGCCATCCACTTCATCCTGAACGCGTTTTCTTTCAATGATCTCTCCCACCAGCCGCTCATGGACGGAGGATATTTTCTGAAAATCTTCCTCCATCACCTGCATGGCGGCCTCCAGTCTTTCAGCCTGATCCAGAACCGTCGATTCCCCCACCCCCAGCAGTTGATCCAAGGCCGCCACTTCCGATTTTAGAGCCAAAATCTGCCTCTGCACATCCCCCTGTTGATCCTCGTCTCGCAGCAAAGGCTCAACTCCCGTCCGGCGAGGCGCACTGAACACTGCGTTCTCAAAGGGCAGAACAGCGATTTTGACGCTGAGGGCCAGCATCTTGAACAACTCCGCGGTCTCGCGGGATATTTTGACCTTGGAAAAGACGATGATGGCAAAAAGATCGCCGGAGGGAAACACGCCGCCAAAACCCAGAACGGATTGAATGCCGTAGGGCACCACAAAATCCCGTTGCGCCGGAATGTAGGAACTGCCCACGGCGTCCGGCACCAAAAACACATTGAACGTCCTCTGCGTCAAGTCCAGGAGCAGTGCGGGATCCGGACGAATGAGCGAAACAACCCCTATCCCAAACTGTTTCACAAGACTGGAAATCATGGGGATCTCGGCGACCGCCTTGACGCTCACCAGCGGAATCACCCGGTGGCCCCTGGATTTTTTCCGGTCATTCCACACGGGGTTTTCTCCCGCACTGGCCAAAAGGGTCAGACACCGCATTTCCGCCGACGGGACATTTTTATCCACCAAATCCTGCGCCAGCCTCTGCAGATCGATCTCCAAACCTTTCCACGGATGCGTCTTGAAGAACCGCACCATAGCGCAGGCCTTCCGGTCACATGCTCCGTCCAAAAGATTATCGTGCAGATAATGCACAACCCGGTTGGCGGCCTCTTCCATATTGGCGGCTCCCGTGCCGATCTTGCGCAAGCTGGCACATGCCTCCACCAAATCCCGCAAGCTGAATTTATTCAGGTCATGCGCCATGGTTGGAAACCTTTCATCTTGACCATCTTCATACCGTCACCGGATCACCAGCACCAGCAGTCCGGGAATCGAGAGCAAAACCAAAAACAGCAGGGACAACAGCCCCGTGCGCCGGTCGCCAAACACCATCGCATAGATTCCTTTTGCCACATTGTTGCTGGACGCCACCACCACGACGGCGGCCACCGCAAGGTTGAGGGCCTTGGGGTTGGTCATGCTCTGCATCACGCTGACGATGAACGCATCCACATCCACAAACCCCATCAACACCCCCAGCATGTACGTCCCCATGCGCCCGAAATTTTCCGCCACAAGCCGGATCGCAACAACCATCAAAATAAAGATTCCCGCGAAGACAAACGCCGTCATCAATTCAAGGGGATTGCGGTTCTCCAGAATATCCACGCGCTTGGTATTGTCCGCCGTCCTCCCCTGCCACCGGACACAGACGTAACTCACCGTCACCCCCACGATCGCCAAGCCGATAAAAACTCCTCCCACCCGCGCAAACAACTCCTTGCTGAAGAGCAGGACCAGCAGGGCAACGCGCGCATACATCAGGGAAGAAGCGGCAAGGATCGCATAAGGATAGACCGGATTGGAGGGTTCCGCCTTGGCCTTTTTGGCCATCACCACGGTCGTCAGTGTGCTGGAGTAAGCCCCGCCCAACAGCGCGGAGAGCAGGATACTCTCGTGGGACCGGAACAGCCGCTGAAGAATGTAACTGGCGTAGGAAATACCGCACACGGCCACCACCACCAGCCACGTCTTGAAGGGATTGATGTGAAACCGCGTGAGTTCACTGTCGGGCACGATGGGCAGCAGCACAGCCGTGATGATGAGAAACTGCAAGAAGGTATTGATCTCCGAGGCCGGAATCACCTTGCCCAGTTTCTCCAGCCCCTCCTTGGCCTGCAGCAAAAAGACGTTGATGATGACAACGGTCGCCGCAATCCAATACATTTCGTTGCCCACCAGTGCGCCGGCAAGATAGGCGATGATTCCGGCGATTTCGCTGGTCATCCCTCCCTGCTCTCTCGTGAGCTTGTAATAATAGGAGATCGCCAGAAACGGCGTGATGACAACCAGGCCCGCGATCACCGCCAGAGGCGACTGGGGATAGAGCCTGGACAGGATGAATCCTGACAACCCCAAAAGCGGATACGTCCGGATTCCTCCAAAATGGTACGCCTGCGTGCGCGCCCGCTGTTCTTCCCGTTCCAGCCCGATCAGGAAGGAAAGAAAAATCGTCAGCATGACGCCCACCGCTTCCTGCGGGACCCATGGATGCATAACGCCCCCCAATGATGATTGTAGATTGCAGAATGCAGATTGTGGATTAAAATATTTTACGCCTCAAAATCCGCAATCTACGATCCCCAATCTGAAACCACTCATATGATATCAGCTATGGCCGTTGGGGGGAAGATGGGACAAAAAATGCGGACGTTGGGAACACGTGTCTATACCGTGTAAGGAATTTCAACAAAAGGGAGCTTGGCAGGCGGAAAATCCTTTGTGTTGCGCGTGACAAGCTTAAGCCCGTACTGCAGGGCGATGGCAGCCTGAAAGGCATCCGGAAGTTTCCATTTATGTTTTTGCCGCAAATGCGCTGCTCTGTCCGCATTCTGCGGCACGATGGGAAAACACTCAAAGGTATCCAAGAGAAGACAGATGGCAGCCTTTTCCGCATGTTTTGCGCCCGCCAGGACTTCTGCCCATGTGATGACGGAGATAACCGCCTCTTTGTCGCGCAGTTTTGCCAGCCACTGCGTGGACGCATGCACGCCCTTAAAGTGGTCGATCAGGATGACTGTGTCTATGAGATAGACGGGCTTCATGCCAGCGTCTACCATTCCTTACGGAGATTCTTGACGTAACGGAGGGTGTCTATTCTCTTGCCTCGCCACAACCCCGCGGTCCGGGAAAGCATCTCTTTTCTTGCGGACACCTTTTGCTGGCCGCGGTAGAGCGTGATTGCCATGCGGATGGTCTGGGCAATGGACTGATGCACCGTATGGCTGTAATGTTCCAGCCACTCCTTGTCCCCGTCGGATAGCGTGATAATCGTTCTTGTCATAACCGCCTCTGTGATTCTATCATGCCGTTGTCCCCATTGTATATCAGTGAAATGATATCACAATCATTGCGGTGTTCAAACGGATAAAACAATAGGTCACAGCGACTCCCCCATCCGCAATTCGGCCGTATTTCTGTCGATGGCGCGCTTCAGCCGTTTGGCCACCGCCGTCTTGGTGATGTCCCTGATTTCCCTCTGTAATTTTATCGGGAGGTCGTCGCTGAAGCGGTCCTGAATATCCAAGAGATGTTCGAGGATGAGCATTGGCCTGTCGTCCAGCGGCCGGTATTTCAGCCAATTGCCCTCCCCTACCCAGCGCCGGATGGCGCCGTTGTCCGCGTGATACATGTGCCATTGATCTGAGAGCGCCTCGGCATAGATTTTCATCGCGGCGGGGCTCAAATGGGCGAGCGGGTCGCGGCCCAGGACAATCAGATAGTGGGGAACTGCGGGAATTCCAGCCAAATAATTTAGCTTGAACCCAATGAAAGGCACGCCGCGGCGGCTGAACTGGTAGTTCAGGTTTTCCCACTCATCCTCCGTGATCAGGATGTCCGAACCCTCCGGCTTGAGAATTTTTAGAAAGGTGTCCGCGATTTTGTCCCAGACCAGCGGCGGGCCGGGATTTCCATCGTCCCATATCGCCAATTGTTCCGACCTGTTTCCCAATTCGATATTGAGCATTGTGATATGACTGAAGGATTGCGCCGGAAAATCGGCATGGGAAATATCCACGCCGCCCTGATAGACCATGTTTCCCCCCGCGCGTTTGATCAGCGGCTCGTTTTCCATGGCCATGTCCACATGGAATTGATCGATGTCCTGACGCGACTCGTCCGCATCCACAATCAATAGATCGCCTCCCATCATCGCCTCGGATTTTGCAAAATCAAAAAGAGGTCCCGGCCCAATGTGCAGGACTTTCTCTCTTGAACAGAAAAGGCGGCTTTCCAAAAATTCCCGCGGAACCATCATGGCCGTTCCCCATTCGCCCATGATCTCATCCGGCGTGGCGGGCACAAACAGCCCGGCAGATTCGGCCTGCTTGCCGAGTTCCAGCGTTTTGACCATCAACTGCTCCAGCCACTGCCGCGAGACACCTCTTAAGAGGGGCAGATACGTCTTCTTCAATTGGGGTTGGAGCCTGCCGCGCCGGGTAACAAGCTTCTCCGGCTTGAGATAATCATACTCCAGGAACTGATCCAGCAGGTAGGCGGCGGACTGGCTTTCTATTTTTATTTGTGTTTCCGGATTTCTTCCCGTATCCAGCTCCGAATAAACGGGCCACTTGGAAAAATAGGATAATGTTAATTTTTCCTTGGCTGGACTCAAGGGGCCGTCCAGCGGTCCCGCATAAGAAAGGAGACGAACATCCACCGCTCTGCGCGGCCTCGGCGCGATGGCAAGTCGCCACCGCTGGTTGACACGGCGGATCTGCCTGCGGTCGCTCATAAAATAGGCGATGTTGATCGGCCGCCTCCCGAAAAATCCCGTGTCCACCGCAATGACATTCCTGGCGTCAAAAACTCCCTGATCGTGGAGATATTTTATCTGGGTCTCCTCATCGGTCCTTCTTGCAATGCCTCCTGTGTAATACAGGGCGTGAAGCCTGTCCTCCACCGGCAAACCTTTCACACGGGCAATCCGCTGGGTGATTTCTTTGAGC
>CAZGMX010000169.1:3284-6616 GCA_964526865.1 uncultured Actinomycetota bacterium | reverse complement strand
GCTATTTGCAGACGAAAAAAAACAAAATGGGGCATTTATTCTGACATGCAAACAAAAACCAGAGTATTGGATGACATCCGGGCCAGCAAGACCGCAGAGGCCTTGACCAACAGATTGCGCGAGACGGTGGACCTTGTCTATGAGGGGGCCCTGGACGGCAGGAATCTGCGCGTCGCCATTGTCGTCTCGCGATTCAATCAGTTCGTAACCCGCCGCCTGCTGTTGGGAGCGGTCGATGCCCTGAGACGGTGTGGTGTTGCAAAAGAAAATATCGAAGTGGTGTGGACGCCTGGATCTTTTGAGATTCCCCAGGCGGCAAAAAGAGTCCTGTACCGCAAGCGCAAGAAAAGGACGGATGCCGTGATTGGACTGGGCTGTGTGATCCGGGGCGAGACACCGCATTTTGAGTATATTTGTGACGAGGCGGCCAGGGGGATTGGTGCATTGGGGCGCGAAAACTCCGTCCCCGTGGTTTTTGGCGTTTTGACCGTGGACAATGCAAAGCAGGCCATGGCTCGGGCCGGGGGAATACACGGGAACAAGGGTTGGGATGCCGCGTGTACGGCCATTGAGATGGCCAATCTGTTCCGTATTTTGGATGGGACCTGACCGATGGGAAAGCGGCGCAAGGCGCGGGAGACCGCGATGCAGTTTTTGTATCAAATGTCGATCACCAAGAATACGGAATTGATACCCGGTCCGGAATTTTGGGAGGAGATGGGTGTCGATACAGAGGTAAAGAAATTTGCCTCAGAAATCTCCACCCAGGCAATGAGCCACCGCGAACAGATCGACCAGCTGATCCAGCAGTATGCCCTCCACTGGAAAATCGAGCGCATTGCGGCCGTGGACCTGGCCATTTTACGGGTGGCCATTGCCGAGATGCTTTTTATCCCCAGCACTCCGCCGGTGGTGGTCATTGACGAATCGGTGGAAATCGCCAAACGATACAGCACGATGGAATCGGGGGCCTTCGTGAACGGCATTCTCGACAAGATCCGCCAGGAAGTACTGCCCAGGACCAGTGATGGTTCGCAAAAGACGTGAGCCAGTGCCGCCCCGGCCGTGCCAAATGGATATCCGTTGGATGCGCGTGGCGTTGAATGAGGCGTTGCGCGGACGGGGCACGACTTCCCCCAATCCCATGGTGGGGGCCGTGGTCGCCGCGGGAGACAGGTTGTTGGGCAAAGGCTTTCACCGGTTTGCCGGCGGGCCGCACGCGGAAGTGGAGGCCCTCCGCGCATTGCGCCGTGTGCCGCCGGACGCCACGCTGTATGTGACCATGGAGCCGTGTTGCACGCACGGAAAAACCCCGCCCTGTACCGACCTCATCATCCGGCGGGGTGTGAGACGGGTGGTCATCGGGTGTTTGGACCCCAACCCGCGTCATCATGGCCGCGCAGTGAAAATACTGCGAGACCGGGGGGTGGAGGTCCGAACGGGGGCGGATCGAGAGGCCTGTAAGCGCCTCAATCCGGCGTTTACCAAGCACATCGTCTGCGGCCTGCCTTTTGTGGTCGCAAAAATGGCCATGACATTGGATGGAAAAATTGCCGCGCGGACGGGCGATTCACGCTGGATCAGCTGTTCCAAATCGCGGGACCTTGTCCAGCGCATGCGCCACGATACCGACGCGATTCTCGCCGGCGCGGGAACGGTTATAAAGGACAATCCGCGGCTGACGGTGCGCAAACAGGGTTTGCCGCCCAAGCCCAGGGAGTTGGTCCGCATCGTTGCGGACGGCACGCTTTCTGTGTCGCCCAAGTCTAGGATTTTTAAAGAGGCAAAGGGGCACACAACCTGGATTGCGACGACAACAAAGGCCCTAAGATTGCGTGGAAAAAAGTTTGCGCGCTGTGCGGTCGATTTTTTGCGTGTGAAGCAAGCGCCGCACGGGATTTTGATGCGGGATTTGTTTTGTCAGCTTGGACAGAGGGGAATTACCCATGTCTTGATCGAGGGAGGGCCCACGCTATTGGCGTCGTGTCTGAATGAAGGGGTTGTGGATCGTCTGTCATTGTTTATTGCCCCGAAAATAGCGGGGGGGCTGATGGCGCCGGGGCCGGTGGGAGGGAAGGGGGTATCGGTCATTGCGAAGGCGCTTGCGTGCCGGAAGATGCGTGTGTCCCGCGTGGGCCAGGACCTATTAGTTGAAGCAGAAATTAAATAGTGACAGCAACCATTTATTTCTTGACTGAATAGGCAGATTTTATAACTATCCCCGCATGCCAAGAATAGCAAGAGTCGTAGTTCCCAGACTTCCCCATCACATTACCCAAAGGGGAAATTATCGACAGAATATTTTTTCTAATGATAAAGATAGGGAAAAGTATCTTGTTTTTGTTCAGGAATACTCCCAGAAGTGCGGTGCCTCTATATTGGCGTATTGTTTAATGATAAATCACACCCATTTTGTGGTAATCCCCAAGGATGAGGGGTCGCTAGCAAAAACGTTTAATTACGCTCATGCGCAATATTCAAAATATTACAATTGGAAAAGAAATGTGGCAGGTCATTTGTGGCAGAGCAGATTTTATTCATGTGTTTTAGATGAGGGCCACGTAATACGCACCGCTAGATATGTTGAGAGGAATCCTGTCAGGGCCGGTATAGTAAAAGAACCATGGGATTGGAAGTGGTCCAGCGCTTTGGAGCACAGCGGCAAGCCCGGAGGCAATATAATAAAATTAGAAAACCTTTTTGATTATATCAATATGAATTCAAAGGATTGGAAGCATTATATTGGATCGTTGGAACCTTCAGATGATATAGACAATGTCAGGAAATCAACTTTGACCGGCCGTCCTTTAGGTTCGTTGTCGTTCATAGAAGACTTGGAAGTGAAATTGGATAGAAAATTACACGCCATACCCAGAGGAAGACCGGCTAAAATAAAATAAATGGTTGCTGTCACTATTTAATCTTTAATGGGGAACGTATGTTTTCAGGAATCATTGAGGCGCAGGGGAAGGTGGTGGCGCTGAAAAAGTCCGGCAGGATCACAACCCTGCGGCTGTTTGTCCCAGCGAAACTGCGGCGCGGCATGAAACGAGGAGACAGCGTTGCCGTCAACGGCGTTTGCTTGACCGCGCGATCGCTGGGACGGCGGTGGGTGGAATGTGACTTACTGGATGAGACGCTTCGCAAGACCAATTTGGGGGACTTGCGGCAAGGCGGGGTCGTTAATTTGGAGCGTCCCCTGGTGGCCGGACAGCGCGTCGGCGGCCACTTTTTGCTGGGGCATGTCGACTGCACCGGCCGGGTGGCGAAGATCGTGCAAAAGGGAGCGGACAGAATCCTCTATGTCTCTTTTCCATCGCGTCTTGAAAAAT
>CAZGMX010000169.1:0-3213 GCA_964526865.1 uncultured Actinomycetota bacterium | reverse complement strand
GTGTCAGCCTGACAGTCGTCCGCACGGGCCCCAATTCTTTGAGCGTCCATTTGATTCCCCACACGCTGGCCGTCACGACGCTGGGTGTGCACGGTTGCTCTGACCGGGTGAATCTGGAATTTGACGTCCTGGCGAAGTATCTGTGGAAGTGGAAGGTCCAGGCACGCAAGGGCGGGCTAAAAATCCGCCTACCGAAGGGGTAAGGCCCAAAGTGTCCAAATCGCTGCCCGCATTGACGTTTATCCTGGGAGGTTCTCGCAGCGGGAAAACCCGTTTCGCGCAAAATCTTTTTTTTCCGGATGCCGCAGTGATCTATTGGGCGACGGGGAGTGCCTGCGATTCTCAGATGAAAGATCGCATCGAGTATCATAAAAAAAACCGGCCGCGGCATTGGAAGCTGGTGGAGGAACCCGCCGATTTGACAGCAGGTCTAAAAAAAATAGGCACGGCCGGCAACGAAGGGGTTCTGCTGGACAGTCTGACCACGTGGGTGGGCCATTGCACCGCCGGCCAAAAAAAACCGCTGGAATCCGCCCAAATATTGGACCAGATGCGAAAATTATTACAGCACATTCAGCGCTCAAAACAACGTTGGGTGGTCGTATCAGACGAGGTCGGCATGTCGTTGATCAGTCGCAACGCCCTGGCCCGCCAATTCAAGGATGTTCTGGGAGACGTCAACCAAATGGTCGCCGCCGCAGCCGATCACGTATTCCTCGTTGTGGCAGGTGTGGCGTTGAAAATAAAATAGGGGCAGGGGCATGTCGCTGGAAAAAAAAATCTTTGTTCTGGCCGGATGGATGCGCGGTTTTTTCGCGGCGGTGGGCTTTCTCACCGTGGTTCCCGTCGGCGGTCACAGGCAAGAGGATTTGGGACACGGTGTCCGTTTTTTTGGAATTGTCGGTTTGTTGATCGGGACAGTTTTGTGGGGGCAGTACATCGTACTCAAAGGATGTCTTGCGCCCTCTCTGACGGCCTTGAGCCTGGTACTGACAGGGGTTGTCCTGACACGGGCCCTTCACCTGGATGGTCTGGCGGACAGCGCCGATGCCCTGCTGTCACACCGGGATCCTCAGCGGATGCTGGAAATTATGAAAGATAGCCGGATCGGCACGATGGGGACGTTGGCCCTTGTTTTTGATGTCTTGATCCGCTGGGAGATTTTAGCCCACATGCCTTCCAATATGATGCCGGCAGCGCTCATCGCCTCCAGTGTGCTGGGCAGGATGTCCATGGGGGTGGGGGTGGTGTGGTTTCCCTATGCCAGAAAAATGGGATTGGCCAGCCCATTTGTGCGAGGTGTAAAAAAAGTGGACGGATGGTTTGTGCTGATTTCCGCGCTTGTGATCGTCTGTGCGGGATGCGGGACCGGCGGGCTTCTCCTGTGGTCGGCGGTCCTTCTGGCCGCGCTGACGGCGTTCTTCTTCACGAAGAAACTTCTGGGGGGATACACGGGTGATGTCCTCGGCGCAACCAATGAAATGGCGGAGATTTTATGTCTGGCACTCTTTTTGATCCGGCCTTAGATTCTGCCGGAATTGCCGAGCATGGCGGTCAAATTCAAAAGCTGGCCCAGGACATGAATCTGGATCCATCGCGGTTGGTGGATTTTTCCAGTTCCATCAATCCGCTGGGGCCCCCTGAAATTGTCCGGAAAATCATTGCCCAATCCCAGCAATTGATCGGCCCCTACCCCGACACGTCTAGTTCAGCACTGCGAAACACGTTGGCGCACTGTTGGAATGTCTCTCCCGAAAGCATTGTGGTTGGAAACGGGTCCACGGAACTCATTTTTCTTATTGCCCGCGCGATGCGGGGCGGCTCTGCCCTTATTCTGGGACCCACGTTCGGTGAATACGAGCGCGCTGTGCGGTTGGCGGATGGCCGGGCAATGCATTCGTGGATGGATTTGCGCCGTGCGTTTTCCTGGCAGCCGACAGAGGACGACCTGCGAGTCTTTGCGCGCGGCGGCCTGTGCTTCATCTGCAATCCAAACAATCCCTCCGGAACGATTCTTCCCAGGGATTTGATATTAGATCTCGCCCGGCAATTTTCCAAAACTGTGTTTGTGATCGACGAGGCGTTCATTGATTTTTTGCCAAATCCGGACGAACTTAGTTGTATGCCGTCGAGTGAAACATACCCCAACCTGATTGTCTTGCGGTCCTTCACAAAATTTTACTCCGTTGCGGGTTTGCGCCTGGGATGCGCGGTGGCCAGTCCGGGATGGATCCGGCGGCTGGAACACTATAAGGAACCCTGGGCCGTGAACGCCCTGGCCCAGGCCGTGGGAGAGGCGCTCATCTCTGAGCGGGAATTTGCCGTTCGGACCCGCCGATGGCTGGTAACAGAACGGCAGTGGCTGTTGGACGAACTGTCCGAAATCGACGGGTTGAAAAGTATGGAGAGTTGCGCCAATTACATCCTGATAAAGATCACCGCAAAGGATATGGACGCCCGCAGACTTTATCTGGCAATGCTGAAAGATCGCATCGTCATCCGTAATACCTCAAACTTTCGCGGTTTGGATTCTTCCTATATCCGCATTGCCGTAAAAAAACGAGAGCAAAACCGGCTGCTTCTGGAGAGTTTGAAGAAATATATGCCAGGACACAGCGCGGCGGCCAAGGGGCGTGGCGATCAACGGCCGCATCATCGAATTCCAGCCACCCGTCCTTAGGAGGCTTGACGATGTCCCCCTTTTCCAGTCGACCGCATTCCAGAATCAGTCTGACCGGTTTTTTTGTTCTGGTCTGTGCGGCTGCAGTGGTTGGGGGGGTGTTTCTCCATGAGGAACAGGAGAAGTGCAATGCCCTGGAGAGGCAGACGAAAAGCGCCTGGCTGGTTGTGAGAAGCTGTACACGCCAGCGCAATGCCGTTGTCCGGATTGCCGCGCGCTATGGCCTGAAAACCTGGCCTGAAGAGATGCAAATACCCGCGCTCCAAATCCGTTTGACACTACGGCTGATGAACCCCCATCTTGAAGAGGACCGCTTGTCGCAGGATTTGGCTGCCCTGGAGGCCGTGATGGAACAGCATGTGTCCCGCCTCCTGCAATTTGCTGACGCCCAGGCCGATTCGGATGCCGATGACACGCAAGATGCCGGGGCGCAGGACGGTGCGCGCTTTCAAAAGATTACGGACGATCTGGCCTGTGCGGAAAATCGTTTATTGAGAGAAAAGATGCGATACAATAAAAGAGCGCGGGAGTGG
>CAZGMX010000168.1:0-6685 GCA_964526865.1 uncultured Actinomycetota bacterium | reverse complement strand
CTCATGTTTCCGGATTTTCAGCAGGATAATGAGTTTGTTTCGGTGTCGCACCCCACGGTATATCCCGTCATGTGCGACTGGCTGGTGTCCAGCAAGGGGTTGGACATCGCGATGAAGGATTACGACAAGCATTTTGAGGAACTTCACGTCGAACACTCCAATGCGCTTCAGTCGGTGCACAAGGAACACGGCAATTATTTTGTCGGGCCGCTGGCGCGCTACAGTCTCCATTTCGACAAGCTTGCGCCATCTGCCAGGGAAGCCGCTCGCGCGGCGGGGTTGGGGACCACCTGCAACAATCCGTTCAAGGGAATCATCGTGCGCAGTGTGGAGACCGTTCACGCCTGTGAAGAGGCCCTGCGCATCCTTGGCGCCTACGAGACGCCGCAGGAGCCTGCGGTTGGTGTCGTGCCGCGCGCCGGCATGGGGTATGGCGGGAGCGAGGCCCCGAGGGGGCTCTTGGTGCACCGCTACCGGATCGACGACAAGGGCGTGATAGGGGATGCAAAAATTGTCCCCCCGACCGCCCAAAACCAAAAGACGATTGAGAGCGATCTGTTGCATTTTGTCGGCGCAAACGTCGATTTGCCGCAAGACAAGCTCACGTGGGTGTGCGAACAGGCGGTCCGCAATTACGATCCCTGTATCTCCTGCGCGACGCACTTTTTGAAACTCAACATCGACCGGCAATAGGAGGCGCGGACGTGATGAACACAACGGGGAAAACGGCGGATCCATCGCAGGATATTTGGCGGGAACGAAAAAACCCTCTGGACGTGATTTTTAAGCCCAGGAGTGTGGCCGTCATCGGGGCGACGGAAAAAGCCGGAAGCGTTGGACGCACGCTGTTGTGGAATCTGGTGAGCAGTCCGTTCGGCGGGACGGTCTATCCCGTGAACGAAAAGCGTTCCAGCGTGCTGGGCATCAAGGCCTATCCCAGCATCGCGGCCGTTCCGGACAAGGTGGATTTGGCCGTGATCGCCACCCCGGCCCCGTCGGTTCCGGCAATCATCGACGAGTGTGTGGCCGGCGGGATTCAGGGGGCGATCATCATTTCGGCCGGTTTTAAAGAGCGTGGCGCGGAAGGCGCCGCCCTGGAGGCGCAGATTCAGGAAAAGGCGCAAAGGGGTGGTATGAGAATCATCGGGCCCAACTGCCTGGGGGTGATGAATCCCTTCAGCGGTCTCAACGCGACCTTTGCCAGCGACATTGCCCGTCCTGGGAACGTGGGATTCATCAGCCAGAGCGGCGCGCTGTGTACCGCCGTATTGGACTGGAGTCTGAGGGAACTGGTGGGATTCAGCGCCTTTGTGTCCATCGGGTCCATGCTGGACCTCGGGTGGGGGGATCTGATCGACTATCTGGGCAACGATCCGAAGACGGAGAGCATTCTCATCTATATGGAATCGGTGGGAGACGCCAGAGCCTTTCTTTCTGCGGCGCGCGAGGTGTCTCTTCACAAACCCATCATCGTGTTGAAGGCCGGGCGCACGGATGCGGCGGCAAAGGCGGCGGCCTCGCATACGGGATCGCTCACGGGGAGCGATGAGGTTCTGGACGCGGCGTTTCGCCGCTGCGGTGTATTGCGCGTCAACAACATCTCCGATCTCTTCGACATGGCCGAGGCCTTCGCCAAACAGCCGCGCCCCAAGGGACCGAGCCTTACCATCCTGACCAACGCCGGGGGGCCGGGAGTCCTGGCCGCGGACGAGATTGTGACGGCCGGCGGAAAACTTGCAGATCTGTCCGGCAAGACCATGGAGGCGTTCAACGCATTTCTTCCAGCGCACTGGAGCCACAACAATCCCGTCGACATTCTGGGGGACGCCGGGCCGGACCGCTACGCCAAGGCGCTGGATGTCGTGTCGAAAGATCCTTCCGCGGACGGATTTTTGGTGATTTTGACGCCACAGGCGATGACGGATCCCACGCTGACCGCAGACCAACTCAAGCCCTACGCAAAAATAGAGGGCAAACCCGTGTTGGCCAGTTGGATGGGCGGCAATGACGTTCAGGAGGGCAAGGACATTTTGACAAAGACCGGCATCCCGGTTTTTGAGCATCCCGATACGGCGGCGCTGGTGTTCTATTATATGTGGAAATACAGCTACCATTTGAAGAGCCTCTATGAGACACCGACGCTGGCGGGCGCGGATGCCGGCGAATCGGGGCCCAATCTTGCGGCCGCGCGGGAGATCATTGCTGCGGTCCGCAAAGAGCGCCGGACGATTCTGACGGAGTTTGAATCCAAGAAACTGCTCTCGGCGTACGGGATTCCGACGGTGGAGACGCACGTTGCCGCAAGCGCCGCGGACGAAGCGGCCGCGGCAAAAAAAACGCCTCTCCCCGTCGTGCTAAACCTCCACTCTCAGACCACCACGCACAAAACGGACGTGGGGGGAGTCCATCTGAATCTGGCCGATGCCCAGGCCGTGGAGGGCGCATTTAAGGCAAATAAAAAAACAGTCAATGAAAAAGCGGGGCTGGGGCATTTTGAGGGGGTGACGGTACAGCCCTTTGTCCGCATGGAGGGGTACGAAATCATCATTGGGTCCAGCATCGATCCGCAATTTGGACCGGTACTCCTTTTCGGGACGGGCGGTCAGATGGTGGAAGTCTATAAAGACCGGGTGTTGGGCCTGCCGCCGTTGAATACGACACTGGCCCGCCGCATGATGGAGCAGACCCGTATTTTTGAGGCGCTCAAGGGGGTTCGCGGGCGCAAGCCTGTGGATTTGAAGGCGCTGGAAAAGACGCTGGTGCTGTTCAGCCAGCTGGTGGTGGAACAGCGCTGGATCAAGGAAATCGACATCAATCCGCTGGTGATTTCACCCGAACGGATGATCGCGCTGGATGCGCGCGTGATTTTGTACGACGCGGACGTGCCCGGGGACAAACTGCCCAAGCTTGCCATCCGGCAGTATCCCTCACAATATGCGTCTCCTTGGACGATGAAAAACGGCGTGTCCGTTATGATTCGCCCGATCCGTCCGGAGGACGAGCCCTTGATGGTTAAATTTCACAAGACGCTCTCCGAGCAGACGGTTCACGCCCATTATTTTCAGGACATCGATTTGAATGAACGCGTCGCGCATCAGCGGTTGACGCGCATCTGCTTCAATGACTACGACCGCGAGATTGCGCTGGTAGCGGACCGGGTGAATTCCAAAACCAAGGAGCACGAGATCATCGCCTCGGGACGGCTGAGCAAACTGCCCGCGACCGATGCCGGGGAATTTATCTTGATTGTCAGTGACGAGTTTCAGCACAGCGGGTTGGGGACGGAAATATTGAAGCGGCTCATCCAGGTTGGCCGTGCGGAAAAGTTTTCGCGCATTGTCGCCAAGATGCTTCCGGACAACAAGGAAATGCAGAGGATCTGCGAAAAACTTGGCTTTCGCCTGGCCCGCGCGGAAGGAGAAACCATGGTGAGCGCGCAGATCGACTTGGGAGCCTGTAAAAAGGGCGCCTAGAGGCATGAACGCGAGGGACCGTTCTGTTCCCCGGGTGCTGGTGATCGGGGTCGGCAATGACTATAGGGGCGACGACGCTTTGGGTTTGGAAGCAGCCAGGCGTCTCTCGGAACGCCGCCTTCCCGGGGTCCTGGTGGTGGAGCGAAGCGGGGAAGGGGCGGAATTGATGGAGACGTGGAAGGACGTTCCCGCCGTTGTCCTGATCGATGCGGTTTCATCCGGCGTTGCCCCAGGCACGATCCACCGGCTCGAAGCCCACGCCCAGCATGTGCCCGCAAAATTCTTTCATTATTCCACCCATGCCTTTAGTGTGGCGGAGGCCATTGAGCTTGCGCGGGTATTGAATCGCCTGCCGCCGCGGATGATTGTCTGCGGGGTGGAGGGAAAGAATTTTCAGGCGAAATCCGGGCTTTCAGAGGAAGTCCAAAAAAGTCTGCCCGTCCTGCTGGACCGAGTCGTCGAGGATATTCAAACGGCGTTGATTTAAGAGAAGACCATGCACGAAATGTCCCTGATCACGAATCTGATGTCAGCCATCGAGACTGTTGCGAAGGCGCAAAACGCGAAGAGGATAACGGCCGTGTACGTGCGGCTCGGCGCGTTCACCCATATTTCTCCCGCGCATTTCAGTGAGCACTTTGTCCATGCGGCGGCGAATACCTTGGCCGCGGGGGCCCGCCTGGTCATCGAGCAGTCCAACGATACGGCCGATTCCCATGCCCAGGAAATCCTCTTGAAGAGTGTGGACGTGGAGACATAGGCCATGGCGCTGATTCATCCGTCTCATGCAGGAGGAAAGACGTCGCTCTGCCGGATGCGCATCGACATCCGGGGCGCGGTGCAGGGAGTGGGATTTCGCCCATTCGTCTACCGGCTGGCCGCGCGTCTGAAACTGACTGGCTGGGTATGCAATTCGAGCCAGGGGGCGCTTTTGGAGGTGCAGGGACTGCCCGGCCGGCTGGAAAAATTTCTGATCCTGTTGGAGATGAACAAGCCGCCCCGCGCTGCCGTCCACAGTCTGGAATTCTCCTGTTTGGATCCGGTGGATTATTCCACCTTTGAAATCCGGCCCAGCGTGGTTGGGGAAAAGACGGCCCTCATCCTGCCGGACATTGCCACGTGTCCGCAGTGTCTGAAAGAGTGCTTTGATTCTGCCGACAGGCGCTACTTGTATCCGTTCACGAATTGTACTAATTGCGGTCCGCGCTACAGCATTGTGGAAGCCCTTCCGTACGACCGGTTGTCCACGACAATGAAGCAGTTTTCGATGTGTGTGGCATGCCGGCGGGAATACGACGATCCGCGCGACAGGCGTTTTCACGCGCAGCCCGATGCGTGTGAGGCCTGTGGGCCGCATATGGAATTTTGGGATTCGGACGGGAATATCCTAGCCCAGCGCCACAATGCCGTGCTCCGGGCCGCCGAAGAGATTCGTTCGGGGCGGATCGTTGCGGTCAAGGGGCTGGGGGGATTTCATCTGATGGTGGATGCACGCAGCGACGACGCGGTCAGCCGTCTGCGCTCCAGGAAGCGGCGGGAGGAGAAGCCATTTGCGCTTTTGTTTCCCAACAAAGACATGGCGGCGAGTTATTGCGACATTCACCCGCTGGAGATGCGGGTCCTTGCGTCGCCCCAGTCGCCGATTGTAATTTTACGCCGCAAGGCTTTGTTGCTATTGAATCGGGGAAGAAAAAGACCGGCGGATATTGCGCCGTCGGTTGCGCCCGGCAACCCGTATTGGGGCGTCATGCTGCCTTACACTCCTTTGCACCATATTTTGACCAGGGAACTGGGTTTTCCCGTCGTTGCGACCAGCGGCAATGTCTCTGACGAGACCCTCTGCACGGACGAGCGGGAGGCTCTCATCCGGTTGAAGGGGATCGCCGATTCATTTTTAGTCCACAACCGGCCCATCGTGCGCGCGCTGGATGACTCCATCGTTCAGGTGCTGCTGGGGAGAGAGCAAGTCCTGCGGCGTGCCCGGGGTTATGCGCCCCTGCCGGTGATTTTGCGAGAGGAACTGCCGGCGATCTTGTCTGTGGGCGCCCACTTGAAAAACACCGTGGCCATTTCTCGAGGGACCCACGTTTTTGTGAGTCAGCATCTCGGGGACTTGGAGACGCCCCAGGCTTGGGAGTCGTTCCAAAAAGCGGTTCGGGATTTGCGCGGGCTTTACGACCTGGATCCCCGGAGGGTGGTGTGCGATACGCACCCCGGCTATCGTTCCACCCGGTACGCCATGGAGAGCGGTCTGTCCTGCACCAAGATTCAGCACCACGTCGCACACGTCCTGTCGTGCGCGGCGGAGAATGGTCTTGAGGGGACGATGCTGGGCGTGTCCTGGGATGGCACGGGATTCGGGGACGATGGCACCATTTGGGGCGGGGAATTTTTTAGAGTTGGTTCCGCGACGTATCACCGTGCGGCCCATTTTCGAACCTTTTGTCTGCCGGGGGCAGAGAAGGCCGTCAAAGAACCGCGGCGAACGGCGCTGGGCCTGTTGTACGAATGTATTGGGGAAAGGGTATTTGCCATGACCGATTGGTTGGACCAATGCGCGTTTTCCAAGCAGGAATTGGATGTCATGAGAGAAATGCTGGACCGCAGGGTGCAGACCCCCGTCACATCCAGCGCCGGCAGGTTGTTTGACGCCGTGGCGTCGATCACGGGTCTTTGCCAGACGATTTGTTTCGAAGGACAGGCGGCAATGGAATTGGAGTTTGCCATTCCAAAATCGCAGGGCCGGGAGGTGTATCCGTATCAAATCGTCGATTCTATGGACCTCTCCGACGATCGAATTATCAAACGATATGGGATGTCCGACCCTTTTCCGGATACGCCCGCTGTTTCCCCCGAAACGTTTCCGGAATTTACCTATGTTGTGGACTGGGAGCCCATGGTGCAGGAAATATTAAACGACAGGGAAGAAAAAATTCCCGCGGGGAAAATTGCGGCCAAGTTTCACAACACCCTGGCTGAAATCATTGTTGCGGTCGCAAAATTGCTCAAGGAAGAACGGGTGGTCCTCTCTGGGGGCTGTTTCCAAAACCGGTATTTGACCAAGCGCGCGGTGGAGCGTTTGAGGGAAGAAGGATTGAGACCCTATTGGCACCAGCGTGTTCCTCCCAACGACGGGGGAATTTCCCTGGGACAGTTGGTGGGATCCGCCCGGTCCATAAAAAAGGAGAGCCGCCGTGTGTCTTGCGATACCT
>CAZGMX010000167.1:4380-6686 GCA_964526865.1 uncultured Actinomycetota bacterium | reverse complement strand
TTTGCGGGTTAATCACCACGGGATGGTCGAGCCTTACGCCATCGATTGCCGTGAAGGATGGGAAACTCCGCTGGGTGTCGTCAAAATCCGGCAGGAATTGGTGAAACTCATTTTGGATTCTTGTCCCGACCTGGAAGCCTCGGATATCCCCTTCGACGGCGAACACTCCCTGGAAGTTCAGGTGCCCTTCATTCAGTATCTGTCCCCCGAGACGCAGATCGTACCTATTGAAATCGGGGGATTCGATCCGGTCATCTTTGGGCGGGTGGGTGAGGGGATCGCATCAGCCGTGAAAGAGTGGGGGAAAGAGGTCCTCCTCGTGGCCTCCTCCGACATGAATCACTTTGAGGACGCCAAGACGTCAAAGGCCAAAGACTCCAAAGTCCTGGAGGCTATTTTGAAATTGGACCCCGTCCTGATGCTCCAGCGGATTGCCCAGCACAATGTCAGCATGTGCGGCTTTGCCCCAACGGCCATCATGCTGGCCGCCGCCAAGGCGCTTGGCGCCACGCAGGCCGAGCTTGCCGGCTACACCAATTCCGGGGACGTCACGGGAGACTACTCCAGCGTCGTCGCCTACGCCGCCGTTAAAATAGGGACAGCTACCATGTTTTCTCCATCGCGAAGGGATGGACAAGAAACATGCCTCGAATAGGAAGAGTTGTTTTGCAAGATTGTCCCCACCACGTCACCCAGCGGGGCAATTATGGGCAAGAGATATTTGGCGGCGAAAAGGATTATAATAAGTATCTAGAATGGCTGAATGAATACAGCAAGAAATATGAACTGGTGGTCGTGGGCTATTGTCTGATGCCGAATCATATCCATCTCATCGTTGTTCCGCGCAAAGCCGACTCCATAGCCAAGGCCCTCAACTTATGTCATATGCGCTATTCTCAATACTGCAATAAGAAAGATGGAAAGACAGGCCATTTGTGGCAGGGGAGATTCTATTCGTGTCCTTTGGAGGACGGGCATTTTTATGAGGCACTGCGATATGTGGAGAGCAACCCGGTTAGGGCAAAATTAGTCTCGCGGGCTCAGATGTGGAAATATTCCAGTGCCAGGGCGCACACGGAGGGCGAGAGTGTTTCAGAAGGGGTGCATTTGGGGAAGATTCCGGCGATAGATGCGATAGAAAACTGGGAGCGATATTTGGAAGAAAAGGGAGAAGAGGACACGATAAAAGAAATCAGGGCAAACACGTTGACTGGGCGGCCTTCGGGTACCGCGGAATTTGTGGCGAGGCTGGAGCACAGATTTGCAAAAAGGTTGAAGCCTTTACCGGGAGGGAGGCCAAGAAAACATGGTTGCTGTCCCTAATTACAGGGCGCATTCGACTGCATTGTTGCCTGGAGTCAGTACGGCCGGGGCGGTTTTGATTGGTTTTTTTAGGACAAATAGGCCTCTGGGCAGGGAATATCTCGATCCCAAGGAAGAAAATCCGGCAAACTGTTCTCTGACCACTTCAAAACCGGCCTTCTCAAAAAGGTTTCTCCATCCCTTCATGCTTCTGTAATTTCCCCAATCCAGGGGTTTCGTTGAGTTATTGATGAAATGATGGGTGAACCAATCCACAAAATGCATGAACGACAGGCATTTCTCGTCCGTTCTTAATTGCTTAAAGTATTCGATGACTTTTTTGCTCTCTGTTTCCGAGTGTGTGTCCGCACATTGGGGGTCAAGGCTGCGGCTGAACGTATCTTCGAGGACGACCAATCGCCCGCCCGGTCTTATGATGCGTTTGACCTCTGTTAAGAATTTTTTTAAATCAACATTGACATGATGAAGCACGCAGATTAGCGCGGCTGTGTCGGCAGTATCGGAGGCAAAAACGATCTTCGTGGGATCCTGCATGCATATAAAATGAAGCCCTTTCTGATGGGGCATCCCGGTTCTGTCTCCTATTTCAAAACCGTATGCTTCTTGAACCGGGGTCTCATACTCGGCTCGATACACAAGCGTTCTGGCGGCAAGAAGATTGAACCCCGCACCAACGTCGGCAAACACCGGACCCTTTATGTGCGGCCTGAGAAATTCTTCCTTTTTTACTGCGGAGAGAGTTTCAATAGTAGGTTTTTCATTTGGCGGACGTGCCCGGGTGCTCAAATCGCCAAGGATTCCGGAAAAGACATTGCGGACATTTGTGACGGAATAACCATTGCGGTGGGCGGGGTGGCTAAGATAACTGATCACTTGCGATATGGCATCCCGATTTTTCGATTCACCCTGATTGGGGTATTGATGTATCCATTCGCCAATTAGTGTCCGGCCCTCTTCGGTTTTAAGAACTTTAAAAGCATCGA
>CAZGMX010000167.1:0-4370 GCA_964526865.1 uncultured Actinomycetota bacterium | reverse complement strand
GGAGATGGTTGGCAGACGTGGGGTCGGAGAAGGAACCGGCCCGGTGCCGGATTCTTCTTGCACTGGATTGGGATGGCCCGCAGTATCTTTCGGGGATTTCCCGTGCAAACCGCTTTCCTCCCCGGCCAGTCTTGCCAACATGGGGTTTGAGGAGACCCAGATTTTTAGCGCCTTTCTCTCCGCGATGAAGCCGTCCGGCAGTATCCCTTGGATTTTCTCCTTCTCCGGAACAAAGGCAAACAGGCTCTCAAAATACAGTCTTGTTCGCGATTTCAAATCAAACCCATCCAGGATCAATTGCCTGAACCCCGCGGGATCAAACTGCCAGAACAAATATAAGAGCCGCCCAAGTGTTTCCTGCCCGGGATTTCCGTTCTTCTCAAAATAATCCAGGAACGCGCGCGCGAGATTGTTCTGGCTGCGCAGGAGGAAAACCGATTGCGCACGGATGAAGTTTTGAAACGCCGACAGATCCTCCGGCACGATACCGGCCAGGGCAAGTTTTCTGGCAGAAGGATCCATTCCGGCTGACGAAGCAACAAGGGCCTTTCTTTTTCTGTCTTCTTTCCGGCGTTTTATGCTCTCGGCCTCTTCCTGGTCCTGGAGGGCTTTTTTCTCCTTCAGGGCTTGTCCTTTCTGGATGACCGCCGCCACGTGTTTCTTGAAATCCCGGTATGTCCACCGATCTGGCTGCAATCCCTCCAGACCGGAAACGGCCCGATTGTATTGAAGCAAAAGGGCGGCGTTCTCATCGGTCTCTTCGGCCTCTGCTTTTTCTGAATATTTTGACTTGAACCACGGAATGCTGGGAAAACTCATGGCCGCAAGCGTGAAGGGGTCATGGTGAAATGCCGACGGGCGCCCTTTTCTCAGAGGGCCCTCAAGGGCAAGGCCGCTGGACGCGTTTTTTAGGAAAGCCGGGCGCAGACTGCGGTGCATTGCTTCCACAACGTAAATGAGTTCGGGAGGAAATATCCCCAGCGGTACCGATCCGTCTCCCATGAGTATTTCCACCTGTTTGTAGGCGTCCCACAATTCGGGTGCCTTGAGCGCCAGGCGGAACCGAACCTCCCTGGGGGCCATGACGGGATTGCCCCACGCCCCCTGAATGCCGATCGCGACGGGATTGAGTTCCAAGAGGGGAAAACAGAGGTGGAGAACGTCTTCCATCGACCGCCGTCCGCCGGGCTTTGTCTCGTCCACAAAGACCTCGGACCCCGCGTTTTTCATGAACCAATTTGCGTCGAATGTCTTCAGAAGGGTGTCCACCACCGTGACGTACTCCAAGGGAAACTCATCCACCTGATATTTTCCATCCTTGATATCGTGCTCTATCTGGCAGATCTTGAGAAAAAGTTCTGCAGAATCCGTGTTTCTGGCCATTCGATAGCGCAAGGTGTTTGCGACATCCTGCGGGTCGTGCCAGCAGTTTTTTTCATGAAAACCGATCGGTGTCCACGGAAATTCAGGAAGAATATCTTTGAAGATTTTGCTGCGGCGCGCCTCCCAAAACGGGGTTTCTTCTTTTGTCAAAGCCTTTTCCAGTCCCAGATATTTCTTGCCCGGCTCCACCTTCGAAGGATCCAGGGGTTTCTCCCTCGCGTACTCATACCAGTCCATCGCATAATACGCATCCATGATCTCTGTCATCCGGGCCGGGAAATCCGCCGCGTCGATCTCTCCCCGGCGTATTGCGTCGCGCACCTCAATCGTTTTTTTCCACAGATCTCCCAGATGGCGCGCGAAGGTACACCGCACTTCCGTGCCGGCGTCATCCTGATTGCCCCATTTTCCCCCTTTGTGCTGAAATCCCACGGGAGTGAGGCCGATGGCAGGAAGGGATTCGACCAGCAGGCGGATGAATGAACCGCCGAACGGTTCGTCGTAATCGATCAACGTCCTCAAGTGCCAGCCATTGAGTTGTTCCCGGTCGATTGCCGTCAACTGGTCGCGCACTGTCAAGGCATCGGGGGGGAACAACTCAGGGGAAAGATCTCCGGCGCGCATCCTGCCGAGGAGATGAACATAGTCTCTCCATAGATTTATTAATTCCGGTTCGGTGGCAAAGCGGTAATGAACGGCCTCGACGGCGTCGTCCCTGTTTTTTCGCGCCTCAGCGTGCTCAAAGATGAGCGGGTTTAGAAACAGTTCGGGGAAACTCTTGATGAGCGCTGTTCCGTACGTCGGGAAATAGGGCGCCACATCGCTGCGTCCCGCGATCCACAGCCTCAGGCCGTCCGCGGAGATAAAATATTTGTACGTGATGTCGTAGAACATTTTCTGCGCTGCCAACAATTCCTCCGGCAGCTCCGACGGCCGGAGGGTGCCATCCGAGCAACGCGCGCGGATAGTTTCATACGCCTCCCAGAGGTCGGGGCGCTCATTCCTGATTCTCGTGCGAACCGCGGCGATAGCGGTCTCCTCTTTCTCCCAGAGGCCGTGGTTTGCGCGCCGTTCCATCGCGTCAAAATGGCGGATGAAATCCGGGCCTTGGGCTATGGCGTCGTAGATTTTTGATTGTTCCAACGCGGCCCGCACTCTCACCCGATCCCTGTCGTCCCAGACGATGGAATCAAAATCGCGGCACACCGCCAGCTTTGCGGTGTCCAAAGTATCGACGATAAGCCGAGCCAGCATGTCCGGCGTGGCGCGCGGATCCAGCATCAGATCCGCAGTCATGTAAATTCTCTTGCCCCCCTCCTCCCGGGAGCCTTTTTCCGTCCAGGACAGGGCTGTGTCCCATTCACTGCCGTCCACTTGTGCCGATATCAGGTGCGGATGCAATGCCTCCGGAGATTCTCTCTCCGCTTCAATGAGAAATATCCGGGGAGTGGTTTTTGAGGCGGCCGGGTAGCGGGTGCGCAAGACGAAGGCGGTCTCCCTCCATTTTTGCGCCAATTGATCCGCCTGCTCCGGGTGTTTCATGAATTTCCAAATAAAATACGGGCCGATTTGGACGGGTTCCTGCGCCTTTGCCGTTTCAAACTCCACAAACCGCCCATTCTTGAGCGCCCTTTTGGCAATCTCCATTTTTTGAAGTTCTCTGCCTATCTTTTTGGCCGCGCTTTCCGGCGCCAGGGCCTCCTGGGAGAAATTTGTTTTAGGGGTCGCGTGGATGCGGCCCGGTGCCGAGGTCAGACAAAACGCGGCAAGCGTCACAAGGCACAGAATCTTTTTTATGAGAGAAGGTGTGCTCACAGGCTTGCCCCCGTCAGATCTCTTGCGGGTTCCAGTGGTCGGGGCCCGGCCGTCAGCAATTCTTGGACAGCGACAGCGGGAATAAAAGCCCGGTGCGGCAAAGGAAAATCTTGGACGGACGTATATGGGTCCGGGTTGAACTTCGGATTCCAGGGGTCGAGAGCAGAAAACAGCACGGGGATTGAGCGATTTTTCCACCTAAATGTTAAGGACAGAAGAAAAGGAAAAGGGACATCGCGAAGTGACACGAAAAGTTGTTCCCGTGTTTTGTTGTCCAGGATATCGGAATTTATCAGTTCAACGGTATCCGGAGGCACAAGATTGTTTAGTGCAAACAGGAGATATTCTGTGGTCCAGTTTTTCTTGTCGAAAAACAATACCCCATTTTCTTGCATGTCGACCCATTCGGCAGGAAGAGCGTCGGCCCCTTGGTGTCGCAACATGCGTTTGATTTGACCCTCCAGTAGCGATTGTGTCGATGGTTCCAGGTCTCTCAGGTGAAAAGGTTTTTGTCCTGAGGGGCCGCCTCTACGGCTCAGATCGCGTGTCGACGCTTGCGCCATGCGCAGGTACTGAAGAAGGATTATAAATTCCGGATTGTCCGGGGAGTTGAACATTTCCCCTATGGTTCTCACACGCGCGGTGGAGATTTCATCCACGTGCATGACAAGCTGGCCATCGGGCTGTGCGGCAATTTCAAAGCGTTCTGCGGCGATGCTTAGGGGTACCGGCCTGCCTCTGTTTAGTGAGGCAAAATGCCTTTCCTGTTCTCTTTGAATGTGGCGTACAAGGGAAGCGGGATCCCGAACCCCATCCAAGAGGACAAGGAATTTCTTGAGAATCTTAGCGGCATTGCCAATCCATAAATATTCTTTGGACGTAATTTCTTGTATTCTGTAACGCATGATATCCAAACCCGAGGCGCGGTTGATGCGCCGGATAAGTTCCGTTTGCAGGGATTGCAGTTCTTCCAGCGCGAGTGCGGTATTTGGATGCGGCCCCAATTCCCCTTGAATCCATGCAAAATCAAATATGGCAAGGAACGAATCACTGCCTCGGGGAAGAGCGGCCTGAATGAGAGGAACCAGCTTGTCCGTCTGTCTGGTCAGTAACCGGTTGCGCCAGAGCGAAAGTTCTTCATCCGTTTTGGTTTTTCGAATTTTTGCCAGGAG
>CAZGMX010000166.1:0-6687 GCA_964526865.1 uncultured Actinomycetota bacterium | reverse complement strand
AAAGATAAAGACCCGGATTCAAAAAAATGAGGAAAAGATCGCGCAGTTCAAGAGCGAGCGGGAGGCCATTCACAACTCCTTTGTGGAAGACCCCATGGCCTGGTCCCGGGAGCGCAACGAGCGCTATGAGGAGCTTGCCAAACTCATCGAGAGGGAAGAGGAGGTGTGGCTGACCCTCCATCAAAAGATTGAGGATCTGGATGGCCGGATCGCGGGGCTGCGGTAGGCTGCGATTTTCTTTGACCCGTGCGGCGTTTTATTTGGTGGGAGATGGAAGATAGGAGTTATGGGGACACATTACTTAACCCGAATTTGCCATAAGAACAATTCATCCCGTTCAATTCGTGAACTCGCGAGTCGTGAGTTCAAAATTGCCTGCGTTTTTATTACCGTGCTGTTGTCGTGTTGGTGTGCGGTCTTCGGCGCCGGTTGTTCCCGCCCCGCCACAGAAGAAAGCGACGCGATCCTGTCTTTCCGCAGTCCCCGGCAGGAGAATGCCTTCAACGCCTTCCAGATATGCCAACGAGGCTGTATCAAAACACCGGAGGAAATATTTACCAACTGCAATTCCATGGGGAACACAGAATGGGCAAATGGCATACGAAGGAATTTAGAAGGCATAGAGGCCTCGCTCGACCGGCCCCAGCTCGAATCATTTTTTGGCGAGAAATATTTCAGGATGTTCATGCAATATCAAAAAGACGCGACGGACGGCATTTGCAAGTTCATGACCAAGGACTTTACAGGGGCAAGGGCTTCCTTAAAAAAGGCGAAAGCGGATGCCAAAAAATTAAAACGCCTTCCCATGAAAAACAAGGGGTGTTTTTCTCCTCTGTATGTGGAAAAGCTGTATTTGGAAATAGTCGTTTGCCTGGGCGTGACGGAGTGCCTGCGCAAAAACGTCAATACCGGCATGGCTGCCTTGCGGGCCGCTCGCGACGAGGCCTCCAGGGCCAAGTGGCATTGGGGGGAAGCCCAGGCGGCCTATTGCATCGCCCACTGCGCCGAATGGGCGAAACTCCCCTCCGCCGGGGCCTTGTACCAGGAGGCCCTGGACATGGCTCGGGCAAACAGGATTCATCACTATGTTTGGAAATGCTGTCTGCGTCTCGCCGCGATCCATTTTCGGGAAGGCGCGCCGGAGTCGGCAATCAGTCTTCTGGAGGAGGCCATCACCAGCATAGAGTTTCTGCGTACCAAGATGGAATCCGATGCGGACAGAGTTCTTTCCGTGGGACGCAGTCTCGAGGTCTATCAATGGCTGTTAAAGGCCCTGATAGAGACGAACCAAATCCGGAAGGCATTGGAGGTTTCAGAAAACACAAAATCCCGCATCTTGCAGGACTTGCTGGATTCTACCCGCACTCTCAAACTCTGGGGTGCGGGGCATGACAGTCTGCTGACACAGGAACAGGTGCTCAGTGAAAAAATCGAAGATGTGGAAAATATGCAAGGAAAGGATTCCGGGACTCGATTGGCTCTGTTGCGAAAGGCGCACGACAATGTCGTTGCCCAAATCAGAAAGGACAATCCGGATTTCGGGATGATAAAGGCGGGCGGATCTGCGGACGCGGATGAGATTCAGGGGCTACTGGATAAAAATACCGTCCTGTTGGAATACTACACGACGTGGGAATATTTATTCGTCTGGCTGGTCACCAAGGACTCCATTACGGGCAAGAAAATTCCGCTCGACACGCCGGCCCTGACCCAAAAAATCAAGGCGATACGCATGATGATGGGCAAGCCTAAGACGCCGGCCGTCACCAAACTATTGGGCCAGCTCTATGACGGTATCCTCCAGCCCTTTGAAAAAGAGATTCAAGAGAGGAATCTGATCATCGTGCCGGACGGGATCCTGCATTATCTGCCCTTTGCGGCGCTCGTGGACAGAGAAGGTAAATTTCTGGTGGAGAAGCACACGATCTGTCTTGAACCCACTTTCACCGCGTTAAAATTCTGTATGGATAGAAGAAAGGGCCGGTCCAAGACCGTTCTTGCATTTGGTGATCCTGACCTCCAAGACGCAAAGTTGGATTTGCCGAATGCCCGGCTGGAGGTCAAAAATATCGCCAAAATATTCCCCCAGGCGCAGGTTTATTTGCGTGACAAGGCGACCGAAACGCTCGCCAAGAAAATCATGGGCAATTTCGACATCATCCATTTTGCCTGTCACGGTGAAATGGATCCGGCATGTGGAGTGCAATCATGCCTCCGGCTGGCGCCTGATGCAGTGAACGACGGGAAACTGACAGCGGGAGAAATATTTGAACTCAGACTCAATGCCCAGCTCGTGATATTGAGCGGGTGCGAAACCGGGGTGAGTGAACTTTGCCCAGGAGATGAATTGATTGGGATGACGCGCAGCTTTTTGTATGCGGGAACGCCATCCATGATCGTCAGTCTCTGGAAGGTGGACGACGATGCGACAAGTCTGTTGATGAGCAACCTCTACAAGAATCTGGCCACGATGGGCAAGGCCGAGGCGCTTCGCCAGGCGCAGATTGCCACGATGAAGGTCAAGCGGCATCCCTACTACTGGGCGGCGTTTTATCTGGTGGGGGATGGGAGATGATCAGCATATAGCGTGGAGCGGATAGCGGATAGGAAAAACTAGCTTATCATCGCGCCCGTAGTTTTTCCACACGCTATCAATAAAGGATTCTTCAATGAAACGCATCTTGTTTATTATTGTTCTGTTGGTTTCTCTCTGTCTGACCTTGGGTTCATTCCTGCTAGTCGTTGAAGGGGATGCCTCTCCTTCCCCTGCTGGCCCAAACTTAAACTTGAGCCCGGCCGGCACCCCATTTTCCAGTCCCGAGCAGGAAATGACCTTTGTCATCATTCACGAGTGTCACCGCGCCTGGATGGATACGGTGGAATTATTTTTTAGCTCGCCCCCTTTCATTGGGGCCGGAGATCAGGGAAAAGACACAATGGCATTTTTTAATGCAACAAAGGCGGACATTGACCAACAACAGGCCGAGGCATTGTTTGGTAAAGAGTTTTTTTCCATGTTCATGCAATATCATCAAGACAGGGCGGACGGTCTATCAAAATTCCTGGCCAAGGATATGGAAGGTGCAAGGGTTTCTTTGGGCAAGGCAAAAACGGATGCCGAACAACTGAAACGCTTTCCCATGAAAAATAAGGATCTCGTCTCTGACCTGTTTGTAGACAAGATGGTTTTGGAAGTGGCGATCTGCCTGGGGGCAACGGAATGCGCGCGTGGTAAAACGGATGCCGGCATCGCAGCTTTGCGGGCAGCCGGCGAGGAGGCTGCCCGCATCAAGTGGTACTGGGGAAAGGCCCAGGCGGCCTATTACATGGCCGTGTATGCCCAATGGGCAAAGCTTCCATCCGCAAAGGCCTTGGCTCAAAATGCACTGGAGATTGCCCGGGAATACCGAATCCACCATTTTATCTGGAAATGTTGTTTGATGATCTCCTGGACAAATACGGATGATCAATTCCTGGAAACGAGAATATCTCTTTTGGAAGAGGCGGTCATGAGCATCGATTTCATGCGTGTCAAAGAGAAAACGGATTTTGAGAAACGCTATTTCATGAGCGATAAAATACCTACGTATCAGACATTGATACAGGACTTGCTGAAGAAGGGAGATATTCGCAAGGCCCTGGAGGTATCAGAAGCCGAGAAATCACGCGTGTTGCAGGATTTCCTTGATGCCGCCTACAGCGCCGATGTTCACGGCGGGAGAAGCAACTATTGGTATATACGGGAACAGGTGCTTTCAGAAAATATCGAATCTTTAGAAGGCACACCGGGAAAAGAGGCCGAGTCGCGATTGGGCGCCTTGCGGCAGGAATATGAAAATGTCCTTCATCAAATCCGGCAGAACAATCCGGATTTTGGCGTGCTCAAGGTGGGCGGATCCGCGGATGTGGACGATATCCAGGCTTTGCTGGACGAGAAAACCGTTTTGTTGGAATACAATCCGGTACAGGACGGACAACGTTTGATCGCCTGGCTGGTCACCAAGAATTCTGTGCGCATCGAGAACATTCCCATCGATCCGGCGACACTAGCTCAAAACATTCAAGCCATACGCATGATGATCGGCAAACCCAAGTCGCCGGCGGCCTACAAGCTTTTGGGGCAGCTGTATGAAGCGATCATCAAGCCTTTTGAGAAAGAAATTCAAGGGAAGAATCTCATCATTGTCCCGGACGGTGTATTGAATCACCTTCCTTTTGCGGCGCTCATGGATGCAAAAGGTAAATTCCTGGTGGAGAATCACACGATCTCGATTGAACCCGCGTTCACTGTTCTGCAATACTGCATGGCAAAAAAGAAGGGAGATGCAAAAACTATTCTGGCGTTTGGCAATCCTGATCTCCAAGACGCAAAAATGGATTTGCCGAACACAGAACTGGAAGTCAAAAACATCGTCGAGCATTTCCCGAAATGGGAGCCGTCTTTGATGCCGCGCGGCGATGCAAAGGCAGACTTGCCCAATGCGCAGATGGAGGTCAAGAACATCGCCGGAAGATTCCCTCAGACCCAGGCCTATTTGCGCAAAGAGGCGACCGAAACGATCGCAAAGAAAATCATGGGCAATTATGACATCATCCATTTTGCCTGCCATGGAGAACAAGAGACAGGAGATGCGATGTACTCTTGTGTGCGTTTAGCGCCAGATGACTCCAACGATGGGAAACTGACGGTGAGTGAGATTTTTAAACTCAGGCTCAACGCCCAACTGGTGATATTGAGCGGCTGTGAAACGGGGCGTGTTGATCTGCGCGGCGGGTCGGAACTGCTTGGTTTGACGCGCAGCCTTTTATACGCAGGAGCCGCTTGCGTGGTCGTCAGCCTCTGGAAGGTGGATGACAACGCAACTTTTCTCTTGATGGGAAAACTTTACGAAAATCTGGCCAAGATGGGCAAGGCAGAGGCCCTGCGGCAGGCGCAGATCGAGATGATGAAGACGAAGAAGCATCCCTACTACTGGGCGGCGTTTTATCTGGTGGGGGATGGAAGGTGAGTTAGGGAGTTAGCGGGTGAACGGGTTAGCGAGTGAATGGGTTAGCGGGTGTGCGGGTACGCGAGTGTGCGAGTTAAAACCCGCTAACTCGCTTACCCGCACACTCGCATACTCGCTAACAGATTAAAATGAGGGCAAGATGATTTTAATGAAAAAAAGAACCGTTATCCTTATTGTATCCGTAGTTGTTCTGGCCGCAGTGGTCTGTGCCCTGATTTACCTTCCATTTCGGTCCCGGATCCAGAAAACGGTCACGCAGTACCTGGCGGCGCGCGCGGCGGCGTCAAAGGAAGCAGCGACCCGGCGCCTGCTGGAACGGCTCAACGAAGAATGGCATTTCAGCAACAATCTGGAAGAACGTTATTATGTTGTCGCGTTAGATGACCATCGGGGCTGGATGAAGAGTCTGGAGGACGCCTTCAGCTTTCCCCAAGCGGTTGGGTCGCCGGGTGCGGCAAAGGGCCCTCAAGACTTCTATGACGCGACAAAACTAGACATCAATAAAGATATGAGAGAGGCAGGTGTGGTGTTTTTTGGACGGGAATTTGTCACGTTGTTGGAGCAGTATCACGAGGACCGGATGGACGGCATCACAAAATTCTTGGAGAAGGATTTCGACGGCGCGACAAAAAGCCTGCGCAAGGCCAAGAAAAATGCCGATCGCCTGAAAAAAATCCGCATCCCAAACGGGGGCTGTCTCCCCGCGCTGTTCGCGGACAAGATGTCGGTGGCGGCCTCCATCTGCCTGGGGGCGGTGACGTGCATGGACAAGAACTTGGAGGCGGGAATGGCGGCCCTGCGATCCGCCTACGATGAGGCCGCCAGGATCCATTGGCGGTATGGCAAGGCCCTGGCCTCCTATTTTATGGCGCTGTATGCCCGGCAGGCGAATGCCCCTTATGCCAGGGCCCTGTACGAGCAGGCCCTGCGGGTGGCACAACAAAACCAGAGCCCCAATATTGTCTGGAAGTGTCTGGAGCAGCTTGCTCAGATCAACATGGAGCAGGGTTATCTTGAGGCGGCCATCACGTGTCTGCAAGAGGCCGTTGTGGTCATCGAGGCCATGCGCACCAAACTGCAGGAGGACATGGTAAAGACATCGTTCATGGGGGACAAATCACCGGTGTACCGGCTGCTGACGCAGGTGTTGCTGGAGAAGGGGGCAATCCAACAGGCGCTGGAGGTGTCCGAAAGTATCAAGTCACGCGTTTTGCAGGATCTGCTCGATGCCCAGATCCAAACTACCTTCTGGCAGTCAGAGACAGTCTTCTCGGGGTTTAAAGAACTAATCCTCGCCGAACGGATCGAGGATTTGGAATGCCTGGGTGACAAAGGGGCTGAAAAACTGCTGACGGCTCTGCGTGAGGAACGTGAACAATTGCTCTCACAGATCAGACAAAAGAATCCCGATTTCGGCTTGCTGAAGGTGGGGGTGTCCATCGATGTGCCGGAAATCCAGTCGCTGTTGGACGACCGGACCGTGCTGTTGGAATACAATCTAATGGGCAATTATCTCATGGCGTGGCTGGTGACGAAACAATACATTCGAGCAGAGCGGATTCCCCTTAACGAG
Organism: uncultured Actinomycetota bacterium; assembly: GCA_964526865.1. Classification (GTDB taxonomy): domain Bacteria; phylum Auribacterota; class Ancaeobacteria; order Ancaeobacterales; family CAZGMX01; genus CAZGMX01. Next base: position 105 of record CAZGMX010000166.1, on the reverse strand, counting down.
AAGGAACTGACGGATAAGGTCCATGCCATCCGCATGATGATCGCCAAGCCGAAATTGCCGGCGGCCTATAAATTGTTGGGGCAGCTCTATGCATCCATTGTTCAG
>CAZGMX010000165.1:2628-6697 GCA_964526865.1 uncultured Actinomycetota bacterium | reverse complement strand
CTTCTACTGCTCCTCCTGCCACATCGTGTACAACGTGGTAGGGTATGTCCCTGGCAAGCGATGCCGCTGTCCCGAGTGCCGGCACCGGCTCATCCTGGTCGACGATCCGGGCCGGATGATCGGCCTGCCGGATCCGTACTTCCAGATTCTGTCCCCCCCTCGCAGCCTCTTTTGGCACATATCCGATCGCGATCCCCTGCCCGAGAGACGGAGAAAATCCGCCGCTGGTGACCCTCCCTATCACTCTGCCCCCGCGGACAAGTTCAGCCCCAGCTCTCGGAATCGAGCGGTCTTCCATTTTCAGTCCCACCAGTTTGCGTTCGACACCGCGGTCCCGCTGCGCCGTCAGCGCCTCTTTGCCCACAAAATGCGGCTTATTCAGCGCGACCGTCCAGGACAAGCCCGCGTCCAGCGGCGTGGTGTTCTCATCGATTTCATGGCCGTAGAGACAATATCCCATCTCCATCCGGAGGGTATCCCGCGCACCCAGGCCGATTGGTTTGATCCCATAGCGCTTACCCCCGGCCAGCAAACTCTCCCAGAGATCCACGACCAATTCCTTGGGCAGGAATAGTTCGTACCCAAACTCGCCGGTGTAACCGGTCCGCGAAATCATCATCGGCTCATTCTTCCAGTCCGCAAAGAAAAAGTGATAGTATTCCAGAGCCTCCAGATCCAGATGCAGGATATCCTGCAAAAGAGGCCTGGAATTGGGCCCCTGCACGGCAAGAAGCGCCAGTTCCTCGCTCATCGAACGCACTTCCACCGGGTGTTTCTCGGCCAGCGAGCGAATCCATTGAAGATCTTTTTGCCGGTTGCCCGCGTTGATCACCAGGCGAAAACGCTTTTTCTCCACGCGGTAGACCAGAATATCGTCCAACACACCGCCGGATGGCATACACAAAGGCGTGTAGAGAACCCTGCCGTCCGTCAGGCGGGAGGCGTCGTTGGTGATCAACTCCTGCACAAAATCCAGCGAAGACAGCCCCAAAATATCCACCGTGCCCATGTGGGAAATGTCAAAAATGCCGACCGATTTTCGAACCGCCTGATGCTCAGCCAAAATACCTTCATACTGAATGGGCATTTCCCATCCGTTGAACTCGACCATGCTGGCGCCTAGCTTCACATGGCAGTCGTAAAGCGGAGTCCGTTGCACCGTGGATTCTTGAGTGGCTGAGGTGGACATGGGCTGAGCCGCAGGACAATTTTTCCTGCGGGAGGAGTACGATTATTTAATAGTCCAATTTGTTATAGTTTTTCGACAGCTTCGTCACACGCTGTCTTTGATTTGCTTCAAAATATTCACAGCGGAACTTGTTCCCAGGCGGTTGGCGCCCGCCTTCAACATCGCGACGGCAGCCGCCGCGTCCCGTATCCCACCCGCCGCTTTCACACCAAAATTTTGCCCCACCGCCTTCCGGATCAGCCGGACGTCCGCGCTTGTTGCGCCCTCAATCCCAAACCCTGTGGAGGTCTTTACAAAATGCGCCGCAGAATTCTTGATCATGCGGCAACAATGGAGTTTTTCGGACTGATTGAGAAGCGCGCACTCAATGATCACCTTGTAGATCGGCCCGCGCAGGCGGGTAATTTCCCGGATTTCCCGCTCAACGTACTTCCAGTTCTTGGCCTTGACCGCCCCAAGATGGATCATAAAATCTACTTCGCGGGCCCCTCCCTCAACCACCCGAAGACTCTCAAAAACCTTGGTGGCAATGTCGTTGGCCCCCAGGGGAAACCCAACGACAGAACAAATCTCCACGGGAGTGTTGCGTAAAATCTTGTAGGCCACGCGCACGTAACTGGGATGCACGCACACCGCATGAAACCGGTACCGCACGGCCTCCCAGCAGTGCTTTTCCACCTGCTTCAAGGTCGCGGTGGGATCCAGCAGGGTGTGATCGATGAGGGCCGCATTATTGGTGATGTTTTCCACACGGGCTCCGGCGTTTGGATTTCCTACCCTTGTTTCTTCTCCGCCTCTGTCGGCGACTCCTGCGGCAGAGTAAATTTGGCCAGCACGTTGTTGCAGTCCGTCACGCGTTTCAAAATCTGCTCGGCCTTGGCGCTAACCTGCGTCTCCATTTCCGGATTGTAGCGGCCCAGCGTCTGCTTGAGATCGGCCGCCGCATCTGAAATTTTGGACAGATGCTTTTTTACGCTGGAAAGGCTGTATCCCCATTGCTCCGTCACCAAATTGACCTTGTCACTGAGCATCTTGAACTCATCCCGTTTGCGGAACTTGGTGTGCTCGGTCAGGTCTCCCTGGCTGAGCTTCTCCAGCGACTGTTCCACATGGTAGATGGGCCCGGCGATGCGGTTGGAAATGACAATCCCCTCAAAGATCACAACCAGGAGCAACAATGCGAGGATCGGCAGGAGTTTCATCTGGGCGGAACGGAAGCTGTCCCGAAGCTGGCCCAGCAGGTGGTCGCTCAAGAGATCCGCCTCTTCCTCCACGCGCTTGGCAGCAGAGGCGTGGCCGGCCCGGGCCTCCTGGTAGGCATGAATCCGCTCCACCAGTTGGATTTTCTGCGCAATCACAATTTTGGAATACTCCGCATTCAGAGAACTCCATACGGAAAAATAAATACAAAACCCGATCAAGAGGTTGACGATCAGCACTGTGGCGGTGACGATGCCCACGTACTTCAACTGGGCCTTGCGGTCCACCAAAAGAATCCTGCGCCGTTCGGGTACTTTGTTCATGCGTCCCTCCCCTCCATATCGTAAACCACCAAGCCGGACAACAATTTCGGATAGAAGTCCGTTGACTTCTGGGGCATACACTGACCGGCCCGCGCAATCCGTCTCACCTGCTCAATGTCCGCGGAATTCTGAAGAAAACCGACCGAACATTCGCCCGAGGAAATCTTGCGCGCAACGTCTTCGGGTTCCCTAATATAAGAAATTTGCCCGCCTTTTTCAACACTTTTTGAGCAAATATCCATGCGCTTGTCCAAAATCAAATGGTGCAGCAATGCCACGTCTAGCGCCTGAAACTGCTTTTCCAACCCCCTCAGACGCTCTTTGAGCCGGCCATCCCGGCGCAAAGTGAGTACGGCCATCCGCTTTTTTGTCAGCAAACCAAAACAGGGGCCGCTGGCACCCCCCCGTCGCACTCCGGCCATCAACTTCCCGGCAGCCTTGACTAAATCGGCCGGCACGGACAATTCCTGCACGTCAAAATCTTCCCGGAGGTCCTCCAACAGACGGGAACAATCCCAGCCGGAAGGCATTGCCACTGCGCGGTGCGTGGGAAGGATCACCAGCCCGGGACTGTACATATTCACAAACGTCGCCATCCGCCAGGAACTTGCTTCTTTGAGCGCGGCAGAAGACTTTGAAGCCTTCACCTTGCGGTGAAACATCTCGGAAATGGTATAGCGATGGTGTCCGTCGGCGATGAAGAGTTTTCTCGCACTCAAAAACCTGGAAACAGCCTGGCGGTCTGCCGGACGGGTGATCTTCCACACGCGCTGTTGTACGCCCTTGTCGTCATCAAACTGCATGAAGGGCTTGCCCTTGCTCCAGTGTTCCAGTTTCTTTTCCAGCGCTTGTTTTGAATCTTCGTAGAGCAGGAAGATCTGCTCCAAATTGGCTTTGGTCGCCTTTAGTAGAGACATCCTGTCTTTTCTGGGTTTGGCCAGGGTGTGCTCGTGCGGCAGGACGTTTCCTTTTGAAAAATTCTCCAGACGCATCAAGCCGATGATTCCTCGGCGCGTTTTCTTTCCCAACCCGCGCACACGGAATGTCTGCTCATACAGGTAAAATGCCGGCTCGGAATCCGGCTGGAGAACTCCCCGGCGGATCCAGTCTTTCAGGCGGCGCGCCGAACGCGTGTACCGGTTGTTTTTTGCGTCGTCCGACGGATGGATGGCGTCCAGGATGAGATGGACAAAATTGAAGGGATGTCGGAGCGCATACTCCTTTTGCATGGGCACCGATATTTTGTCGTAGGGCTCCGTCGCTACTTTTGCAATGGGCGCCCTGGTTTGATCGAACAGCAATCCACGAAACGGTTTAACGGCCGGCATCGGATGTTATCCTTCCTATTTCTCTATAT
>CAZGMX010000165.1:0-2574 GCA_964526865.1 uncultured Actinomycetota bacterium | reverse complement strand
GAAATCACAAACCAGATGATATAACCAGTCCAGGCAATTGTCAAAACGGTAAGCAGAATCTTGGCCGGCCTGCGCAATACGGGACTTTTCCACACCATCGGCAGAGCAAAAGGTCCCATGACAAAAAACAGCATCACCACCAGAAACGGCAGTCTGTGATACCACCGGACCGGCTGCGGCAAGGCCATCGCGGGCCTGTCGATTTTGATCGTCTCCGCATACCCCTCCTTGCACTGGCTTTGGAATCTGGCGCGAACCAAATCAAAAAACGTGATCGCAAGTTCGTCGCGGTAATCGGGATACGTCCAGTTCCACGGCCGGAAAGAGCCTTTTTCAAAGTAGAGCGTGGCCTGCCCGAAAATTCCGTCTCCGATATACACCCGGTAACTTCCGTCCTTGGTCGTCGCCAGAACCAGCTTGCTCAACGTCACATATCCGGGATCGAGATTCACGCGCCTCTTTTTTGCTACGGCAAACTCCTGTTCGATGGCATTAGTCTTGCGCTTGACCTCCGCTAAATCGCCTGCGAAGATAAATTTTTGAAAGGAAAAAAACGTCCGGCGGACTTCGGTTCCCAATTCATCCTGGTAATAATCCGTATAGGTAAAATTCCACATCTCGCTCTGGGAGTCGATGGAACAAAATTCCTTGATCAGACGATCCCGCACCACATCGACCGGCTGATCCTGGCCGATCAGAACGCCGACCACCAGCTTGACCATTGGATCCGGACGAATGTCCCCCACCGCGACCACTCCTTCCATCCCTTTCTCATGACGTTCACCAAATGGGGCGTCAGTTTGAGAGAATCATAGGAAAAAAATCCGATCCCGCCCTTGTTGTTTTCCACCAACTGGCCCAGCGTGTCCCGGATCTGCTGAGAAAAGACCTTTTCCCGCGTCCCCAGCAGATACGCCCCCAGGCCCACCCACACGGGCCGCACACGGGCAAAGGCCAGCGCCGTCCTGGTCACATAAGACGAGAGTTTTGCCTCCACACTATAATTCATGATGGCGACAAAATCAACGTCCCCTTCCCACAGCCAACCGCGCCAATCCTGAAACGCCGTCAAATAAGCCCGGTCCCCCCAGCACAAAACCGCCGCGGACATTTGCGCGCGCGGCTGGATTTCCTTGAGGGCCTTCCTTGCCTTGCGGACAAACGCCGTGATCTGGTCCCGGCGCCAATCGTCCCAGGCCTGGGCACTGGCCGTGGCGCCGTCCCACTTCAGGGGATCCCATCGCGTGTGCGCCCGAAAACGCTCCACACTGCGCAGGCCATAACCATAGGTAATCCCCTTGGGGAAACGGGCACCGGGAGAAAAGGGCACCACAAACGGAAGGCGGATAAAATCCAGTTGAACCCCGTCGAGGGCCGGATATTTGGTGATCAGTTTGCGCAAGACATTCAATAAATAATTTTGGACATCCGGATCTCCCGGCTCCAGCCAATAGCCCGTTCCATCCGCCTCATAATACAGGTTGTCCTTGCCGGGCAGCTGCAACTGGGGGTACTCCATCATCGAACGACCCTTGTTGTCGCACGTCACCACCCGCCGGCCCAAATTTTTGATGATGTTGGCCTTGGGATCCTTTCCCACCCGGAACACGTTGCACCACGCGTGGACCCGGATTCCCTGCCGGTGGGCCGCGTCCAGCAGATACTGGAGCATGTCCCTTTTTTCCAGTTTCTCAAATTTCTCACAGGGGGTGTCGTCGGTGACACCGGAGGAAAACCAGGCCCGGTCACCGCGATAGACCTGAATAAAAAGCGTGTCAATGCCCCAGGATTTTGCGTCCTGGATCATGGTGTCGATGCGAGAAACGGAATCCAGCGTGCGATTGGTCCCCTCGCATTCAACCCACAAAGCTCTGGCGACCCGGTGTTCGGACGCAGTGGATTTGCCGGCCGGGCCGGCCCACGCGGGGGTCAAAATAAACACCGTCGTCACGGCGAAGACAACGGCAGAACGGAAATAGCCCGTCTTTGCACCCGGAATAGATCGAGGAAAATCGTGCATGAACCCGGCGCGTTAGAATTTAACCCCAGGCGCCAGTTTTCCTTCTGTCTCCCACGATTCAGGCCGCGACCAGGGCATGGAAGAACCACCCTCAGGAGGCGCCGCACAGCCTTGCAAGGAAAGAAAGAGAGCCAGTAAAAGAAAACCGCCCAGAATTATTTTTTTAGATAAAAACATCATACACCACCTGTATCAGATATTATGTGTGGAGTCCCTCTCTCCGCGCCCGTGGCACCACATCAGAGAAACGGGCGATGAGAAATATATTTGCCGGCCGTAGGAACAACGAGATTACTTCGTCGGTCCGAAAGCTTTCGGACCTCCTCGTAATGACGTCTTTATTCCCCGTCATCGCGAGCCCCGGAGGATTTCAAGCCGGGGCGTGGCGATCTCGTCGGATAAAGGTCGTTGCGAGCAATGACTTTTTCTTTGGCCATCGCGGCGCGGAACGCCGCCTCTCTTTTCTTCCGGCGAATTGCGCGCCCACGCTCATAAACCACCGCCGTCACCGACACCAACAGCCCGAGCAACACCCTCTGGAGCATGGACCAACC
>CAZGMX010000164.1:2245-6713 GCA_964526865.1 uncultured Actinomycetota bacterium | reverse complement strand
GACGTCGCCCCAAGAGATGCGCCATGGCAATTCTGGCACAGGAATTTTACCGGATGATCTATTGGCTGGGGCGAATCACCGAGTCCTGGCTTGTGTCCATTCTCTTCATGCGGACCAACGTCTTCAATTTCTTTGGGATAACCCATTTGGGCCTGGGTCTTTTGCGCACCGGCCGGTTTTCAATATTTTTTGACATGATCAAGAAACGGAAAGAATTGCGGACCATTCTGGACAGTGTGGATGACCATATCAAGATCAAGCGGGGGCGGAAGTGAGAAAATACACCTACTTTCCCGGCTGTTCGCTCAAAGGCACAGGACGGGCCTATGAAGAATCTCTTCTGGCGGTCTGCAAGGCTCTGGATATCCAGATGCAAGAGATCGACGACTGGAATTGCTGCGGCGCGACGGCGTACATGAACATGGACGAAATGAAGGCCTTTGCGCTGACAGGGCGCAATCTGGCCAAGGCCGAAGAGAGCAAGGATGATCTGGTCGCCCCCTGCAACTCTTGTTATATGGTACTCCACAAGACCCAGCAATACATGCGGGACTATCCGGATGCGCAGAATGTGGTTGGGGCGGCGCTTACAAAGGCGGGGCTGACCTATAAAGGCACGGCGAAAATCCGTCACCCTCTGGAGATTTTATCCAACGACATCGGTCTGAAAGAAATCGCGTCAAAAATCAAAAAACCTCTGAAGGGGCTGAAGGTTGCCCCGCACTACGGCTGTATGATTGTCCGCCCCTACGCCTTTTTTGACGATGTGCACAACCCCGTGGTGATGGACAATCTCCTGACCACAGCGGGGGCCCAGGTCGTGGAATATCCTTTGAAGACCCGCTGCTGCGGCGCCAGCGAGACGGGGACGGTTCCGGAGGTCGGACAGCATCTTGCCTATTTTCTTCTGAAAGAGGCGGTTCGACGCGGCGCGGATGTGATCGCGACCATTTGCCCCCTGTGTCAGTTCAATCTGGATGGCTATCAGGACAAGATCAGCAGCCGGTTTGGAAAAATTTCCATACCGGTTTTGTATTTCACTCAGCTTTTGGGGCTGGCCCTGGGGTTGTCCGAAGAAGAGTTGGCCATCCACCGTGGAATTGTGCCCGCCGGGCCGGTGCTTGCGGCAAAGGGGATCGTCTGATGGCTGCAAAGGATACGGTTGTAAGGGAGGTCCCCCGGATCGGTGTCTATATCTGCCACTGCGGATGGAACATCGCCAAGACCGTGGACGTGAAGGCCGTTGCCGAGACCGCCGCGAAATTTTCCGGCGTCGTTCTCTCCCGTGAATACAAATACATGTGCTCCGATCCCGGCCAGGAGATGATCCAGAAAGACATCAAAGAACACCGCTTGAACCGGATCGTCGTCGCGTCGTGTTCTCCGCTTCTGCACGAACACACATTCAGGAATGCGGTCCAAAAAGGCGGCCTCAACCCCTACTATTTTCAGATGGTCAATATCCGCGAGCACGATTCGTGGGTGCACGAAGACCGCGCGGGGGCTACACAAAAGGCCATCGACCTGACCCGTGCGGCGGTCCAGAGGGTTGCCCTGCATTGGCCGCTGGAGGACAAGAAGGTTCCCATCCATCCCGATGTGCTGGTGGTGGGCGGGGGCATCGCGGGAATCCATGCTGCCCTGACGCTGGCCAATGCCGGCAAGAAGGTCTTTCTGGTGGAAAAAGAGCCGACCATCGGCGGGCACATGGCCAAGTTCGACAAGACATTTCCCACGCTGGATTGCGCGGCGTGTATTTTGACCCCCAAGATGTCCCAGGTGAAAGGGCATCCCAACATCACGCTTTGGACGTATTCCCAGATCGAAAAGGTAGAGGGTTATGTCGGCAATTACACCGTCCAGGTCCGGAGAAAGCCACGATATATTAAGGAAGATTTGTGTGTGGGGTGCATGGAGTGTATAGCGGCCTGCGTGTTCAAGGAGGGCAAGTTCCCCGACGAATTCAATTTTGGATTGAATAAGAGGAAGCCCGTTTACATTCCGTTCCCGCAGGCGACGCCGCAGGTGGTGCTCATCGATCCCCAGACCTGCCTGCAAATCAAGACCGGCAAATGCAAGAAGTCCTGTGTGGAGGCGTGCGCCGACAGGAAGGCCATCGATTTTGATCAGAAGGTCCGGACGGAAGAGATCAAGGTGGGGACGATCATTGTGGCCACGGGGTTTCAGGCCTTTGACGTGCGCAAGGTCCCGGATTACGGCTATGGAAAATATCCCAACGTCTATATGGCGATGGAGATCGAGCGGCTGGTCAGTGCCTCCGGCCCGACGGGCGGAGAGATCGTCACCCGCGACGGGATCAGACCGAAGGCCGTGGGCATCATCCATTGCATCGGCTCGCGGGACGAAAACACCAACCGCTGGTGTTCTCGTGTCTGTTGTATGTACTCGTTGAAGCTGGCCCATCTGATCAAAGAGCACACGGGGGCCGAGGTCTATAATTTTTACATCGACATGCGCACGCCGGGCAAAGGCTATGAGGAGTTTTACAGCCGGGTGCTGGAGGAAGGGGTCCACTTTATCCGCGGGCGTGTGGCGGAAATCAACGACTGGGCCGTGATTCCCCAGGAAGAGGGCAGGCTGGTGATCCGCGTGGAGGATACCTTGAGCGGATTTGTCCGCCGGATTCCCGTGGACATGGTGGTGTTGTCGCAGGGATTGACTCCCAATCCAGATTCGGACGCCATGCGGCGGATGTTCAATATCTCTTGTTCCACCGAAGGATTTTTCCTGGAGCGCCATCCCAAGCTGGCCCCCGTCAACACGTCCACCGATGGGGTTTTCATCGCGGGGTGTTGTCAGGGGCCCAAGGACATCCCCGACACAGTGGCGCAGGCGGGTGCCGCGGCAGCCGAGGCCCTGGTCCTCATCGACAAGGGATTCATCGAACAGGAACCTAACGCGGCCTGCGTCCTGGAAGAAGATTGCTCGGGCTGCAAGTCGTGCATTTCTTTGTGTCCCTACAAGGCCATTTCCTATAAGGAAGACAAGAAGAAGGCCTGGATCAACGAGGCCCTGTGCAAGGGCTGCGGCGTGTGCGCGGCCGCCTGTCCGTCGGGCTCCATTGTCCAGAATCTTTTTGACGACAGGGAAATTTTCGCGGAGATCAAGGGGGTGACCACCCATGGATGATTGGCAGCCGCGCATTGTGGCATTTTTTTGCAACTGGTGTACGTACACGGCGGCAGACCTGGCCGGGGTGTCGCGGATGAAATATGCGGACAACGTGCGCGTCATCCGCGTCATGTGTTCCGGCCGGATCGATCCGCAGTTTATCCTGGAGGCGTTTGCCAAGGGCGCGGACGGCGTTTTGATCGGCGGATGTCATCCCAACGACTGCCACTACATCGAGGGCAACTATAAATTTTTGCGGCGTTTTGAGCTGTTGAAGAGGCTCGTCAAGGATATGGGGATCGGCGAAGAGCGTCTGCGGCTGGAGTGGATTTCGGCGGCGGAGGGGGAAAAGGTTCAGCGCGTTGTCAACGGGATGGTTGCGGCTGTCCGGATGCTGGGGCCGCTGGACCTGCCGGGGCAGATCAAGGAGTGGGACAAAGAGATGGCGTGTCTGGAAGAGAAAGTGGAGCAGGAAAAACAAGAAAAAGGATGTGGCCATGGCGGATAAGCCCAAAATCGCTTTTTACTGGTGCGCCTCCTGCGGCGGTTGTGAAGAATCCATCGTCGATCTGGCGGAAGACATCCTCACCGTCGCCGGCCTGGCCGACATCGTTTTTTGGCCGGTGGCTTTGGATATCAAGAAAAAAGACGTGGAGGCGATGGGCGATGGTTCCATTCTCTTCACGCTGATCAACGGCGGCATCCGGACGTCGGAACAGGAAGAGATGGCCCGGCTTCTGCGCCGCAAGAGCCGTTGGATTGTGGCCCACGGAGCCTGCGCCCAGTTGGGAGGGGTGCCCGCCCTGGCCAATCAGTTTGACCGCGAGCAAATTTTGAAATATGTCTACGACGACGCGCCCAGTGTGGACAACAAGGATAAGACGCGGCCCCTGCCGGAACTCAAGACAGATCAAGGGACGGTGATGCTGCCCCGGTTTTACGGCGGGGTGCGCTCGTTGGATCAGGTGATCGAGGTGGATTTTGTCATTCCCGGCTGAGCGCCGACCCCTGGAATTTTGAAGCAGGCGGTTTTGACGCTGGTGGGGGGCGATGTTCCTCCCAAGGGGTCTGTGTTGGCCCCCGATGTGGCGCTGTGCGATTCCTGTCCGCGGCGGGATACCAAGCCCGTGGACTTGAGCATTCAAGCCATCCGCCGGCCGCACACAAAAATGATGGAACCGGATAAATGTTTTCTGGCGCAGGAGGTTGTGTGCATGGGGCCGTCGACTCGCGGCGGATGCGAGGCTCTGTGCGTCAAAGGCAACATGCCCTGTCCCGGTTGTTTTGGGCCCACGTCGCGGGTGCGCGACCCGGGGGCCAAGATCATCTCGTCCCT
>CAZGMX010000164.1:0-2235 GCA_964526865.1 uncultured Actinomycetota bacterium | reverse complement strand
AATTGAAACAGTCTTGCAGTGGGGCCCGGATGCGGTGGGGACCTTGTGCCGGTACGGCCTGGCCAAGTCGCTGTTGAGAAAGAAGTTTAAGAAATCATAGAGTAACGCCGGAGGAAATCTCGTGTCCACCAAACGAATCAGCGTCGATCCCATCACCAGGCTGGAAGGCCACGGAAAGATCGACATCTTTTTAAACGACGCGGGGGAAGTGGACCGCGCCTATTTTCAGGTGCCGGAATTGCGGGGCTTTGAGGTCTTCAGCCTCGGGCGGCCCGCCGAAGACATGCCGCAGATCACCAGCCGCATCTGCGGGGTGTGCCCCATGGCCCACCACATGGCCTCCACCAAGGCCCTGGACGATCTCTATCAGGTGGAACCGCCCCCGGCGGCAAAAAAAATCCGGGAACTCTGTTACAACACGTTCATGCTGGAAGACCACGCCCTGCACGTCTATATCCTGGGGGGGCCGGATTTTATTGTCGGACCGGACGCGCCGCCCGCCCAGCGCAATGTCCTGGGCGTGATCCAAAAGGTGGGGCTGGATGTCGGGAAGCACGTCATCTCGATGCGCTGGCGCCTGCGGGAATTTATCACGCACGTGGCCGGCAAGGTCATTCACCCCGTTCTGGGACTGCCCGGCGGAGTTGCAAAGGGAATATGTCCCGAAGATTTGCCAAAGTTTCAACAGCTGGCCAAAGACGGCCTGGAGTTTGCCCTCTTTACGCTGGGGGTTTTTAAAGACATCGTTTTAAAAAATCCAGACTACGTCCGCATCATCACGTCCGAAGACTACACACACAAGACCTATTACATGGGGCAGGTGGACGCAAACAACAAGGTCAATTTTTATGACGGCCAAATCCGGGTGGTCAGTCCTGCCGGCAAAGAGTATGTCAAATTTGCCCCACGGCAATATCTGGATCAACTCGCCGAGCACGTGGAACCCTGGACCTACACAAAATTCTGCTTCTTGAAAAAGGTGGGGTGGAAAGGTTTTACGGACGGGGAGGCAAGCGGCATCTACAGCGTGGCGCCTCTGGCGCGGCTGAATACGGCCGATGGGATGGCGACGCCGAAGGCCCAAAAGGCATACGAGGAAATGTTCCAAACGCTGGGGGGAAAACCCGTGCACCACACCCTGGCCAATCACTGGGCCCGGATTGTGGAAATGATCTACGCGGCCGAACGGATGAACGAACTGCTGGCCGATCCTCAGATCACGAGTTCGGACCTGCGCGTTCTTCCGACCGCGGTACCTGCCGTGGGAGTCGGTGTTGTCGAGGCCCCGAGGGGAACCCTCTTCCATCACTTTGAAACGGACGGACGCGGAATCCTTCAAAAGGTAAACCTGATTGTTGCGACCCAAAACAATTCCGCCCGCATGGCTATGAGTGTGGAGAAGGCGGCCAAGGGATTGATCCATAAAGGAGAAATCTCCGAAGGGCTGCTGAACCGGGTCGAGATGGCTTTCCGTGCCTACGATCCGTGCCATGCCTGTGCCACCCATTCTCTTCCGGGTCAGATGCCCTTGGTCGCGCGCGTCCATGACAGCCGGGGCGCCGTGATCCAGGAAATCCGGCGATAGAGAGCCGCTAGAACGGTGCGCCCCAACCGCTGTGTCCTGCTTGCCCTTGGCAACGATATTTTAGGTGATGACGCCGTCGGACTTTTGGCGGCGCGCGCGCTGAAGGAGGAGTTTCGCCAAGGCGTGGACATCGTGGAGTCCTCCGAGGCGGGTTTGGCGCTCATGGAAATGCTGGAGGGATACGAACGCGCGCTCCTTCTGGATGCAATCAAGACGGGGCGGCACCCCAGCGGCACGATCCTGTGTTTTACCCCCGGTGATTTTCAAAAAATTGTGGCGCCGTCTCCGCACTACGCGGGAATTCCGGAGGTCCTGGCCATGGCCAAGCGGTTGGGGCTGGTGTTTCCCACGGACCTTCGCATCCTTGCCATGGAGGTGGAAAATCCCTACGAGGTGAAAGAGGGGGTGAGTCCCTCGGTCGCGAAGGCACTGCCTGATTTTATTCAGTCTGCACGGCAAATATTAGAAGAGTGGAAAAATTTAGCGGCATGAGTGATCGTGATGGGAGGAATTCCGGGGACATAATTAAACATCATGGGTATCGGATTATTTCTAGTACGCACAAAATATTGTATAAATTTTCCTCCCCCCTTGAGGGTCTCATCAATAAAGACCAAGGAAGTGCCTATTACAGAGTGCCTAAGGTGGAG
>CAZGMX010000163.1:1752-6786 GCA_964526865.1 uncultured Actinomycetota bacterium | reverse complement strand
ACAACCGGTCCTGCGATCCCCACGATTAGGGCAATGATTTCAGTGATTTTCAAACGCGACATGGCATCTCCTGGGAAATAGGGGGCAGCGCCCTATTTCCACCAGCTCTTTTGCCAGGTACCCCATTCATTACCCCATTCGCACGATCGCTACCCCATTCGTTTCCATTGCGCCGATTGGCCTTTGCCGAGGCAAGTTATTTTCTTTTCTTTTTGCAATTGCCTAAATACAAGCCGGATCATATCCCTGCTCACGCCGGGACAGGCCTTTTCTATATCGGACATAGAGAAAGTGCCCAATTGCCCCTCGATTGCCTGAATAATGATTCTGCTTTTAGCGCCACGGGGGACCTTGACATCACCTGCTCTCTGCTCAAATTCTCTGTATGCGGAATTTACCATCCCTAAGAAGTAATAAAGCCATGGTTCTATCTGGTGTTTGCCCTCGTGCCATTGCCGGGAGCTTTTCTGCAGCGCTTCGTAGTAGGTCTGTTTTGACTGCTCTATTATTCGCTCAAGGCTGATATATTTTCCCACGTCATATCCATGGTGATACAACGCCAAAAGAGTGAGCAGACGGGAGACCCTGCCATTTCCGTCCCTAAAAGGATGGATACAAAGGAAGTCTAAAATAAGACAGGCAACGGCATAGAGATTGGGATATTTTAACTGTTCCACACTATGATTATACGCTAAACATAATTGCTCTATCGCCGCGGGGATCAAGGCAGCACAGACAGGTTTAAAAATCACCTCCATCGACCTATCAGGATTTATCTTGAGTATCTCATTGTCTTTTTTCTTCCATTGTCCCGCATCGCCCGCCTGCGCATGGCTCAAACGGTGCAATTCTTTGATGGTCCTTGGGGATATCTCTAAACTTTCATGCTTCTTGTGAATCAAATCCAAGGCATTGCGGTAACCGGCCACTTCCTCTTCGGACCTATCCTTGGGCCTGCTATGGCCGAGGATGAGGGGCTTTAGTCTTTTCTTTTCTACTGTCACGCCTTCTATGCGATTGGATGACTCTGCGCTTTCTATCAATGCCATTTCCACAAGGGCTTTTAAAATCTGCGGCGATTGCCTGGAATACAATTCCTGCTTTCCTTTATATTCAGATATGGAATTCATCAACCAGACAGCCCCCAAGGGCAACTGTAAATCCTCATCTGTTTTCTTGAATGACATTATTTTCGTCTCCACCTATTACGCACCAACTACGCAACGTTTCAGCTCTCGGATGCGCTCCGTACTGCGTAAATATGTTAGCGGGTGAGCGAGTTAAATACCTTAACCCGCACACTCGTTAACCCGCTAACCCAGGCAAAATCACCTTGAACACAGACCCCTTCCCCACTTCACTCTCAAGCTCGATCCTGCCGCCGTGATCCTTGACGATTCCATAGCTGATTGCCAGCCCCAGCCCCGTCCCCTTCCGGCCCTCCTTGTAGGACGTGGTAAAAAACGGCTCAAAGATGCGCGCCTTGACTTCATCGCTCATGCCGACGCCGGTATCCGTGAAGCTGACCACGACCTCGTACTGGGGGGCTTCGTCCCCGGGCATGCCCCCCACCTTGTTCCTCCCCCGCAAGGGGGGAGGAGACGTATTTTCACGCCTTTGTTGCACCACCACAGACGGCATGAATTCTGCTCTATCTTGCGATGCACTGATCCTCAGCACGCCCCCCTTCGGCCGCAGGGCATTGACCGCGTTGATGATGATATTCATAAACACTTGCTGCATCTGCGCGGGATCACACAAGACTTTGGGCAGGTGCGGACTGTATTCCGTCTTCACATCAACCTTTTCCGTCCGCAGAGAATACTCCAGCACCCTCATCACCGCCATCACCACGTTGTTGATGTCCATCTCGACTTTTTTTGCCGGGGTGGGCCGCGCGAAATTTAGCAGATTTTCAATGATCGTCGTGGACCGTTTGGCCTCTTTCTCGATCACGGTCAAATCCGCCCTGAGACCAGCAGCCAAATTTTTATCCGTCAACAGCAACTGCGCAAACCCAAGGATGCTTGTCAGAGGATTGTTGATCTCATGAGCGATGCCCGCGGCCATCTGGCCGATTCCGGAAAGCTTTCCGGCCTGCAATAGTTGGGCCTGTGTCCTGTTTAGTTCGCTAAGCGTATCCTCCAGGACGGAAAGCACCACCCGCTGCGCGTCCTGGAGCTCGCCAATCTTTCCTTTCAATTCCTCGGTCCTCTTTTCAACCAGTATTTCAAGCGATTTGCTATACGACTCGATTTCCTGGCGGGCTTTGCTTATCTCTCCGGCCATTCCATTGAAGGAACCGGCAAACCCTTCTATCTCATCCCCGCTCTTAATCGAGACTCTATAATCCATATCGCCCGCGCCGAAACGCTCGCTGGCAATGCGCAATTTTTCAATGGGCCGGGAAATGATGCGGCCAAATAGCAATGCCACACCACATGCTATGACAGCAAATAACCCCGCAATAATCATCAGACGATTTCCCAGGGCGACAACGGGCGCCATCACTATTTTAACCGGAATATGGAGTACCAGATACCAGCCGTTTCCCTTATAATCACGGTACGCCGGCTGGGGCAGGACAATAATCAGATCTTTCCCCTCCCTAAAAAAGAAAGGGATAAGTTTTTTCTTGTCCTTGATGCGGCTTTCTACGACACCCCAGTAATGAGGTTTTTTCACAAGAATATCTCTAGGATCATTGTCCGAATAAAGAAGAAGACCGTTCCTATCCACAAGGTCGACGTCTATCTCTTTCTCAAGAAGGTATTCGGAACGCATCTTTAATATCTCCCCGATTCTTGACACCGGAACTCGCGACACGGCAATCCGGAATGTTTTACCGCTGGCATTCCTGACCGGATAAGAAAAATAGATCGTAGGCATTTGAAACATTCTTGAGCGCGAGGCATTTATCACCAGCCCTTTGCCGTTGAGAGGATCTAGCCAGAATCTTTCCAGCGGATGCTGTTTGCCAACATTTAAGCCGGTTGTGTCGGTAAAACACACGCGGTTTAAATCAAATATCGCAATGGAATCGTAGCATTGGTAATGATCGCGGAATTCGATGAGCCGGGCTGTTATTTCTCCGGCAGAAGCGTTTTCGTCCGTAATCCTTGTGGCAGTTGCAATGACCTTAATGTCCCCGATGCGTTCGGTCACGAACTCGTTTATCATATCGAACAGGCGCTGTGACATCCTCCTCATGTCCGACCTGGATTCCGCCTCCAGCACTTTGGCCTGGAAACGATAGACGAACCCGGACAGCGAGACGGCCATAACAATAACCGTGACAACCACCATCCCCGATATTTTTGTCGCGATTTTCATTCAAGAAACTCCGGATCAACAATCTCGTCTAAATCCGTTTCCGAAAAATAACGGCCTCTTTTTCCGTAAAATGCGTAAATCGTTCTGCCGATGGTAAAGAGACATAGAGAATCACTGCGGCTATCCTCGTCATGTCTTTTCTCCATCGCGAGCTTATTCTGCTCTCTGCCGGGTTGCGTTAAACCATTAAGCCCTCTATCCATCTCTTCCGGCGTCATCCCCTCGGCCTTGGCCATTATCGCCACTGCCTCGATCCTGTTATACTGCACAAAATCTCGCGCCTGAAAGAGCGCCTGAACAATGCCTCGTATCTCCTTGCCCCTTTTTTCCGTTACATCCGATCGCATGGCAAGGACACCGGTGATGATGCCCGGTATATCTCCGGCCTTGGCAAGAATCTTGTATCCTTTGCCCAGCGCTTCGCTCTTTGCCGGCTCCCAGGTATGGCCGGCAACAATCCTTCTCTCATCCAGCGCCTTTGGCACCTCCTGCGCCGCAACAATCTCAAAGCGCAAATCCTCTTCCTTTAACCCTGCCTTTGTGAGCGCAGAAAGGACAAACATGTGGGAAAACGTGTTGATTCCTTCTATCCCCACGGGCTTCTCTTTTAGATCCAAAGCCGAACCGATATCAGGCCTCGCGACAATCACGTCGCCGCTGTCGGACCAATCCGTGACACACACCACTTTGGAGGGGACGCCTTCAGAATTATGGTATATGGCATCGGTGAAGACTTCAAGAATCCCATCCACCGCTCCGCTCCTGTAAAGACTAAGCGCATCGAAATATTCCCTCTTAAAAAACAATTCCACGTCCACGCCGTTTTGCTTAAAAAAGCCTTTCTCCCGCGCAATAAACGCGTGCGCGTACCCGGGCCAGGTGGAGAGGGCGATACGGATGGGCTTATTCTGCGGCTCAATCTTGGAGCAACCGGCGAGCGCCGTCGCGGACAATAGCAAAGCTATAACTATCTGAAATCGATACACTACAATTCTCCTCTTGAGCTTACAGCTTTCTCCCCTCCAACTCCCCCTTCAGCCTCTTTACTTCCTCTTTCAGCTCAAGGATGCGGTTCTCCCTGCCCATCGTCACTTTTTGGAAGCGCTCCAGATCGTGAAGCTTCGACTTGATCTCATCTTCCAGCTGCCTGCGCTCGGTGATATCCAGTCCATGCTCAATCATTTGCACAACATTTCCGTTTCCATCAAAGATAGGATACCCATGCACCTCAATCACCCGGCTATTGCATCTTTATCGTAGTGCCTGTGTTCCACAATAACGGCTTTTTTTGTCTTTTTTATCGCATCAAGCGGACAAACATCATCCCCTGTGCATGGGGTATCGCGCTTGTGCGTGAGCCGATAACACGTGGAATTCATCGTCAGTTTATTAAAACCAGTGGCAGTATTTGCCATTTTGATTGTGTAATCGTTGGCGTCTATGACATAGAAATGATGCGTGAGCGCATCGATGGCTCGCTGCCAGAATTCACTCTGCTGCTTGATCTGCTCCTGGGCCTTCCTGCACTCGGTGCTTTCAACAATTTCCCATTTCTTTCCACGTTCAATCAACGCGAACTGATGGGTGGAAACCACATCCAGAATCTCGGCTGCGCCGCATTTCGCCAAGGAATATGTGCAGAGCGCCAGCATCCTGTAATTGCCGATTTCGTTCTTTACTGCTGCTTCATAGCTATCAAAT
>CAZGMX010000163.1:1067-1742 GCA_964526865.1 uncultured Actinomycetota bacterium | reverse complement strand
TATCAACTCCTTTCCAGTCTTTCGCTTCAAGCCAAAAGGTGTTTCCAGTAAGGCGGAGCCCATCAAAGCCCTTTTTTATGGCCTGCTGTTCTTTCTCAAGCCAGCATTGAAGCACTTTATCGGCTTCAAACTTGCCTGTTCTTGTGTACCACTGACTGTAATCCAGAATCTCTAACTGCCCTTTCTGAATATAAACGTCTATATTTTTGACAGTTTGCTTGAGGACTTTCTTTGCTTCTTCAACTTGCAGAGGTTCTGAGGTAACCCACATGCAAAATTCGTTGTTCTCCAACCCTGCTTTGACATAGGGCACTAAAATTTCAATTAAATCCGTCTTGTCCTGATAAAAAACACAAAAGTGCGTGCCCCAAGCAACTTCACCAACAATGTCGATTCCTGTTTTTCTGAGTTTTTCTTTTTCTGCCATTTTTCTCTCCTCCATCGGTAACCGGGCCATCTCCATAGGGGTTCGATTCATCGAACCCCTATGGACCGCGGTCTTGATTGTAACCGGTGTTATCGCTAATGACCTGCCTTTTGATCAGACTTCCGTCAAAGTCATTGGTCTAAGGCGAAGCCTCGCTAGTTTTTAATCGCTTACCCCGTTGACACCCAGCAGTTTCAAGATACGCCCCAAGGAAAGAGGATCGGGAACGAAAAAGAAATGCGCGATAA
>CAZGMX010000163.1:0-1057 GCA_964526865.1 uncultured Actinomycetota bacterium | reverse complement strand
GTGTTGACGATGATCGCGTGATCCGCGTCCTTGGCCGTCTCCAGAAGTATATTGTCGAGAATGGCGCCGGCCATGTCCTGGGCGAAACCGGGGGCAGATATGAGCAGGCGTATCTTCAACAGCCTGCCGATGGCCCCCAGGTAGGCCCCAACCAGAATCGTGGAGGCCTCTTTGAGCGCCGACTGGGCCATCTCGTTGAATATCCTGGTCTTGCCCCCGCGAAGTCCCAAGAGGATATCCACCAGCCGACCGGCCTGTTCTTTGCGAAAGGAGACCACGATCACCCCCGATGCATCACCCAGAAGCTGGACATAGATCGCCGCCACCGGCGCCTCCGGCCCGCCAAATATTTCCGGCGTATCCTCGATGGCAACCAAATGAACGGTGGGGACCTGGATACCCACCGGCTGCTTCAGCATCTGGGAAATCGCCGTGGCGGCGTTTCCCGCCCCGATGCTAACCATTTCTTGTAATGCATCCTTTTGCTCCGGTGTCAAATGGGGTTCCACGGGTTTAACCTCCTCTTGTAAAAAATGGGGACAGCGCCCTATTTTATATTTTACCTGGCCTTCAGCTCTTTCAGCATCTTCTCCATGGCCTCGCCGGTGGGGACAAACGCGCAGGAACCGGTGATCCGGGTCGTGGATTCGATGAATTCGGTTGCCAGGCAGAGCCGTTGGTGTTGATCCCCAAAGATTTGCTCGCACACACCGACCATGATGGATTCGGCGTTGTCGAAACTAAACAGGGGCGTCTGGTGAAAAAATTTCAGACAGAGCATGTCCGCCAGAACGCTGAAAAAGGCCCCCGTAAGGATACTGCCCAATTCCTTGAGGGCGGATTGCACTTTTTCGTCCATGAATTTTGTCTCTCCCGCCCTTCTGGAAAGCAAGAGATCCGACAGCTTGAGCACGGATTCTTTATGGAACATGAAGATCATGGCCCCCTGGACGTCCCCCAGTGTTCTCAAATAGACGGCTGCCACCGGCGCGTTCTTGTCTTGTATCACATTCTTGAGAAACAGTTCGCTGGGCACAATTTCGCTGCGCGTGACCGC
>CAZGMX010000162.1:0-6817 GCA_964526865.1 uncultured Actinomycetota bacterium | reverse complement strand
TCACTATAAACACTACACGTAGTGGTAAGTGGAGTCAATCGGATAAGCACAACATTCATTAAGGACAGCCAAATCTCCTGCCCCTCGGGTGGTGACATCGCTTGTTGGGTTGTGAACGAGCCTGCTTCCTGTTCGTATCACGGGACCGTGACGTCCCCGACCCCCTTGTCCAATCTGACCGATTGATGTTCTAATCATCTGTTTCCACCGGTTTTCTACCTTCCTTGACTTCTGATCGCAAGTGTTTCAGCCGAAGCAGTTTTTCCTTTGCGCGCTTGCTGCGCTTGCGCTTTTGCCGGCGGATCTTTTCGATTTCTTTCCGGCGCTCGCTGGCAGCGCCCAGAATCTTTTCCTCTAGCTTCCGGGCCAGCCTCTGCCGGGCCAGATAGCGGTTGAGCCCCTGCGACCGCGCCTCCTGACAGCGCACGGTCAGCCCGGAGGGCCGATGGACCAGCACCACACAGCTGGAAACTTTGTTGACATTCTGGCCGCCGGGACCGGCGGATCGAATGAACCGCTCCTCCAGATCCTCCTCACGAATCCCCAATTTCAACATTTTTGCCGCAAGGGCTTGAACTTTTTCTGAACCGACTGGAAACATGGACAAGACTACCTCCCTTTTACTACCATCATCCACCATCCACCACACAACACATAGATCCAATCCGGTTTTCTCATCCTGCGAGATTGCTTCACCCGCCACTGAAGCGTCGGCGGGCTCGCAATGACGAAGGCCCTATAATATCAACATCGCGTCGCCGTAGCTGTAAAAACGGTATCCCTTCTGAATCGCCTGTTCATACGCCGCAAACAATTTATCCCTTTTTGCAAAACTCGCGGCCAGCACCAGAAGGCTGGACTTGGGCAGGTGAAAATTGGTGATAAGGTGATCGACAACTTTGAAACGATATTCGCCGTAGATGTAGAGACTGTTCCAGCCGGATCCGGCAGAAACTCGGCCAGTCTCATCCGCGGCATTTTCAAGCGTGCGTACGACTGTGGTCCCGACAGCAAAGAGCTTCCCCACTCTTGCGCGGCAATCGTTGATCGTCCGCGCGGCCTCGGGACCGATTTGAAAATACTCGCTGTGAAGTTTATGCGCACGGATGTCTTGAACTTCGATCAGTTGAAATGTGCCGTAGCCGACGTGCAATGTGATCGTCACCACCGACACGCCTTTTTCCTTCAATCGATTCAACAGCTCCTTCGTAAAATGCAATCCCGCCGTGGGAGCCGCTGCGGAACCGGGGTCGTTGGCATAGACTGTTTGGTAGCGGTGATTATCTATTTTCTCCCCCACAAGGGGGGAGGGTGATCGTTTGATATATGGAGGCAGGGGCATCAAACCATGGGATTCCATGAGGGCCATGACATCGGGACGGTTGAATCGGATTTGCCGTACACCTTGCTCACCGCCTGCCAGAACGGTTGCCTGCCAACCGTCCGTACCTTCACGCCCAGAATTCGGGGGACACATGACTGGACCCGAATTCTCCGAATCAAAACGGATGGTGCATTCTTTGTCCCAGCCAACGTTGCGCACCAGTCCGTTCCACAGGCCCGGAGAAATCTCCGAGAGCAACAATATCTCGACTTTGCCCCCCGTAGGCTTGCGGCCGTAGAGCCTGCTCTTCATGACACGGGAGTCGTTGAGAACCAGGACATCGCCGGAGGTAAAATATTCTTCAACCTGATAAAAATACCGGTGGAAAATGCCTCCTGAAAGACGATCTAAGACAAGGAGTTTGCTTTGATCCCGGCGCTCTGACGGAACCTGCGCGATCCTATCCGCTGGAAGGTGGTAATCGTAGTTTTCCAGCGTGTAGCTATATCCATCATTGCGAGGGATCGCAGCCCGACGCGGAGTTGCCGTCATCGCGAGGAGGCCGGCGGCCGACGCGGCGATCTCGTTGGCGCTACTCATCCTGCGAGATTGCTTCGCCCGCCTTTGGCGGGCTCGCAATGACGATAAACCACAAAAATCACCTGTTCCAACAGCATGATGCATGAACTCCTCGCAATTCATAATAGGTTTGTCAACAGACTGCCGCGAAAGAACAGAAGTTTTTGCTTTTCCTATCCGCTATCCACTGAACGCCATACGCTATTTTTTCACACCCGCAATCCTCGCGCCGGGATAATAATATTTGAGGATCTCCTCAAAATCTCTGCCGGCGGCCGCCATGGCACGCGCACCCCACTGGCACAACCCCACCCCATGGCCCCAGCCCTGCCCCTGAAAGTACAGAGTGCCACCCTGACGGCGCACGGTAAAATTTGTACTGCGAATATTGTTGTGTCCGAGCAATTCCCTCAGCGTGTTGGTTCTTAAGAAGGTCTTTCCTTTGGCGTGTTCGACCACGATCTCCGTGACGCGCTCGCTCACGGCGCTGAGTTTGCTATTATAGACACTGGTCACCCCCTCGACGTCAAATCCAGCGGACACCAATTTTTTTTCAAAGCTGGATATCCGGATCTTGCTGGTCCAGCACAAACGGGGAGCATCTTGGCAATGATTACACGCGACCGCACCGGGATATGCCTGAGACTTCTGCCACACATTCTTAGCGGCCTCGGTCCCCCCTCCGCACGCCGAATGAAAATACGCGGGGATAACACTGCCGTTGTAGGTTAAGACGAGCCCCTGCGTCTCTTCCACCGCCTTGACGGCATTGGGGGGAACGTCTGCAATGCGTTCATACATCTGCGGTGAACACCGGGATAGATAAAACAGTTTGTCTTTGTTTCTTAGATACGCGTACACGGCGTTGGTCCGCGCCAAAATCGCCTGAGCTTTCAGCACATCCAAAGGCCATGTGGGTTCGACTTCTTTGCACAACACCCCCACGGTATACTCTTCCAGGTCCAGCAAGCTGATCACGGTCAATTGTCCCGAATCACTGGAGACGATTTCGAGCCGGCGGCCAAACGGCCTGTTGTCCACACGGATGTCTGAATCCTGGGCACACAGCAGAATTCTGCGGGAAGGAAACTGGTTATCCCCCACCTTCATATTCCCCTGCGTATAACAGACAGAGGATGACTCCAGGCGTTTTCCTTCCACGATCGTCCGATTCCCAGAATCCTTTCCTCCCAGGCTGGGATCAACCACCCGGATGACAAACGGTCCCGAAATACCAACACGACAGCCGTTCACCTTGTCCGCAACAGCCATGCGGATGACGGGCAATTCTTCGGCCGCGCCCACAGCTGCCGCGGTCCAAAAAAAGACCAGGCAGAAAACAACTATTTTTTTGAAATGAGCCATAGGATCAACGAAAGGATCGCACTCCCAACGAGACAGGTTGTGACAGGGAAATAAAAAGAAAAGTTTTTCTTTTGGACGGTAATGTCGCCCGGCAGGTGGCCGAACCAGGAGAGTACTCCCGGATTTAAAATAAAGACGGCCCCCAGAATCAGACAGACAACCCCGACCGCCACCAGCACCGTTCCAAAAGGACGCAAATCCATCCGCCGCTCCTCAGCCGCTAAACAGCTCCTCCTGATGCGCCACGGAGGGTTTCCTGCCGGGATAGAATGTCCGATACGCCAGTTCCGTCGCCTTGCGTCCGCTGGGCGTGCGTTTGATAAATCCCTGCTGGATCAAATAGGGCTCGTACACCTCTTCCAGGGTGCCATTTTCCTCCCCCACCGCCACGGCCAGACTGCCGGAACCTACCGGTCCCCCGTCAAATTTTTCCACGATCGTGGCGATGATCCGCTTGTCCATTTCGTCCAATCCCCGCTCGTCCACATCCATCATTTTGAGTGCCGCATCGGCCAGGGAGCTATTGATCCTTCCGTCCGCTTTGATCTGGGCATAATCCCGCACGCGCCGCAGCAGGCAGTTAGCGATACGCGGCGTTCCCCGGGACCGACCGGCAATTTCCCGGATGCCGCCCGTGTCAATCCGGACATTCAAAATACGGCTGGACCGTTCGACAATTTTCATCAAGTCTTCGGCCGTATAATAATCCAAACGGTTGACCATCCCCATACGGGACCGAAGTGGCGAGGACAGCAGGCCGCTGCGCGTCGTGGCACCGATCAGGGTAAATCGCGACAAATTCAGCCGGACCGAGCGGGCGCTGGGTCCCTTGTCCAGCACGATATCCAAGACAAAATCCTCCATCGCGGAATAGAGATATTCCTCCACCACGTGGTTGAGCCGGTGGATCTCGTCGATGAACAGGACATCCCCCGGTTCGAGATTCGTGAGAATCCCCGCCAAATCCCCGGGCCGTTCGATCGCCGGTCCGGACGTCGTCCGAATGGACGCTCCCATTTCTTTGGCGATGATGTTTGCCAGCGTGGTCTTGCCCAATCCCGGCGGCCCCGAAAGCAGGATGTGCTCCAGAGGTTCCTTTCGCTGACGCGCCGCTTGAATGCAGACGCTCAAACGCTCCTTCACTTTTCCCTGTCCCACAAAATCGTCCAGCTTTTCCGGACGCAGGGGGACCTCGTACTGCAAATCCGGCGCATTGAGTTGTTCGGAAAGCCGCTTGTCGGTCATGTGGTTCCCACCAGTTTCAACGCCTCTTTCACCAAATCTTCCACACTCGCCTTTTTATGATCCTTGCCGCGAACCACTTTCTCCACGGCAGACTGCGCCTGATTTTGCTTGTATCCAAGAGCAATCAAGGCCCGCAGGGCATCGCCCTGCCTGCCATCCGCATCCAACGCGCGTCCGCCCCCCTTGCCCTGCAGGGAAGAAAACAACACCGCCTTTTCCTTCAATTCCAACAGAATCCGTTCCGCTGTTTTTTTACCAATCCCGGAAATCCCCGACAGCCTGGCCAAATCCTCCTGCCGGACAGCCAAATAAAAATCCTCCACCGTGATTCCGGACAAGATCGTGATCGCAACCTTTGGACCAATCCCAGACACACCCAACAAGAGCCGGAACAAATCCCTTTCTTTGCCAGACACAAAACCATACAGCGCCAGGGTATCCTCGCGCACGTGCTGATGGGTGAGAATCCGCACCATTTCTCCGGCAGGAGGCAGGCTTTGAAAACTGATCTGGGAGAGGGTCACTTCATAGCCCACTCCATTCACGTCCACCACCACGCGATTGGGCGCGGCCTCTATCAATTTGCCTTGAAGAAACGCGATCATCCCGCCACCTGTCTGTCCAGTTCCACGATTCGCGGAATCATATGATGTTTTTGACTATCCCCTGCCGTTTTGCACAATTCAAATGACAAATCGCCACCGCCAGGGCATCGGCGGCGTCTTCCGTAAGCTTTTCCTCCCGGATTGACAACAGCCTCTGGACCATCCGCTTCACCTGGTCCTTCTGGGCCCCGCCGAATCCCACCACCGCCTGTTTGACACTGCGGGGGGAATATTCATAATAATCCTTAAACCTGGCTGTCGCGGCCAACACTGCCACGCCACGGGCCTCCCCCAGCCGGATGGCGCTCTTGACGTTTTTGCAAAAGAACAAGGTCTCGCAGGCCACCGCATCCGGCCGGAATTGCGAAACGATTTGACCGATTCCCTCGTAGATGCTATGAAACCGCTCTGCGGCGTTGGAGGCGGCTGGATTCTTGATCACGCCGTATGCCACGGGGACAAGCCTCGAATCCACGCGCTCAACAATGCCGTAGCCCGTTACTCGGTTTCCAGGGTCTATGCCCAATACGCGCATAGTGAAAAACGTCGGCTCAACAACGAGATTGCTTCGCTCACTTTATTCGCTCGCAATGACTGCATATCTAGGATCCAGAAATCTTGCTCAAAATTTCATCCGGGATGTCAAAATTTGAGTAGACGTTTTGCACGTCGTCCTGTTCTTCCAGTGCCTCCACCAAACCCAACACCGTTTTGGCATCCTTCTCGTTTAACGGGACCGTATTGTTTGGCAGCATCGTGATTTCACAGACCCCAGGTTTGATATTATTTTGTTCCAATACCTTTTTTACCGCTTCAAACGAACTCACGGGAATGGTGATCTCGTAGTCTTCCTCCTCGGCAGTAAAATCCTCCGCCCCGGCATCCGTGGCCAAAGCAAATAATTTTTCCTCCTCCACCGCCGACTTTGGCACCGAGATAAAACCCTTCTTGGTGAATTGATAGGATACGAAACCCGCACTGGCCATGTTGCCGCCCTTTTTCGTGATGATACTGCGGATCTCGGCGGATGTCCGGTTCTTGTTGTCTGTCAGCACATCAACCAGAACACCCACACCGCCTGGACCATATGCTTCGAAGGTGGACTCTTCATAGCTCACCCCCGGCAATTCGCCCGTGCCTTTCTTGACCGCGCGTGTGATGTTGTCCGAGGGCATGTTGGCCTCCTTGGCCTTCAAAATTACTGATCGCAGACGGGGATTGGAATCTGGATCGCCCCCGCCGGCCTTCGCCGCCACCGTAATTTCGCGCGTTAGTTTGCTAAAAACTCTTCCGCGAGCCGCATCTGCGGCCCCTTTTTTGTGCTTAATCGTTGCCCATTTGGAATGTCCAGACATAAATACCTGCTCCTATTCTTTCTTTTTTGGCTCTTCTTTTTTAATTTCCGGCTTATGAAAATAAATATGCTCATATTCATCAGAAGCTACCGATTTTTTGTATTTTATTTCTTTAAATTTTTCTTCCTCAGTTTCTTCTTCCGGCGCTGGTTCTTTTAAAGGTTTGACCAGCTTGGCATAGCAGTCCTGGCAAAGCATTCCCTTGGAAACCACATTACCGCAGATTTCACATTTTAAAACAACCCCGAAATCTTCCTTATGGACTTCAATCCGGCCTTTACGGATATAATCCAGGATTTTTTCCTGGTTAACTCCCGTAGCTTCCACTATTTCCATAAGGGCGG
>CAZGMX010000161.1:0-6886 GCA_964526865.1 uncultured Actinomycetota bacterium | reverse complement strand
GGACATACCCCTTGCCGTGATCAAGAAACCCGACAAACTGGAAGACGTCATACCACCTGGTCAGCTTCTTGCACATGAAGGAAGGCACATACAGGTTTTTGGGCAGTGGATACACCGGCGTGCGCATTTCGGTGCTAAAAACATACCCGTAATCGGCCATATACTCGCCTTCGTCGTAGCCCCTGACCGAGTCAAAACCGCCCAGCCGGAACTGCTCGGCCGACACCAGCTTGTTGGGCGACAGCATCGTTTGCGCTTTAAAGACAAGGAAGGACGACCACGGCATCCGGTGCATACGAAGCAGAGTCCCCTGATATTTGAAGATCTGCCCGCCCGCCCCATCCCGCGTCGCCGCAGAATCGCGATACCGCATGGCGCCGAAAATCAGAGGGAAGCCAAAGCTGAATTCGTTGAAGCCGAACGTGCGCCCCAGGGCATCGGACTCTTCTAAATTCAAATTGGCGCGCAGGATACGCAGAACGTCTTTTCCATTCTTTTGCCCCAGCATCTTCTGATTGACATCTTTGAAATCAAACGCCAACTCCGAATTGGTCTGCAGGTGAATTTTGCCGCCGAAGAAATCATTGTCCGCCACACGGAACTGCAAGTAGGGTTTGAACTGGTAGGCCTCGCCCCGAATCTGCAGGTCCTTCAAATAATCCTTCAGATGCACGCGGGAGAAGTTGTAGAGGACACCCAGATAGGTGTCGGTGTGCGGCACGGGAATTTTCCAGTCACCGCTGACCGCGTAAATCTGGTCGCGCTGGCCCATCACAAAGCGGCCGGCCAGCTGATCGCCCCACCCCATGAAGTTGCTGTGGACCAGGCCGAATCCATAGCGGTCTATGCCGGTGAACTTCGTGCCAGTGTTGCTCCAGTCAAAGCTTCCATGAATGGGAAATTTGTCCTCCAGCATATTCAAGACCACATCGCTGGTCTGCGGTTCTTTCCCGGGCATCAACACCGCCTTGACCAGCCGGTCCGGGCTCATATTCAGCCTTTGCAGGTCGTTGCGCAAAACGCTGTACTTGAATGGCGTCGCTTCTTCGGAGCTGATCCGGCCCAACAACATTCCCGGCTTGGTGTATTTTTCTCCCTGCACCGTCACCTTGCCGATCTTACCCACCGCCACCACAACCTTGGCCTGCGCGTCCGGACCAATCTCCTGCGGCGGCACATAGGCCGTCGTAGTCAGATATCCAGCGCCCCGGTACTGCGCGGTAATTTTGTCGGCGAGCTGTTGAAGCTCTGTGAACGTGAGGTCTTTTCCCAGGTAGGGCCGGACGGTTTCACGGGTCTTTTCGGATTGAACTTTGAGGTCGCCCTCAACGATGATGGACTTCAGCTTGAACTGCGATGTCCCGCCGGCGGCAACCTTCTGGGCCGGTGCCAGTGCTTCCGCCTCTTTCTTTGCCTCGGCCTTCTTGGGCTTGCCAAAAAGTCCGAACAAACCGCCCGTGGATTCCTTCTTCTTTTCCTCGGTCACAGCGGTGGAGTGCTTGTATTGCGCCTGCCGTGCTTCAATTGTCTTTGCCGCTTCTTTCGCGTCCCTGAGTTCCCTGTCGGCCTTGTCTTTGGCCTTCTTTTCTGCCTGCGCCTGCTCTTGCGCCGCCTTCTTCTCGGCTTCAGCCCGCTCGCGTGCCGCCTTCTTTTCCGCGTCGGCCTTCTCGCGCGCTAATTTCTCCGCGGCCTTGCGCCCCTTTTCGGCCTGTTCTTTGGCAATCTTCTCGGCCTCTTTGCGCTCCTTGTCCGCCTTTTCCCTGATGGCCTTGTCGCGATCTTTGGTGTTCATGCCGGCCAGTTTCTTTTCCCAATCAAGCCTTTCGCGCTCCTGCCTTGCCGCGAATTCCTGGGCCTTTTTCTGCGCATCCGCTTTTTCACGGGCAATCTTCTCTGCCGCCGCTTTTGCCTTCTTTTCGGCCTCAGCCCTTTCGCGGGCAGCTTTCTCGGCGTCTTTCTTCGCCTTTTCGGCCGCTTCTTTTGCGGCCTTCTCCGCGGCCTTGCGTTCTTTTTCAACCTTTCCGGCCGCTTCTTTTGCGGCTTTCTCTGCGGCTTTCAGATCCTTCTCAGCCTGCTCCTTGGCCTTCTTTTCAGCAGCAACCCGTTCGCGAGCAGCCTTCTCCTCGGCTTCGACTTTTTCACGAGCTGCTCTCTTTTCCGCGGCGGTCATTTCGCTAGCGGCTTTCTTTTCGGCTTCGACCTTCTCACTAGCAGCCTTCTTTTCGGCCTCGACTTTCTCGCGCGCCAGCTTTTCTGCCGCTTTGCGCTGCTCCTCAGCCCGCTTCGCGGCCATTTTTTCCATGTCCTTCCGCGCCTGCTGTGCGTCTCTCGCGGCCTTTTCCGCGGCCTTTCTGGCCTGCTCTGCATTCCGTCTCATTTTCTCAGCCGCTTCCCTCGCCGCCATGCGCTGTTTTTCAGCAAATTCTCTGGCCGCCTTTTCTTCCTGGGCAATTTGTTCCCGTGTTTTTGGCGCCTCTTGTTTGGCAGGCGAAACAGTCTGATCCTGCGCCGGCGCCGTCTGTGTCTGGACAGCCTCAGGAGCCTGATTTTGCTGGTCCTCCGAGGATTGCGCAAACGCCCTGGGAACTATTGTGGTGATCAAAAAAAGAACGGAAATGAGGAGAGGAAAACAAAAAAAGACCCCGCGTTTAACACCAATTCGTTTAGGCATACACCGACGCGCTCCTATATTTTGATGTTTAACTGCTATTATGTGCACTGCAAAGTATTAAGCCAAATATAGCTTAACGCAAAGTGCGCCAAGAGTATTCCATCACAAAATAACCGTCAAGGGTTTTTTGTGAAAATTTGTAATCTGCGAGAAAAACAGCACGATCCCGCAGTGTATTGTGAGACACTCCGGGGGATAGACGCTGACATTATTTGCGAGTGAACTGTAAAACCATCTGGAGAATTTCCTGTGCCGTGAACAGGGCCGCAGCGGCCTCCTCCTTGTTGGGCATACAGGACGATGTGGACCCCGGAACCGCGTCGGGATAACGCATGGGGACATAGCATCCGTCCAGTATTGCCAGTTTTTCCCTCCAGGCATTCAGGGGTAATTCCGGAAGCGTCTTTGCAAGCTCAACCAGGCTGTGGATTTTTGGGTAAGGGCGCTTCAGGAAGACACACACACCTTTGAGACTTTTTTCCACTGCCTGCTGAGCGAGAAAACATGTTTGAGAATAGAATCCCTCGCGCAAACCGACGCCTGCAAAATCCACGTCTCCCTGTGCCCTGCTAATCCATTCTTCATGCGGTTTTGTCATAGACAACTTTCCCCTCGCGAACTATCTCCTGCGCGAGAAATTGATTTTCCTGCAGCCCCTTGTGCCATTCTTCCGGTGTCCAGACAACGTAATCCAGCCCAACATCGCTCTCGCAGAGCAAGGGCGCCAGTTCTTTGATGCGGTCCCAGTAGCGCACAGGGACATCCTTTTTGATGATCAGCAGGTCCAAATCGCTTGTTTCGGAAATCTGCCCTTTCGCAAAAGATCCGTATAAAATCACCTTGTCGGGACCGTATCGTTTTTTGAGAATTTGCAGAACGGATCGAAGGCTCTTTTCTAAGTTTTTCTTCCGGATGTCTTTCAGGATCATGCTTTGTATCTCACGCAAATAAGAGTACTTGCCGTTTAAATAATAATATTTCAATGGGCCCACCCGCCGGCTTTGAAGCAACCCCCCTTTTTTCAGAGCAACCAACTGCCTCTGGAGGGCGCCCATGGGTTCGGCCGTCCGCCGGGCAATGTCACGGGCATAAAACTCCTCTGTGGGGTGCGTAAAAAACAGCCCCAGCACCTGCCTGAGCGTCCTGGAACGTAAAAGTGTCGTTAGCATAACATTTTGAGTACAACTGTACTCAAAATCAGAATACTTGTCAAGTGAAACACGCACTTGATCACGCTGATCGGTTACCACTTGATCCCCCGTTCTCGGAAGAAGGGGGGGGTGAGGCATGTTGATGGCAAATGATAAAAAATGTGCAATAATGCTCTGGGAACAATGAAAAGCCACAAGATCACCCTCTATCTTGCCTCCCGCTCACCGCGGCGGCGTGAATTGGTCCGCGCGCTGGGCGTGCCGGTCCATATCGTGCGCTCACGCTACCGGGAACACGCGGCGGGCAATCTTCCGGTCCAGCCCCGGGCGCTGGCATTGGAGCACGCGGCGCAAAAAGCCCGGATGGCTGTCCTTCCCAGGCACGGCCGCGAGCACGCCCTTGTCTTGGGAGCCGACACCATCGTGGTATGTAAAGGAAGCGTCCTTGGCAAACCCAGAAACAGGAAGGATGCCATCCGGATGCTGGAACTTTTGTCCGGCAGGACGCACGAGGTCATCAGCGCCATCGCCTTGTTCAGGCCGTCTTCCGGCAGGCTGATCACGGGTGCCGCCCGGACAAAGGTCACGTTTAAGAATCTCGATCGAGGTGCTATTTTGCGCTATGTTGCGGCGGTAAATCCCCTGGACAAGGCCGGCGCCTACGCAATCCAGGAGGGGCCGCAGATCGTGAAAAAGATCGCGGGATCGCGCACCAATGTGGTCGGCCTGCCCATGGAATTATTGAGGAACAAACTCAGGAGGGCGTTGCGTGGCACCAATATCATCTAAAAGAGAAAAGCGTCATCGCGAGGAGTCCCCGCCGATGGCGGGGACTCCTCGCGATGACGGTAACTCGATAAAGCCGCGGGCGATCACGTCTTTCTTTCCCGTCCTCCAGGCTCCCATGGCCAACACGACGGACCTGGCATTCCGGCTTTTGGGCCGCGATCACGGCATGCGCTTTGCCTTCCTCGAAATGATCAGTTCCGAGGCCTTGGTCCGCGATCACAAAAAAACGAAGGAATTGCTCAAGACACTGCCCCAGGACCGCCCGATCGGCGTGCAGATTGTGGGCGCAAACCCGCAGGTCATGGGCCGCGCAGCACAAATCTTAGACGAGATGGATCAATTTGAGGCTCTGGACATCAACAGGGGATGCCCCGTCCCAAAAATCACGGGCTGTGGCGGCGGCTGTTCGCTCATGAAGGAACCGCAAAGAGCCGCAGAGATTTTTAGGCGCGTCGTACAATCCGTCCAGCACATGCGCGTCAGCGTCAAAATGCGTACCGGATATACAGACGCCTCCGGGCAGGAGGCCGTTCGCCTCGCCCAAATCGCCCAGGAGTGCGGCATCGGCGCCATCACAATACACGCCCGCACCCGCTCCCAGGGATATGGCGGCAAGGCAGACTATCAGATCATCGCCATGGTGAAAAAGGCGGTGTCGATTCCCGTCATAGGCAACGGTGATGTCGTGGACGGCGCGAGCGCCCTGCGCCTCAAGGAAATCAGCGGATGTGACGCAATCATGATCGGCCGCGGATCTTTGGGCAACCCCTGGATATACCGCCAAGCGGAGGAAGCTCTAAAATCCGGCCGCCCTCACCCGGCGCAGGCAATCGACCCTGCCACACGCAAACGCACCCTCTTGCGCCATCTGGACTTGCAGGTTCAATGCGGCGGGCCGCGGTGCTATCTGCCCCTGCGCCGCATCACATGCTGGTATATTAGGGGTCTGTCGGGGGCCGCAACTCTCAGACACAGGATCAATCGAGCGGCCAGCGTGGAGGAAATTCGGGAGATCGTGGAGACGATTCATTAGAATTCGTCATAGATGGCGGGTTACACTTCGAGATCGCCACGCCCCCCTCCGGGGCTCGCGATGACGAAGCAATAGAAGCAATAAAGGGGGCGAGACATGAACAAATTCAAATATCTGGTCTATGACATCGAGACGGTGACGGACAAGGCCCTGCTCAACAAGGTCCTCTACGACGGCTCAGGCCTTTCTGACGAACAGGCCTATCAAAAGCATCTCTCGGAACTTTCTGAGATCGACAAGACATTCGTCAATCCGTCTTTTCACACCCCGATCTCGCTTGCCGCCGTGGCGGTCGCGGACGATTTTGAAATCATCAAGATCGGGCTCTTTGGGGGAGAAAAACGCACGCCCTGCGCCATCGTCACAAATTTTTGGGACACCTACAGGGAGAAAAGACCCGTCCTCGTGGATTTTAACGGCAAGGGATTCGACTTGCGCGTCCTGGAGATGTGGGCCTTTCGCTGCGGCATCAGCCTTCCCCGGGAGCACTTTGACAAATACGGCATCCGGCACAGATTCTCTGATGAAAAGCACCTGGATCTGCACGAATTTTTGACCAACTACGGCGCCATCCGGTTTGCGGGGGGCCTCAACCTCTTCTCCAAAATTCTGGGAAAACCCGGAAAGACCTCCACCAAAGGCGAGATGGTTCAGGAACTCTACGACGCCGGCGACCGCTTTCGCATCGACGACTACTGCCTCTCCGACGCGATGGACACCTATTTTATCTTCCTGCGCATACAAGTCTTGATGGGGCACTTGACCCTGGCCAGAGAAAAAGACCTGGTGGATCGCGCCAAGGCAAAGGTCGAAGAACATTCGTGTGCCAACGGCACATTCAAGGACTACCTCGCAGCCTTCGGCTACTGGGTCCAGCCTGATTAAAAATAGGGACAGCTACCGAGTTTTAAAAAACTAGAACAGTTTTTTAAAACTCGGTAGCTGTCCCTATTTTCTGCCCCAGTTGTACCAGGGCGTGTTGGTACTCTTCTGCGGATCCGGGCCGTTGTACCGGGCCTGCGTCATCCACTCCACGTGACCATCGGCAAACCCCAGATTGGCCCCGCCTGCGTGCCGCGGCGCCCAGTCCATATTGTCCATCAAGAGTACCAGCGTCGTGGTGTAGATGGCGGGATTGTCCAGGGGCTTGTTTTGAAAAAAGGCCGCGTCGGTGTTGTCGTTATACTTATTGTGCTTATCCGATTGACTCCACGCCATACAACTGCTTGTGGGTCGTCGGCG
>CAZGMX010000160.1:0-7189 GCA_964526865.1 uncultured Actinomycetota bacterium | reverse complement strand
AAAATAAGACGTTTGTTCGCGACCTGTGCAAGTTTTGCGCCGGGTATGAGGATTATATCAAGAAAGGGTATGAAGATGTTGTGCGTCAGTTGACGGTCAATCCATTGCTCGCCATGGCCCGCATTTGGGTGCGTTCTTGGACTGAGCGGCACGCTGCTGCCGCGGGTGTGTGATTTCGCGTGCGATAAAAATTCGGACGGCAAGCCGGCGGCGTGAAGGCAAAACGGGCGCGGGATTGTTCCTTGGAATCGCAATGTTTTTTCTGATGTCCGGAGCCGGAGCCGGCATGGCCGATCGAGTCACGCTGGACACCGGAAATTCCGTCGAAGGGCGGGTCCGGGAAAAAGAGGACACCGTCCTCCTGGATTATTGTACCCTGCTCAAGGGGCGGTGGCGGATCCGGACCATGGTGATTCCGAGAACCCGCATCACAAAAATCGAACTGGAACCGGATTATATCCGGCGTTTTGAGGAGATTGCCAGGGGATTGGGGAGTTATTCTCCTGTGTTGTGGGGCACGGAGATTTCACAGCCCTTTAGCGCCAAAGGGGAGGGGTTGAGCGAATCGGTGCGAAAAGGGGGCAGGCAGTTGCAGAAAGGTTTGGATGAGCAAAAGGAGCACATGCGAAAGTCCAAATTCTACTCGGGGTGGCACGAAGGTTTTCACTGGGATCCCAACAACGGCTGGCACCGGTGGAATCATCAGGGGCTGTACGATCCCGACGATTCTAACATTACGGTGAAGCAGTGACGCCGGGCTCCTCGGCCACTTAGCGAATGGGGGTGTTTGTGAAAGGTTCGGCTATTTGGATATCGGGTTTGGTTTTATTGTTGTTTGTCTTTTGCGCGATGGAGTTCAGGGCCATTCACAAGAGCCAGAAGGCGTCTGCCGATCAGGTCCTTAAACTTTCCGAGTCGCTCCAGCAGCTGCCGGGTGTGCCCAAAGGAGCGCGGGCCCGTGCCACCGTGCCTCAGACCGAGGGGCCGGAGAAAACCATGGAAAGCCTGAGCATGGACCTCCAGAATTTTATGAAAGAGATGCGCAGCCGCCAGACGGGTTATGAAAGAAAATTGAGTGATTTGGACGAACGGCTCAACCGCGAACGGGAGACGATCCTCGCGGATTTGAGGTCGTTTCTAGAGGATATGCGGCTGGAAAAGCAGGAGTTTGGAAAGGAAATCGACAGACTGCGCCAGGAATTCTCTAGTCTGGAATCCTCCCGCAAGCAGGAGATCGAGGCCCTTTTTGCCAAGATCGAAGAGCGGGTCCAGGCGCTGAGTAAAATGATCGAAGACGCCGTTAAGAGGAACGAAGAAATTTATCGCACGGAAACGGAAGGAATCAAGATACAGAACCAGGTCAGCGGTCCCGGGGCGGACACGCGGAGTTGAAGTTGACAATCTGAGTGAACCAGCGCAAGGAGACGATGCCATGCTATATGAGGTGAGAAATTATTCCGGAGTGATCGGTACGGAAGGTCTGAGTGAGACACTGTTGAGAAATCATTTCACGCTCTACGAGGGATATGTCAAGAATACCAATGTGCTTTTGGAGAAACTGGCCGCTTACGTTCAGGAAGACAAAGCCGCCAGTCCGGAGTATGCGGAGCTCAAACGCAGGTTTGGCTGGGAGTTTAATGGAATGCGCCTGCACGAATACTATTTTGGAAACATGACAAAGGGGGGGGCTGTGCTCTCGGCCGGCGGTATTTTATCGCAGAAGATCGCCAAGGATTTTGGCTCGGTCGCGGCGTGGGAAAAGGAATTCAAGGCCTCGGGCTCCATGCGGGGGATCGGTTGGGTGGTCCTGTTCTACGATCCCCGGGTGGAACGCCTCCACAACGGTTGGATCAACGAGCACGATCTGGGCTGTTTGGTCGGGGCAGTGCCTCTGTTGGTGATGGATGTGTTTGAGCATGCGTTCATGATCGATTACGGTTTGAAGCGGGCCTCCTATATTGAGGCGTTTTTTAAAGCCATCGATTGGACGGCGGCAGAAAAAAGGTTCCAAGAGGTCCTCTCGTGAACTTGACACACATTGTGCTTTTTCAGCGCAGGACAGCGGCGGTTGTTGTATTTCTGCTTTTTTTAGGCGTGACAACGCTCGACGCGCAGCCGGCAGGGAAGGATATTCAAGCGGCGGCGGGTCCAACGACGCCCGGCAAGGGTGTTTTATAGGACGCGAGGAAATATTTATTGGATGCGAAACGCGGCTTTGAAGAAATCCGTTCCTACAAGTGCAAGGCGACGAATGTGGTGATGGAATATGGAATCCTCCGGAACACTCGCCACTACAATACGGTGTTGTACTCTTTTGAGAAGCCCGATCGTGTCCGGATGACGTGGCTTGCCCCCTTTCTTTTGCAGGGGCAGGTGGCGATCTATCGCGACGAGGAACTGATGGTCAAGCTGAAATTCATGCCGTTTTTTATCAAGATGGATCCCAACGGCATGCTGGCGCAGGATCCCGCCGGCAATCGCATTTATGACACGCATTTGGGACATGTCATCGAAGAGTTGTTAAAGGCCGCACAGCAGGATTCCCAGGTGCAGGTGGTTGATGCAAAAATTCAGGCCGTAAATGATGCTGAAATAAATATTGCCAAGGATCTCCTGGTCCTTGAAATCAAGAACAAAGAGGGAAAGATTGTCGTTTTTTTAGACCGCAGGAATTTTCTTCCGGCCTATCTGGAGTATTACATGGCGGATGGTAAACTGGAGGAGGCCTGTTATTTTGAGGACATGGTGTTGAACGCAAAATTTGAGTCGGAAGAATTTGAGATCGACAAGGCTTCGAAAGAAAAGCTGTCGGACAAGCAGGGGTGACGGTCCGGCAGTTTGATGCGGGGCGTTATTTTTTGTGGATGATTTGGTTGGCTTTATCCAGCCGGATCATCCGTGGTTTGTGGGAGGAAATTTCTTCCTCGGTAACCTGGGCGAATGTGAAGATGGTCAGGATGTCGCCGATCTTTCCAAGGTGGGCGGTGGCGCCGTTAAGGCAGACAATGCCCGATCCTTTTTTTCCTTTGATGGCGTATGTTTCAAAGCGGCTTCCATTGGTGATATTTCCCACCAGCACTTTTTCGTATAGGCAGATTCCCACCGCCTCCAACAAGTTCTCGTCGATGGTGATACTCCCTTCATAGGCGACATTCGAGTCCGTCACCGTGGCACGGTGGATTTTGGATTTTAGAAGTGTGATTTCCATGGTGCAAGTATATTTCGGAATCGGCGGATTGACAAGATTATAGAGGATTTTGGCGCTGGGACATCCGGGTCATTAAAACAGTGGGCTGATCCACCTCAAGGCCAGTCCGGGAACGACTCCCAAAATCAGGCTCAGACATACCTCCGCAGGGCTTGTGATATGGATTTTTCCCCAGAGCGGCTTGGAGTACCGCGCGGCGATGAACCTGGGCAGGAGCGCAGCGGGAATGAGTATCCAGGCAAATTCCCCCAGGAATGCCAGATGGAACAGGGCGGTCCTTTCCAATATGCCGAAATATTTGTAAGTGTTGGGCAGGACTTTGGAAGAACCGGGGGCGGCATAGGACTGTTTGAATGCCTCGATAAAATAGGTGGCAAAATATGTTGCGGCAATGAGCAGGGAGCCGTAGAGCATCCAAAAATCGGAATTGTAGATTCGCGCCAAAAGGCTATCGCCAGGAAATACCCGTGTCACTTGCCCTGCACTCATGAGCAAGACAAACGCAAGGACGGCCAGGTGCCCGACCTGATCCGCCATAAAACGAAACAAGGCGTGACGGGGGGATCCATCTTGATTCAGGATGACCTTGATCCAGTCGTACAGATGGTGGATGAGGGTTGCGCCGATCAAATAAAACCAAATGTCGGGATAGTCCCAGTAAGGAAAGGCGAACAACACAGACACTCCAAAAATGACCGCCGTGTGAACCCATTTGCCGGCGCCTCCCCGTGCCTTGAGGAGATAGACTCTCTTCGTCTGAAGAGGAAAGTCGGCAATGAAGTGGGCCAGAAGAAGTCGCAGAAATAAAAACATTGTGTGTTGTCCCGGCGGGAATGTTAAAAGGTCGTCTCCTTCCTGTCAAACGCAAACTCGTAACATCCATTACCCTTCTGTGTTGCCACCGTTAAGTGAATGATTGCCAACATCCTTCCCATGCGCTGAGAAAAATCATATGATGTGTGCTGGAAAAATATATGATTGTCCCCCTCATTGGAAAAATACTGATTTTGAGTTCCGTAATGGGCCTGGGCTACTACCTGGACCGGGCCGGCAGGATATCCAGGGATGGACTACAGGCGCTGAGCGGCCTGGTGATCCATTATCTATTGCCCTGTCTGGCCTTCTCCGCGCTGATCGATAATTTTTCGCGCGATATGCTTTCGCGCGCGGGCATTCTCCCCTTGCTGGGGTTTGTGAGTTTTGTCATCGGCTTGCTGGTAGGGTGGGTGAGCGTCCAGGGACTGCACCTTGCACCGTCTGCCAAAAAGACCTATGTGTTCTTGGCCTCGGTCAGCAACTACGGTTTTCTGCCACTCCCTTTGGTCTATCTGTTGTACGGAGACGCCGGTGTGGCCCTGCTGTTTTTTCAAAATCTGGGGTGCCATTTGTTTTTCTGGACGTTTGGAATATGGGGACTTTCCGGGTGGGAATTCAGCTTGCGAAGCTTCCGTAACATTCTCAACAGCAATTTTTTCGCGTTGATGGCCGGGTTGATCATTGCGGTCGCGGGTTGGCAAAAATTTGTGCCGTCAATCGTCATGGACCTTGCCCGGATGCTCGGGCTGGGTGCGATTCCGCTCATTTTGATCGTGATCGGATCGACTCTGGCGGAAATCAGGATAGGCCGAAACATGCCGTGGAAGGCCCTGTCGATGGTGACGCTGGTCCGGCTGATTGTTGCGCCCGCTCTGTTTATCGGTGTGTTGTATCTGTTCGATATTCCGCAGGCCTATCGAATTCTATGTATTCTGGTTGCCTTGATGCCCTGTGCCTCCAGTACGCCGATCTTTGTGGCGGAGTACGGGGGAGACAGGATGTTTGCGGCGCAGGCGGTCCTCGTCACGATGCTGGCGAGTCTCGTCACCATCCCCCTGGGACTCGCCTGGTTTCTGTAACCGCGCCAACGTTCACTTCTCAGCCAGACTGCAAAGCAGCCGGGCAAATTCCTCGGAAGACATACGGCCGGCGGCCATCCTTTCCATCGCGCTCAGGAGGAGGTGATTTGGATCGTGAATTTCCTTGCGGTTGATTTCCAAAAAGACAAGTCCTGCGACAAGAGCCGTCCTCTTTTTTCCATCCATGAAAGGATGATTTCTGCAAATGTGGAACGTGTAGGCGGCCGCCATTTCAAAAAGACCGGCGTGAAGCCACTGCCCGCCAAAGATTGCCTCCGGTTGAGCGATTGCGGACTGAAGCAAATGAAGTTCCCGAATACCCTCCTGTCCACCGAAGAGTTTGACCTGATTGTTGTGGATTTCAATCACTTCGGCGAGGGTCAGAAAAACGGGAGGTTTCATTCGGCGTCCGCTTGTCCTACTGTGCCAGTTTTCTCAATGTGTCTGCGTGTTCCTTGTTGATCTTGTTCAGCGCCGACCTAAATTTCTTGTTTCTGCCGGGGCCTGAAATGGGGGAGATGACCAGATTCCTGCCATCCGTCGTGATCTCGAGGGCTGTCTCTGTGGTGATGCCCAAGAGTTCCATGATGGGTTTGGCGATGATCAACGCCGCGCTGTTGCCGTGTGAAATGAGCCGTTTAATCATGGGGCCTCCTTACGATATACAATGTGGATACACTGTATATACATATTCCGTTTTTTCAATGCCTTTTATGGAATGCAAATCATAAACCCCCTTAAAAATGAACCATCCCCAAAATAAAAAAGCCGCAATCTACTGTCGTGTTTCCACAACAGATCAAGACACCGAATTACCCCCAACTGTTTTTGCGGCGGGGGGTGAGTGCCTGTCAGCCAGTCCTGGCGGCAACCAGTCCTTTTCCGGACAGACAATCCCTGTAACATCCGGCGTCATCTTTGGCCTTGGAGATACGCCGGGACTTCTCTATAATACGAGTTCTTACCCAGCAAAAAAGGAGAGGAGTCATTATGGCAAGTGCAGTGGATTTGCGCCGCGGAATGGCGGTGAAGATGGACGGGGACCTCTATGTCGTGCTGGCCCATCAGCACGTCACACCGGGGAATTGGCGCGCGTACGTTCAGGCCTCTTTCAGGAACATCAAGACGGGCAAGATATCTGAAAAGAGATTTCGCTCGACGGAAGAAGTCAACGTGGTGACGCTGGACCCCAAGAATATGACATTTTCATACAAGGATACCTCCGGATATCACTTCATGGATATAGAGGACTACAATACCTACTGTCTTCCTGATACTGTGGTGGGGGAGGAAAAGAATTTTTTGATGGAAAATCTGCAGGTGATGGTCCTTTTTTACGAAGGCAATCCCATCGAAATCAGCCTGCCGGCCAGCGTTACGCTCAAGGTGACCCAGACGGTGCCCGGTGTGCGCGGCAATTCGGCGACCAATGTGCTGAAACCCGCGACCGTGGAGACCGGGTACAAGATTGACGTGCCTCTGTTCATCGACGAGGGGGAGTCGATCAAGGTGGATACGAGGACGGGGCAGTATCTGGGAAGGGCTCAGAGTTAACGCCGTACCAAGTGGGTTACCACCTCGCAGTGCATCGTCTGCGGGAACATATCGACGAACGAGATTTTTGTGATGTCGTAGGCCGCGGCGAGTTTCCCCAAGTCCCTCGCCAGCGTGGAAGGATTGCAGGACACGTAGCAGATTTGTTCGGGGCGCGTGCGGCAAAGGATGTCGATCACTTTCTTGTCGATGCCGTCCCGGGGCGGATCCAGGATGACAGTCCGGGAGACGCCTTCTCCCTTGGACAACGCCTTTTCCAGGTGGTCTTCCACCCGGCCTTCATAAAATATTCCCGATTCAATTCCGGCAGCGCGCACATTCTTGCGTGCCCAGCGCAGAGACGTCTGGTCTTGTTCGATTCCGATCACCTGGCGAAAGTTTTTTCCCAAAAGCACGCTGAAGAGGCCCACCCCGCAATAGGCGTCGATCAAAACTTCCGACGGGGCAGAAAGGCCTGATTCCACTTTTTGAACCAGCACGGGGGTCATGGCGGGATTAACCTGAAAAAAGGACGAGCTGGGTGTCTGAAATG
>CAZGMX010000159.1:0-7216 GCA_964526865.1 uncultured Actinomycetota bacterium | reverse complement strand
TTCTCGAAACTCAGTTCATCTTGCTCCGCTTTGATTCGCTCATCCAAAGTCTCTCTTTCATCCAGCAAATTCTCCGTCAACGCATGCATTCGAGCCACCGTTTCCCGGGCCGAAATCTCCGTTTGATATGCCTCCTGGAGATCCTCCACATCCTCCTGCGTCATTCCCGGCGGCGCCAGGGCATACATCTCGCTTTCCTGCGCCCCGGAATCTGCCGCGTAACAAAAATCTCCCACTCCTGCGCTGGTCAACATACCGACAGCACAAGACAATGAAACCAGCCTGAAAAACAAAGATGGTCTTTGTCTCATATCTAAGTCCCGTTTCCTGTGTTAATTATATTCTATTTTTTTCGGTTTGTCAAGGGCTGCGGCGGGATTTGTTAGGAATGACCCGGCACATCGTGGTCGCCCTGGAAGGGAGAAACACCACAGACTGGAGGGCAATACGGTTTTACTTGTTAAACGACAATCCGGCGAGATATCCCGTCAGCGCCGTAAATTTGTCGCTGACAAGGAGCACTCCCAAAACAATCAGGCATAGGCCGGCAATGATTTCCACGGCCCGCAGCCACTTTTTGAATTTCTGAAAGAATCCCATGAAGGCGTTGATGCCAAGCGTTGCGGCAAACAGAGGGATGCCGATGCCTGCGGAATAGGCGCTGAGTAGCAGAACTCCCCTCCCCACGGAACCCTCCGAACTCGCGAGCACAAGAATGGATCCTAAAATCGGGCCCACGCAGGGCGTCCAACCGGCTCCAAAGGCCAGCCCGATCAAAAAAGAGCCCGCGTAGCCGAATTTCTTTGTGCCGACATGCACGCGCTTCTCGATTTGAAGAAACCCAAATCGAAAAATGCCGGTGAAATGAATCCCGAAGAGGGCGATGAGGACACCGCCTATGCGTCTGATCCAGGGAGAGTAATCGTAGAACACCTTCCCCGCCAAAGAAGCCGTCGCCCCCAGCGCGATAAACACGACGGAAAAACCCAGGATAAAACACAGGGAGTTGAGAATGGCCGCGCGGCGCGCTGCCCTGCTGGGATTTTCCCCCGTCAACTCCTTGAGGGACACGCCGGCCACAAACGAGATGTAAGCAGGCACAAGCGGCAGGACACAGGGAGACGCAAACGTGAGGACACCCGCCCCCAGGGCCACCAGAAGCGAGGGGTTGTCGGCCGCGGCATTCATGCGCCTTGCTTGATCGCGCCGGCAGTCCGTCAGACTTCCGCGCTGATTTTAAGGGAGCGCAGAAATTTCATGTCGTCTTTGTTGAGTTCAAACCGCAAAGGCAGGGGCTTCTTTTTAAATCCCATTTTCTTTTTCTTTCCGCGGCCCTGTGATGGGCCAATGACTTGGGCCGCCACGCATAGCGAAATAGCGCCGTGTTTATGGGTCAGATAGTCCAGGAGATCTTGAAATTCCTGGTTTGTCTTCAGATGCGCCCGCAGGGTTTCCTCAAAATCCACCAGAAGTTCCTGAAGAACTTCGTCGTGCTCGTCGTAATTCATATCCATATCCATCGTGTACTCCCGTTTCGTTCCAAAGTATCTTCTGTGTTCTATCCTAAAATTCTGCGTCCGGAATTGCAAGAAAAATGAATGCGCCGGTGTAACGGATTGGTTACGAGCGGTCAACAACGGGCTTATGATAGCGGTTGGTGATGGGATAGCGGCGGTCCTTGCCAAAGGCCAGCGGGGTGATTTTGATGCCCGGCGGCGCCTGGCGCCTTTTGTACTCGTTGGATTCCACAAGATCCACCACGCGGCGCGCAAGCGCGGGGTTGAATTTCTCGGACAAATCGCTCAATCCCAAATTTTTTTCGATGTACCCCTTCAAAACGGGGTCCAGCTTGGCATAGGGTGGAATGGAATCCGAATCTTTCTGGTTGGGCCGCAATTCTGCCGTGGGCTCTTTTGCAAGCACGCTCGGAGGAATGATCTCTTTTTTATTTCTCCGGTTTATATAATGCGCCAGCCGGTAAACCCATTCCTTGAACAGATCTTTGATCATGGCAAAACCGCCGGCCATATCCCCATACAGGGTGCAATACCCCACGCTGGTTTCGCTCTTGTTGCCCGTGGTGAGCACCAGCCATTTGAACTTGTTGGAGAAGGCCATGAGAATATTTCCGCGGATCCGGGCCTGGATATTTTCTTCGGTGATATCCGGGGACAATTTCCCAAACAGGGGCTTGAGTTGGGTCAAATAGCTCTGAAAAACGGGATCGATGCCGACGGTCTCCAGCCGTATCCCCAGATTTTCGCCCACATTCCGCGCGTCCTCCAGGCTCTGAACGGAGGAAAACCGGGACGGCATGAACAACGCCACCACATTGTCTTTGCCAAGTGCCTCAACGGCAATCGCCGCGACCAGAGCCGAATCAACGCCGCCGGACATTCCCAACACCACTTTTTCAAAACCATTTTTCCGGACATAATCGCGCGTCCCCGCAATCAATGCCTGCAGGATTTCCTCTTCCAAAACGGGCGGCGTGCAGAGAACGAGTTTTTCAAGCCGGCTCCGCGGGCCTCCGCGGCAGGCGCATGGCCGCGCCCCCAAATCGACAATGCGAACCGATTTGCTGTCTGCCGGAGACTTGTCTTGCCGCCCCGATGCGATCGGAATATCCAGGACTAAAAAATCCTCCTGAAAGGCCTTTGCCCTGGCAATAACTTGGCCGCTGGGATCCACCACCATGCTCTGCCCGTCGAACACAATCTCGTCCTGACCGCCCACCATGTTGACATACACGATCCAAATCTTGTTGGCACGCGCGCGCGCTATCAGCATGGCTTCCCGCTCTTTTCCCTTGAGCATGTGATAGGGCGAAGCCGAAATGTTCACCACCACCTGTGAGCCCGCCCTGGCCAGACAGTC
This sequence comes from uncultured Actinomycetota bacterium, assembly GCA_964526865.1. Taxonomy (GTDB): domain Bacteria; phylum Auribacterota; class Ancaeobacteria; order Ancaeobacterales; family CAZGMX01; genus CAZGMX01. The sequence goes on along the minus strand of CAZGMX010000159.1, from coordinate 4,339 downwards.
GGTTGGCCCATGGTTCACCCAAATGTCCTCACAAATTCCCAGTCCCAGGGGGATCCCCCCCAGCATAAACAACAACGGCCCGCGCCCCGCCGTAAAATAGCGCTTCTCGTCAAAGACGCCGTAATTGGGTAGATGCATCTTGTGATAGGAGGCAACCAACTTGTCGTTGTGGAGCAAGGCCGCGGCGTTGAACAGGGCTCCGTTCGGCCCCTCGCCGATGCACCCCACGATGGCCGTCGTATGCCGTGTGGCCGCGGCAATGTTCTTCAGTATCCGCCGGTTGTCTTTCACAAACTGGTGTTTCAACAGGAGGTCTTCCGCGGGATAGCCGGGGACCACCTGCTCGGGAAAAATCACCAGATCCGCATAGCAATCCCCCGCCCGCTGGATCGCCGCGGCAATCAAACGGGCGTTTCCCTCCAAATCTCCCACCGTAGGATTGATCTGGGCAAGGGCAACTCGAAGCGGCGCCTCTCGTGTTGTGTTTTTCATAGGGACTTCTTCGCATACGCCATGGCCTGAAGGCGCTCGATGCGTTTGGCAATGGGGGGATGCGTTGCGAAGAGATCAGCCAAAAAACCTTCTTTCAATCCGATGCTCAGACCGAGCGGATCCACGATGCATAAATGCGCACTGCCCTGCTTGATGGCGCGGGTCGGCGTGGAGGCGTTTTCCAGTTTGGCCAGGGCGCTGGCCAGTCCCAAGGGATTTCGCGTCAACTCGGCCCCCGTCGCGTCGGCCAGATATTCCCTCTGCCGGGAAACCGCCATCGCCAGCATCCGCGAGACGATTGGCGCAAGAATCACCGTCACGAGCCAGAGAACCAGCACGATCAGTGCGGCTCCGCCGCTGTCCCGCGAGGAAGACGAACGGCTGCGTCCGGACCGGTAAAACATCGTCCGGCTTGCCCAGTCGGCCAACAAGACAATGGCCCCGGCCAGTGCCGCGATCAACGTCATGCAGCGAATATCATAATTGCGGATGTGGCTGAGTTCGTGGGCTACGACCCCCTGCAGTTCATCGCGATTCAGAGAATCCAGCAGTCCCTGCGTGACCGCCAACGAGGCGTGGCGGGGATCCCGCCCCGTCGCAAACGCGTTGGGATCGGCGTCTGGAACGACGTAGACCCTGGGCATCGGCGTGCCGGCCGCGATCGTCATCTCTTCCACCACGTTGAGGAGCTGTCTCTCCTTCGCATCGGCCGCCTCTTTGACTTGGCGGGCGCCCGTGGAGGCCAGCACCGTTTTGTCCCCAAAAAAATAACTCACCAGCGCAAAACCGGCCGCAACCAACAGCGCAAGAACCGTCATCACGGGCAGTGTTTCCTCGTAGGCACCCGGCTGTGGGTGGGTCGGGTCAATTCCAGCCGTGTACCCCCCATAGAAATAATCAAACCCCATCCCGATGAATCCAAAAAACAGGATGAAGAGGAATATGATCCAGAATGTCTTGCGCCGGTTGGCGCGCTGGGCGTCGTATAGATTCATGGCTGTCTTGCTATGCCTTTTCCTCGCGGGGCGCCCTTTTCTTACAATTCCACCTTGGGGACTTCCCGCTCGGCGGCATCCGTCACTTCAAACAGTTCCGACGCCTTAAAGCCGAACAGGCCGGCGATGACATTGGACGGGAAGACTTGAAGCGCCGTGTTGAAGGCGGTCGCAATGTCATTGTAGAACTGCCGCGCGAATCCAATTTTATTCTCTGTGGTCGTCAGTTCCTCCTGTAATTGCAGGACATTCTGATTGGATTTGATATCAGGATACCGCTCCATGAGGGCGAAAAATCCCCCCAGGGCGCCGGTCAACGCCTGCTCCTTGCGCGCCGAATCGGCGATGCCCTTGGCCGCGATCGCGCCGTTCCTGGCCTCAATCACCTTTTGCAAAGTCTCCTGCTCAAATTTCATCATTCCCTTGACCGTGCTGACCAGATTTGGAATCAAATCATGCCGCCGTTTGAGCTGGACATCGATCTGTTTCCACCCGTTGAGCGTCTGATTGCGCAGGGCAACAAGACGGTTGAAGGTGTAGATCACCCAAAGAAGAACCGCAACACCAATCCCAAGTCCTATCCACAAGCTCATAGTTTCCCCCTTTGTCGGATGCCGAAAAAATGATAATGTTTAATGATATCAGATTTTTGGAAACTGTGTTCCCCCATCACAAGGAACTCTCATGAAAAAAATCGTCATCTCCGCCATTGGGAAAGACCGGCCTGGCATTGCCGCCGGAGTCACCGAAGCTCTTTTTCTGGCCGGCTGCAACCTGGAAGATACAGCCATGACCATTTTGGAAGGAGAATTCGCAATCTTATTGATCGCGAGCCTCCCCACCAAGATGCCCATGGCCGCCTTTGAGCACCGCGTTCAACAGCTGGCAAAAAAAATGAAGCTTGTCCTGTCCATCAAGAAGATGGAAGTGAACCCCGGCGCCAAAATCGCCGGCCTGCCTCGCACGGCCATCATCACCGCCTCGGGCTCCGATCAAACCGGCATTCTCTACCGGCTTTCGGGAATTTTGGCAAGAAACAAGGTCAACATCACCGACCTGTCCAGCCGCCAGATTCCGGGGCCCAAAAAGACAACCCTCTATACTGTTATGATCGAAACAACCCTGCCCAGGGGTTTTTCTCTGGACCGGCTGCGGCAGGAATTACAGGCCGCCGCCCAGGCCATGGGGCTGGACATCCAGGTTCGGGAAATTCGCGTCGAAGAACTTTAAGAGCCCGTTTAGAACCCTGTCCAAGGACACGGAATTTATGGCCATTCGCAAAATTCTTTTGTATCCCGATCCCTTCCTGCGCCGCGTCGCCCGGGAAGTCTGTGCCTTCGACGAAGCGCTGGCGTGGACCGTCGCGGATCTAATCGACACGATGCGCAGCTTGAATCACTGCGTGGGCGTCGCCGCCACACAGGCGGCTATCGACCAGCGCATTGTTGTCATGGACACATCAAGCCGGGACAAGGCCAGCCACGGATTGATCGTTCTTGTCAATCCTGTCGTGCAAAAGAAAGAAGGGGCGATCTATACCAAAGAAGGATGTCTGAGCCTGCCTTCTTTTCTGGGACGTGTGCAGCGCAGTGAAGCCGTCACGATGGCGGCTCGCAAGGCGGATGGCACCGACCAGACATGGCATTTTTCGGGATTAGAGGCCATCTGCGCCCAGCACGAGCTGGACCACCTGGACGGCGTCCTCTTCATCGACAAGCTAAATTCGCTCAGAACCGATCTGTTTTTGCGAAGCAAGAAATAGCAGACCGCCAAAAAGCCCCGTTCTCGGCAGCCCAGCAGTGATCAGGGTTTGCCGACGGGCGGCTGAGAGGCCACAGACGAAGCCACGGACGACGAGGACGACGCCAACGGCTCAGGCGGCGCCTCTTCCTCGGCAAAGTGCGTGCTTGTGAATGTCCAGAGTTCCGTTTTGGGATCTTTCCAGGCATCGGCGGGCAAACCGGCTTTTTCCTCGCACAACCTGCTCAAGAATTGCTCCTTGACGGGCAGCATGTCGGCGACCTCCGGAAGAAACAATCCCTGGCGGCCGTCCCGGTTGACGATCACCCCGTGTTTTCTCATGACGATCTCCTCGGCGCTTTTGACACGTTGAAAATTACCCAGGACAGAGATCTCGATTTTTATCTCCTTGCACTCCGGGGCCGTCAGCGGGGAAAACCGGTAATCCTCAAAGCCGGCGGCCTTCGCCATGCGCACAACGGCCTCGTACAGGGGAAGGGGATGGTTGGGATTTCCGATGCACCCGCGCAACTGCCCATTTTTCTTCAGAGTCACAAAGACCTGCTGCGGCCGGAAAAATTCGGGGTTCTCCAGCGCCACGTTGATGGTTTTTTGACTGCCGGCGTAGCCCTCGATAGCACTGCGGGCCAAGGCAAGGACTTGCTGGCGCCCTTCGGGGTCTTTGAAAAGGGCCAGGGTGTCCGGCGCTCCCAGAGCAGGTTTCGCCGAATCCTTAAAAAACGCCACCGCGCCATACCCCACCGCCCGGCCGGATTCCCCCGTGACATCGGCGGAATTGGCGTAGGCCAGCACACGGCTCTCGTTGGCCCCCATCAGACGGGCAGCCTCCATAACGGTAACCAGCGCCCCGTCGCCGCACAGAACACAGGACAGATTCTCGACCCCTGTGCCAAGCACGAAATTGGTGTATCCGGGCAACAATTCCGGATCAAACCGCCGCACCATATTGAGGCTGTTTTCATCCACCCTCGTCGCATCGGATCCTTTGGGGTAATGGCTCATGTCCGAGCTGGCGATCAGCAGCACCTTGCGCCCTTCACACGCCTTTGCGATGGCCTCGGCGAGGCGGCCGAACTGTGTCGCTTGAGTCC
>CAZGMX010000158.1:6727-7236 GCA_964526865.1 uncultured Actinomycetota bacterium | reverse complement strand
CAGAACAAAACGTATCCGGTGTCAAACCCTCTTCATAGGTTTCCGCGCGGGTCAACCCCATGCTGTCAAAAAGACCGCCAAATGCCACCGCCAGAATACCGTTTCCGGGATTCATGCTTTTTGGATTGCAGACGCCATAATTGATGATCCGGCCGCGCAGAACTTTGTCCACCCCAATCTCTTCGCCAAATTTTTTGAGCAGCCCCCGGGACATACCGACCAAAGCCCCCTGCGCCTGAGGGGTCCCGCCCTGTCTCCCGGACCCCGTCCCCCACTTCCTGTCGATTTTCATCATACTCATCATCATTTCCTGCACGGGAACCATATGCAGCCGCGTTCGATACTCCCATTCGGTGGTGCCGGGATCCAGGCTTTTTCCGGCAACAACCAGCATTCCCTGCGACTGCAGCCACCCGATGACATCCTCCTCCACCGCCACTTCCACTCCATGCACGACAAAGTAATCGGTGACCTCCTCCAAAATCCTCTGGTTGATTCCCATATCGGGA
>CAZGMX010000158.1:6204-6717 GCA_964526865.1 uncultured Actinomycetota bacterium | reverse complement strand
CTCATCGGGCTGCTGGGAGGAATAATCCGCAAAGGGCATGATCGCAACCCGTTTCATATCCGGGATGGCCGAATGGCCGCTTCCCAGCGAAGGCGCCGCCGTCTGAGAAATCACGGGGCGGCTCACCCACTCCGCGCATCCGGCCGTGCACGCCGCCAAACAACACCACAACACCATCCATACTTTGACCTTGTCATTGAGCCCGATCATAAACACCTCTCATTGAGTAGTGGTGGAAGTTTGTGCCTCCGCCGGAGATTGTTCCTTCTTGATTTCGAAATTTACCTCCGGGGATTTCTGAATTTCGACTTCCGTTTTCCCCTGCATTGCGACATCCGTATCCTGCGGACTCGGAGGGACATAGTCATGATACGCAAAGCCGTCTCCCTGATTCGCCGTTTTCTTCACGATATATGCCGTGATAAAAATCAAGAGATCAATTTTCTTATCCTGTTTTGTCCGGCGGGACAAGAAATCCCCGATAATAGGAATCGACTCAATGATGGGGATTCC
>CAZGMX010000158.1:2252-6194 GCA_964526865.1 uncultured Actinomycetota bacterium | reverse complement strand
ATTCCAAGGCTGGTATCGCTCTTTTGATCCTGGATCAATCCCCCAATCGCAATGGTTTCTCCGTCCTGCATCAGCACCTGGGTTTCCGCCTCTCTCGTTGTCAGCACAGGATAGGACGCAATCTGATATCCGCTGTCATTATAGACAATCACATCGCTCTGCCGTGTGGTAATAGAGGGATGCAGGATCATGTTGACAAACTGGTCATCACTCACCTGCGGCACAACATTCAGCCGCACCCCGATGTCCTGGTAATACTTCAAATCGACCGTTGTGGTCGCGGTGGTTCCCGTGGTCACCGTGGTCGTGATGATAGGATACTTCGTCCCGATCACAATTCCAGCCTCCTGATTGTTCAGTGTCATCAGTTTTGGCGCGGAAATAATATTGGCCCCCACATCCTCTTCGACTGCTCTAAAAAACGCGTCGTACTGGTTGTTCAACAGCCTCTTGATCGAAATCTGAATCCCTGAATTGGTGGTTGAAACTCCCGTGGACTTAAAGCTGAAGTTGGAAGGTGTCACCGCCGAGGAATTGTCCAACATTTTCATTGCCCCCGTCATCACCGTCGTTCCCAGACCGTCTCCTCGGGCGTGCAAAAGTTCCTGGTAAAGCACCGTGGTCGAAAGTCCGTTGGTGCCCCCCGCAAAATCAAGGCCAAAATCTCTCGTAAAATCCCTGCTCGCCTCCACAAATTTGCCTTCGATAATGATCTGGTAGGGCATCACGTCCAGCACCCGGATGATCTTCTCCATCTTGCGAACAGAGGATGGAATATCGCTGAGCAAAAGCGTACGCGATTTTGCGGGTTTTGTCTCCCTGGACCGCGATGGCGACTGAAGCGCAGCCGAGGAGGACTCGCTGGAAAACGTCCAACCCGACTGGCCGGCAATTTCCAAAATAGTGATCTTTCCGCGGGACGTCAACTGCGTCTCCAGAATTTTTTTGATGTCTGCGGCATCCACGTACTTCAACTGCACGACAGCGTGTTCCACCTCCACCCGCTCGGCGAGCTTTTCATCCTGCTCATACTTGGACAACACCTTCTCCTTACTGCGCAGTTGAATAAAATCCCCCGGCTTGAGGTTCTCAATTGCCACACTGGAAGGCTCGTACGCCAGGTCACAGGTGGAAATGATCTGTTTCAGGGCCTTTTGCCACGGCACTTCCTGGCCCGCCGTGGACAAGGTCACCACCGACTTCACCTCCTCTCCCACTGAAATAAAAACTCCGCTCAGCGCGGCAATCTGCGACACCGCATCCCGGATGGGCACTTCTTTAAAGTCCAGGACGAGGCTTTTTTTCGCCTGCGTGGTCCCCCCCCCTTTGGCGACTGGTTTGACCGATGAGGGAAGTATCTCTTCTCCCCCTTGCTCCTTCCTCTGCTGGGCCATCCTGTCCAGACGCTCAATAAATGTTTGAATATTCTTAAGATTTCCCGGACTGTCTTTCACGATGAGGCTCTTTTCTTCCTTGCTCACCTGTGTGGCTCCTCCCGGCGACATGATCACCTTGACCGCTTTTTCCACCTCACTGGGATCGGCATATTCCACTTTGAACACCTGTGTCTGCATTTCCATGTCCAGGAGTTCTTTCCGTGTCATCACCCGGATCAATCCCTCCTCCCACAGATAGGTGTATCCATATGTCTTCAACAGGATATCCAGGCCCTTTTCCCAGGGCATATCCTCCAATTTGATCGACACTTTCCCCTTCACCGAGGGACTGCTGATGATACTCACCCCCACCTTCATGGAAATGGTGTCCAGTGCCACTCGAATATCCGTGTCTGGAAAATGCAGCGTAATTTTTTTATCGCGATCCGCCACCTTTTCCGAAACCTCGGCAGCCGGTGTGGTCTGTTGATCGGTGGATGAGGGTAGAGTCTTTTCCTGGTCCTCCGTTGCCTTTTCCGGCGAAACTGAATCCTGCGCGGCTTCTCCGCCGGCAGGAGACGCCACGGCACTTTCCTGGTTTTTCGCCGAATTTTCGGAAGAAGCAGCGGCCTGTCCCGTCTCTCCATCGCCAGAAGGCGGCACAACCTTTTCCTGGCTGTCTGTCGATTTTTCCGGAGAAGCAGCGGCCTGTTTTGTCTCTTCATCGGCGGAAGGTGGCACACTCTCCTGCTTGGGCACGGCTGGAGCCGGCTCCTCCTGGACCGCCGTTGTGCTTTTTTCTTCCGCCGCGGACGTGGCCGTCTGTCCGGCTTCCTCGTCCGGAATCACATACGAAGAAGGCAGAGCATCCTTGCCCTGATCTTTTTCCTGCGCACAGACGCCGATCCCTCCCACCCAGAACAACGTAAGCAGTGCCGCAACAATCGCTGGAAATCCAAATCTACTTCTCATCTTTTTCCGTATCCTGTTCTTTCGGTTGCGCAACCGGAACTGTCACATTTGTATCCCCAACCGAAAACACCGCGTGGTCCTGCCGGATATCTGTCAAACGGGCCCCAATATATGTGTCACCCTTCTTCAATACTTTCCCCTCGATGACAACCAGGGGATCCTTGTCATCCCACAAGATCCCCTCCAGTTGAGACTCCTTCAACTGTAAGAGCGTCCTCGTGGGTGTCCAGACGAATTCCCCCGGACCAAATGGATCTTTGCTGTTCTTGCTGTCGTATACAAAAGTTTCTCCACCATCCCACATGGACTGAGACGCCACCGGCTCCGTGCTGGTCTTCTCTGCCGCCCGCAAGGGCCAGACAAATCCGCACAGAGCAACCATCACCAGGATTGCCGCCATCGTCTTTGAATCACTCATCCCTGCCTCTTGTTTGATGTTGCATCAAAAAGGCCAGGCTGTTCTTCCGGGTATTGAATTTTAAAGGCATACGCCTCCAGCACTTTGAGGTCATTCATATCATAAATTCTATAGCCTGAGCGATTTCTCTTGGGTATGGGAATAACTCTTGATTTTTCCCAATTATACAACGTACTGCGCGATATCCTTAATCGCTCCAGCACCTCGGCTACTGTGACATACGTCTTTTCCACCGCAACCTCGCTATACTCATACATACTTTATCAATCTTTACTAAATCATATCATAGATCAACCACCTGTCAACAACAATTATCTGCTATTTTTATGCACCAACGGTGGTTAAGAAAAGAACCGGGACTGGGTGGTCGATGCCATATTACTCATCCGCTCTTTTTTGTGGCGCCGTTTGCCGCTGCGACAGGCGATTTTTTAACTTCGGCCGGCATCGGCAATTTACCTGCATTAGAAATCAGGTAACGAATTTTAAAAATGACGGAATGTTTGTTTGAACCATCACCCGCGGATGTGATGGCCATATTCCCGATTTTGAGAACGGGATTTTTCCGCTCCATCAGATCAATAAATTTCCCTAGCGAATGATAATCCGTTTTCATTTCCACCTGACAAACCGCCAGCTTAAAAGCGCCATCTTCCTTCATCTGCATTTCATTGAACTCCTTTTCCACTTCTTTGGAATTCAGCGGTTTGATTGCCACTGTGCGCGTCTTCTGACTGCTCTCCACATCCCCCACCAATTTTAAGATCCAGGACGTATCCACCTCTTCGGGGATCCACTGTGAAAGCATCTTCACCCGTTCCCGCACCGTCTGGGCATCTTTCAACGTCTTGTCCTTCTCCTTCAATGTCCTGGACGCCTCCTGAACTTTCGTTTTCCACTTGCCAACGTCCGAATACGTCTTTCCGATCTGTTTCCAGCCGCCGCTAAAAAGGAACATGTATGAAACAACGACAATCCCCGCAGCAGCGGCCAACAGACCGATGATCTTTTGCTGATCCTCTTTGGAATACCGGGCAAAATCTAATTTGGCTGGCAGCGCAATCATTCCATCTATCTCCTCAAGACCGGAACCTGCACCGTATAAAAAACTTTTTCTTCATTGTGGGCAATGACGTCACTTCCAACAACTCGCTGTTGTCGAACAATGCGCAAAAA
>CAZGMX010000158.1:0-2242 GCA_964526865.1 uncultured Actinomycetota bacterium | reverse complement strand
TCTTCCTGTCCCAAGAGCCCCTTCACGACAATCCCTTCCAAATCCAGGGCCATTGCCTTCACTGCGGGAGGAGGGGGCGCTTTGGCCGGTTTCGCCGCGGTGCCTTTTTTTTCCGCAGAGTCCTTGGCCGCCTTCTCCTTTTCTTTCTTGGAGGAAGCGGCCGCCCCACTCGCGGCATCCAAAGCGGAGAGCCCCAGTTTGGTCAGCTGGACGGAGGGGGGTACAACATCACTGACGGCATTCAATATCCTTGCCCATCGGATCCGGCCCTTGACAAAGGCATCCACCTCATCCAACACGGCCTTATCCTTATCATGCTCTTCGATCACTCCCAAAATCTTGTTGTATTCCGCTTCCATGGGGGTAAATTTGTTTTTCCAATACCTGGCATTTCCAGACAACCACATTTGGGGAATCAGGACCGTCACTCCATACAGGACAGCCACCACCCCCACCACCCCGCCCAGGATCATCGCCAAGATTTTGTTGTCGATCCCCATGCGGGCAGACGCAGCCACGGCGGTGGAAATAGCCGCCGCCTGGGTTTCCCTCGGGGGCGCCTTGGGAGCCGCAACCGGCGCGGCCACCTTTTGCGTTTTTTTCTCCGCCCTCATCGTGGAGGGGAGAAGATTGACCTTGATCATTCGTTCCTCATTTCACTAAATCACCGCGGGCACTAAAATTTGTCTGTTCGAGCCACCAGCCCGCAGCAAACGGCGTAAATCGCCCCCTGCTTTTTCATGTTCGCCATTCCTTCGTCCATTTCCAGAGTGGCGCTTTCAAATGGGTTCCACAAATGCACCGGCAATTCCAACTTTTCGCCCAGATACGAAACCAGCCCCGGAGTCAGAGAAGCTCCTCCCGTCAAATAGAGCCCCTCCACAGTCGTCATCATCTCCGTCTCAAAAAACTGAAAGGAGTTTTTCAGTTCCTCCGAAAAAGGCTGCAATACGGCATTGACAAAAGGGACAGCGGCGGGATCCTCCCCCCGCTTGGAACTTTCCGCCTATTCCATATCGATGGACAGCCCGTGGGAGACGGCCTCTGTGATCTTGCCCCCGCCAAAGATCACCTCCCTCGTGAAGATAGGAATTTCCTCCTTGTATATCGCCAGATGCGTGGTATGAGAACCAATGTCCACAACGGCGTAATTCTTAAACCCGTGCGCCTTCACCGCCTCTCCATAGGCTTCAAAGGCGTTGAACAGGCACAGCGCGCTGGCGTCCAAAAGAGACGCCGAAAGTTCCATGCCTCGGAGAAGTTTGGACAAATCGGCAACGGCCTCCTTCTTGATTGCGGCAATGACCCCGATGTTTTTTTCCGCGATTTTTCCTCCGGCGGGCGGATTCAGGACATCACAATCCACGTAGGTATCCGTCAACGGGACCGGGATAAATTTCCCGGAATCCTGACGAATGTCCGCTAAAAACTGATCCTTTCCGGTCCTCGGGATCATAATAAAACGGACCGTGACAGCGCCTCCGGAGATGGCCACACGGATGGAGTTGGGCTGAAAATTCCACGGCTGCATGGTTTCCTTCACGAGATACAGAATGTCGGCCAGCGAGGCCGGCGCCCCCTTGCGCAGGGTGCTGATGACACCGGCCCGTTTATAGACTGTCTTGCCCTCGGCGCGGGTCGCCGCCACGATCTTGATGCTCTGGTGGGCAACGTCCAACGCGAGGATGTGGTCCTGTTCCGCCGATGTTTGTGCCATGTCCTGTCCGAATGCTATTCGTTTATTTTCTTGATGGCGTTCTCAATCAACTCTGCCGCCTTGCTAAAATCCTGGGATTTCCGAAAAATCCCCATCACACCATAACGCTCCGCCTCGCCCAATTTTGGCACCAGTCCAAAGGCCGTGATCATCACCACCGGCAGATCCCTGGACACGGTCCGGATTTGAACCAGTGTATCGATCCCATCCATGTCCGGCATGGCCACATCCAAAAAGACGATGTCCGGCATGCGGATCCTGATTTTTTCGATACCCTCTTTTCCGCGGCTGGCGGTCTCCACTCCATAGCCCTTTGCGCTCAACCACATCTGCATGGCAAAAAGAAAATTCTCCTCATCGTCAATGATCAATACATTGATCTTTTTTCCCTTGGTGTCCTGATCCGCCATCACTCACCCCTCTTTGCCGTTGCCGGCATTTTTCCGCCCGCGCTTTCGTCCCTACGGGGAATCGTAAAACAGAACCGGGCATATTTCCCAAGCTCGGACTCGGCCCAGATTTTCC
>CAZGMX010000157.1:0-7247 GCA_964526865.1 uncultured Actinomycetota bacterium | reverse complement strand
GGTGCGGATGCAGCGTTGCTCAAATGCCACCGTATTTATGGCATCGACCACTAAGGAGCGGGAGGTGTCGCGATGGTACGCGCGAGTTCAAATTCGAGCAAGACACAAGCGCAGGATTCGTCGTCAAAGAAGTCTGTCATTGAATACCGTTCCACCAAGGATATCTCCAGTCTCTATGGGGTCCTGGGGGAAATCGAACGGTCTGTTGCCGACATGACACGGGTATTTACGGAACTCCCGGAAAGCGGACAGCGAGATGTCGGGGGCAGAGAAAAGCTGTCCACGCGCCAGCAGGAAGTGCTTGCGATCATCGCCCAGTCCCAGCGGAGGGCCGACGAAATCGTCAGGCTCATCAAAAAGATTCAGGGATGATCGGGTGTCCGGGAAACTATCCGGGATCAGACGTTTGAGACCATGACAGAAGAATCTGCCGCGTTGGACGCCAAGGTCGGAAAGAAACTCCTGTCTTTGGCAAGAGAGTCCATTTGCAGTACATTGAAAACGGGCAAGAGGATTTCGGTTTCTCCCGCAGAAGAACCTATCCTAACAAAGAAGATGGGAGTATTTGTCACCCTTCATAAAAAGGGGGATTTGAGGGGGTGTGTGGGTTTTATTGAACCCGTACTTCCCCTGCAGGAGGCCGTGATTCAGAGCGCCCGCAACGCGGCGTTTCACGACAGCCGGTTTGCGCCGGTCAGCCAACAGGAAATGGTGGATATCGAGATCGAAGTGTCGTGCCTGACCGAGCCGCGCCCCGTGCCCAGCGTGAAAGAAATCCAGTTGGGACGGCATGGGATTGTTTTGGAGAAGGGATTTGCCAGAGCCGTTTTTTTGCCCTGCGTGGCGGTGGAACAGGGGTGGGATTTGACAACCACGCTGGACCACCTGGCGATGAAGGCTGGCTTGTATCCGGACGAATGGCGGCAGGGTTGTCGTTTTGAGGTTTTTGAAGCGATTGTGTTTCGAGAAAATGATGATTTAAAAAGACAGTGATGAAAAAAGGTGCGATGTGACAACAGAGTATCAGCCGTCCCAGCTGGAAGCCAAGTGGCAGAAGCGCTGGGTCGATTCGGGCCTTTTCAAGATGGATCCGAAAGATCCCCGGCCCAAGTTTTATTGTCTGATGATGTTTCCATATCCCTCATCGGCCCTGCACGTGGGGCACGGGCGCAATTACATCATCGGCGACGTGGTCGCGCGCTACAAGATGATGAAGGGCTTCAACCTGTTGTGTCCCATGGGGTGGGACGCCTTTGGCCTGCCCGCAGAAAATGCCGCCATCAAGGGGGGATTTCATCCGCGCGTCGGCACCCTGCGTAACATCGAGACCATGAAGCGGCAGTTGTGTCACTGGGGTGTCTGCTACGACTGGGACCGGGAAGTGACGGCCTGTCTTCCGGATTATTACAAGTGGACCCAGTGGATCTTTCTGCAGTTGTTTCACAAAGGGTTGGCCTACCGGAAAAACGGTGCCGTGAACTGGTGCCCCTCCTGTCAGACCGTTCTGGCCAACGAACAGGTGATTGACGGGGCCTGCGAACGGTGCGGCACGAGCGTCCGGGAAAAGGAATTGGAGCAGTGGTTCTTTGGTATCACGCAATACGCGGAAAAACTGCTCAAGGATTTGGATCTGCTGGAGTTTTGGCCCGAGCGGGTGAAGTTGATGCAGAAGAACTGGATCGGCAGGAGCCATGGGACGCAGATCGATTTCAAACTGGTCCCTTTGTCCCAGGACGAAAAACCCGTGACGATCTCCTGTTTTACCACCCGCGTTGATACGATCTATGGCGCCACCTACTTGGTGCTGGCGCCGGAACATCCCCTGGTGAGGAAACTGGTTGCGGGAACCAAACAGGAAAAGGCCGTTCTGGATTTTATCGACATGGCAAGCCGGGAGGACCGGATCGAAAGGGAATCGGCCACCCGAGAGAAAAACGGGGTCTTTACGGGGCGCCAGGTGATCAATCCGTTCAATCAGGAAACAATCCCCCTGTGGGTCTCTGATTATGTGCTGATGGACTATGGCACGGGGGCCGTGATGGCGGTGCCCACGCACGACCAGCGGGATTTTCTTTTTGCGAAAAAGTACGACCTGCCCCTGCGGGTGGTGATCCAGGATGCCCAGCGCAGTCTGGATGCTGCCACCATGACGCAGTCCTATGAAGGCGACGGCGTCTGCGCAAACAGTGGTCCCTTCGACGGCATGGACAACCAGACGGCCAAGGAGAAGATGGCCGATCATGGGGCCAATGCCGGGTACTGCCGCCAGACCGTTCATTACCGCCTTCGCGATTGGCTGATTTCCCGCCAGCGCTACTGGGGGGCTCCGATTCCGGTGATCATCTGTCCTGCATGCGGTATTGTGCCGGTTCCGGAAAAAGACCTGCCGGTCCTGCTTCCGGACACGGTGGAATTCAGGCCGACGGGCGAATCTCCGCTGGCGCGTTGTGAGTCGTTTATGAAGGCCGCCTGCCCCCAATGCGGCGGGCCGGCCCGGCGCGAGAGCGATACGATGGACACGTTCGTGGATTCCAGCTGGTATTATTTGCGCTATCTCTCTCCCAAGGATTCGCTGCAGCCCTTTGACAAGGATTTGGTCAATCGCTGGCTGCCGGTCGATCAATACATCGGCGGGGTCGAGCACGCCATTCTGCATCTGTTGTATTCACGCTTCATCACAAAAGTTCTCAAAGACGCGGGCTGGGTGGCGTTTGACGAGCCGTTTTACCGTTTGTTCACTCAGGGCATGATCATCAAGGATGGCGCCAAGATGTCCAAGTCCAAGGGCAATACGGTCAGCCCGGATGCCCTCATCGCGAAATACGGCGCGGACACCGTGCGGCTCTACACCTTGTTTATCGGTCCTCCCGAGAAAGACGCCGAATGGAACGATCAGGCCGTGGAGGGTGCGTACCGGTTTCTCAAAAAACTCTGGCGGCTGGGATCGATGTATGCCCAGGCCATAGGACAGGACGAAACGCTTTTTTCCAACCCTGCTGTGAAGGGGATCGCGGACAAGCCGGCCAGAGAACTGTACCGCGCCATCCACGAGGCGACCGGCAAAGTGACGCAGGACATGGAAGGCGACTTTCATTTCAACACGGCGATCGCGACCGTCATGGAATTGTCCAATCAAGTTGTGGATTTTGAGAGCCTGCCGGAGAGCAGGACCCCTGTGGGAAAGAAGATCCTGTGTCTGGCGGTTCTCCGAATGACGCAGTTGATGGGGCCGTTTGTGCCCCACATCGCGGAAGAATTGTGGCAGGCGTACGGCAAAAAGGACCTGTTCAAACAGCCCTGGCCCGGATTTGATCCCAAGGCGCTGGGCCGCGAGGAAGTGACGCTGGTGGTCCAGGTGAACGGGAAGGTGCGCGGACGGATGGTGGTTCCGTCCGGAATTGCCCAGCAAAAAGTGCAGGAACTTGCGTTGAACGACGAAAAGATCAAGATGTGGATCAAGGACAAAAAAGTGATCAAGGTAGTCCACGTACCGGAAAAGTTGGTCAATGTGGTGGTGGGGGAGGTGGAGACATGAGGAAATGGATGGTGTTTGCGGTTTTGCTGGCGGTGTTGATGACGGGGCTTGAGTTGACAGACGGACACACGGCCCGATGACGCCGCTCAGTCCCAAGGAACAGATCGTCTTGGCGGGGATTCTTGCCGCGTTTGTGATGGGCAGTGTCTTGTTGGTATTTCAGGAAAAGATATTGGACCAGCAGTTGGCGGCGGTTGTGCCGGCGGAGCTGCCCCCTGTACGGGCAAAATTTGGCGGGCCGGTGCATGCGGTGGAGAAGATGGCCGCAGAGGAGAAGAAGAGCGGAGACAAAGTTCTGCCGCGGATTTTCACTGCCACGGAAGATTCGCTGGTTTCCCTGACCCGCGCGACGGCTCAGGAATTGGAAGGTCTGCCCGGCATCGGTCCGCGGCTGGCCGAAGAGATCGTGCAGTATAGAGAGGCGCATCCCTTTCAGTGCATAGAGGATTTGAAGAAGGTTCCCGGGATTGGGCCGAAGCGGTTTGAAAAAATCAAGGACAAGGTGAGGGTGGACTAGGAATTAGAAGATCAAAAAAAAGGGGGACGAGTGATTATTCAATCGGGGATATCGGGGGCAAAGGGTGTTAGGGGACGCGGTTCATTCGCTCCAGCGGCGAATGCCCGCTGTGACGGGAGGCCGGGTACCCGCCAATGTTTTACTGGCGGGTGGCCGAACCTAATACTAGAGCGCGAAGCGCGGCAGTGCACGCTCGGTGCGCGGATTGGTCCGATCCCGAAAGTTTTCGGGATGGACCAAACCAAGCTCCGCGCACCTGCGCGAGCCCCCTTCAAACAACACCCATTGCCCCTCTTCAATGCAGTGTTATGCGGCGGGATACTCCGCTGGATTCCAGCGGGGATTGTCTGCGCGGCAATTTTGATGTCGGGCTGTCGGTCCGCGCCCCAGCAGGCCGCTGATGCCGTGGGACAGGGTGTTGCCGGAACGGCAGGGGTTGTTGGACAGGCTGTCACAGGGACGGCCGGAGCCGTTGGGCAGACCGCCGCCGGAACGGCCGGCGCCGTGGAAGGCGCCCGTGTCGCGGTGATAGAAACCTTTGGGCAGAGACAAGTCACCACGACACAAAAAACCTATGTGAACAAACTCTACCCCATCGCGGTGATCAAAAATGCTCCGGAAACTGCCCCGGAGAACAAAACGCCGATCCAAACGGATGCCGGCACATGACGATGGATTTTTACTACGACACAGGATATCGCGCGGTTCAGTGGGTGCAGAATTTTCAGAACCCGATCTTTGATTATCTATTTATCGGCATTAGCGCATTGGGTGTGAAAGAGTTTTATTTGCTGGCGATTCCACTGGTGTATTGGTGCGTGGACAAAAGGCTGGGGGCTGGACTCTATTTTATCCTGCTGTTCGGAGTTGTGTTGAACACCTGGGTGAAAGTATTTGTGCACACCGACCGGCCGGATTCCTCCCGTGTGCGGGTTCTTTTCGCCGAATCGGGCGGCGGTTATTCTTTTCCCAGCGGGCACGCGCAGGGGGCCGTGGCCTTTTGGGGCTTGTGCATGTTGTGGGCGAGAAAATTATGGTTCAGCGCGGCGTGTGTCGTACTCCTCCTGGTCATGGGTGTTTCCCGGCTGTATCTGGGGCTTCATTTTCCCTGGGACGTGCTGGGGGGGGCGCTGTTGGGCATCGCGAGTTTGGTCATTTTTTTTATTTTGCTCTCGTGGTACAACCGGATCAAATCGGCTGTACCGTGGGGTGTCTGGCTGGGGGGGGTGGTTGTGTTTGCTGCGGGAATGATTCTGCTTCTCCCGTGGAATTTGTCGGGATTCGTCGGCGGCGGATTCCTAGGCTTTTACACCGGGGCACTCCTGGAAAAGCGATTTGTCGGTTTTGCAGTCCGCGGGAACGCCGGTGTGCAGACAGGGAAGGTCCTGCTGGGATTGGGCGTGGGTATCGCGATCTTTCTGGCGGCGGCTTTGCTTGCGGCCAGGGGGATTTCGGGACACCTCCCAGGGTACACGTTGCTTGGGATTTGGACAAGCTTGGGGGCTCCCTGGTGCTTCAAAAAACTTGGTTGGGGGTAAGACATGTCAGAGGGATTTCACAATGAGTTGGTGGAGGTCGAATTAAAAAAGGTCATTCCCACGCCGCTGGAATTTGCGGTATTCCTGGGCAACGATGAAAAGACCTTTGTGATCGCGGTTGGTCCGGATGTTGGTACGGCCATCCTCATGTTCATGGAAGGGACAAAAAAGCCCCGGCCGCTGACCCACGATCTCATCGGCAGTATTTTTATGGGATTGGGGGCGAGGGCCGAGCGGGTAGTCATCACGGAACTCAAGGACAACACGTTTTATGCCCGGCTCTTCCTCAAGGAGGAAAATGAACTGGGGCGTAAGGTCATTGAGATCGATGCGCGGCCCAGCGATTGTATCGCCATTGCCAAACAGCAGGGGGCAAGGATTTATGTTACGCGGAACGTGTTTGATATGGTGGAAAATGTGGGAGAATAAGGGCCGCTTATTGCGGAGGCTTCTGCCGTTCGTTTTGACCGCGGCGGCCGGAATGGTTCTGTCGTGCGGCTGTGCTGCCCCCCGGGCCGTCCAGAAGCTGGATGTCATCCAGGAAATCAAAGCGGATCACCAGTCCTTGATCCAAAAAAATCCTTCCCAGGCGTCCGCCAAGTTCCAGAAGATGCAGAAAGACTTGATGAATTTCAACCGGGGGGTGAATCATCTCTTTTACCGGTATGTCCAGGCCGTCGGCCTGCCTAAGGAATGGCAGGCGCCGGATGCGGGTGTGTTTCTTCACGGAGATTTTCACATTGAAAATCTAGGGGCGTACAAGGCGGCCAACGGCTGGATGGTTGTCGACATGGTGGATTTTGACGATTGTTTTTGGGGTCCCGCCATCCTGGATATCTACCGGTGCGCGTCCTCTCTGTGGATCGCGGCGAAGACCGAATATAGCCAGGAGGCGCTGGTTCGCGCCTTCGCTGACGCCTATTTTCAAACCATGCAGAAAATCGCGCAGGGACAGGATCCTGAAACGTTTGTGGCCAACGAGGATTCCACGTATGAATTGGCCGCGTCGTTGATCAAGGAAGCGGCCGGAGTTTCGCTCAAGGAATATTTTGATGATTTTGCTCAGTCCAGGGTCGTCGACGGCAGGCGGATATTCATCCACAGCGACGACTATGAAAAGCCGCCCGATGGGATGGCCCAGGCGCTGGTGGATTCCTATGTCGCCAGCAGGGGGGCACAAGCCGGACCTTTTGCGAAAGGCTATTATTTGATCCAGGATGCGGTGGTGGAACGGGGGAGCGGGGTGGGCAGCGCGGGGATTCTTAAAGTGCGCATGTTGGTGCGCGGCCCAACGGAAAACGCTTCCGACGATATCCTTCTGCAATTCAAGCAACAGACAGAACCGTCCGGCGCGATGTTTTCCACCCGGCCGTTCGCAAATCAGGGACAGAGGGTTCTGGACGGAGAAACAACACTGCAGGTTTTTTTGCCAAAGGAAATCGGGACGGCCCAGGCGGATGGGAAAAAATTTTCCGTCGCCCAGCTTTTGCCGGAATATCAAGAACTGCGGTGGAAGAGGCTGGTGGGGATGACCGTGATGAAAGAAGCGGCCGCGATGGCGGGAATGTTGTTGGCCAAGGGGCATGCGCGCTCTGCCCGGCCTCCCGCCCAGGCGGCCCATAGGATCTCGTCCATCCTGGCGGCTCAAAATAAGACG
>CAZGMX010000156.1:0-7264 GCA_964526865.1 uncultured Actinomycetota bacterium | reverse complement strand
CGCCGACGACCCACAAGCAGTTGTATGGCGTGGAGTCAATCGGATAAGCACAAAAAGAATATTCGACCAAAAACCATATTGCCTCTTGTGATGTCTGAATTTGGGTTGCGTAAAAACAATCATAATCGGAAGGCGCTGCAACGATGCCTTGAAATTGCCCGTCAAAGATGTCCTTAAAATAAAATGTTTTCCATTCGTTCTTGGACCGGTCAAAAGAGGCAATCCCCTTATAAGCGCCAAACCACAGCGTATGTCCGTCCTCAGCAATCGCCTTTACGACACCGATTGGAAGGCCGCTATTGAACGGATGGTAATATTCCCACCGGTTCGCCTGCGGTAGCCACCGGGTGGGCATCACAACGGAAGAAAACCATATTTCGCTGTCTGTTGCGCAGGCCACGGAACCATTTCCCACAACACCCGTCGGTCGCAAAACCGGCATCCATGCGTCTTTTTGCGAATCAAACCGCGATATCTGAGGAAACCCGTCGATATAGGGATTGCTCCAATAAGAATATATTTTCGGCCCCTGATTTGCCAACCCCCATAACACGCCATCGCCCCATGCAACACTCGTATCATCAGCAAGAATATTCCCCTTGGCCTCGCTATATTCCTGCCAATCGCTCGTCCTTTTATCAAAATAGTCCAGGCCAATACGAGGCACGTTACTAAATAAAGGCTCAAACCAAATACCATCGGGAGTCGCTGTCATATTCGCAGAATATGCGTCCCTCCCCCCTCTCAATAAAGATGGATATTCCTTCACTGTCATCGTTTTTAGATTAATTTCTTTGAGCTTTCTAGCATACGAATCATTGATCCAAAATAGATCACCATCTAAAACGCTCCCCCTTAGGAGCAAACGCAGACTATTTGATTCTTTTCTTGTAATGCGATCGATGGAGAAGAGAGGAAATTTAGACGAGCGTTCTACCCAAATTTCATTCGCATAGATACTCAGGATTCTGTTGAAAACCTGCCCCTGAGTCGTGACGAAAAAATCCTCCCAAAGATCTTTTTCCCGATCATACATATAAATTAGCTGCTTTCCCTGAAACCAAATGATGCTGGTATCTCCCGGATCGTTCATTAGGTTAAAACTGTATCCCAAAGGAAATTCTCCGTCCCATTGCGTGGGATCCCCAGCAGGCCTGTCTTCTTTCGAACCATGTTTGTGAATCGCCCGAGTTCTATCCTGCGATATCTGAATAATTCCCCCTTCGACGATAGTTGAATTGTAGGTGTCGTAACCACCATTGGTCGTAATCCACACTTCTTCTCCGACCGCTGACGCAGTGCCAAAACTGCTGAGTGGGCTAAGGATATCTGCCGCTTCCGTATTGATCGACATAGACCACCATTTGTCTGCCACCTTATCCCATCGAAAAAGGTGCATTTCTGCAGGCACTTCCACGTATTGATCCCCCGCTTTTTTCCAAGACGCCTGCATCACGTCGACCAAAAAGGTTTCGTCCCCAACCGGAAATATTTGAAAATCGCCCTTCACCGGAACAGCGGATCTGGGATAATCGTGCCACATCGCCATTTCCGAATCATACCGGCTGACAACCTTATCGATGTATTGATATCCATTCGCACACCAGAGATTTTTCCCCTGGGGCACAATATGATCAACACGCGGTTGAACAGGCACGTTCTCCCATCTGTCTGCTTGACTCGGCGAGCGGTTTTTTAAAGACAAGGCAAGAACACCCGCTATCTCCGTCGTATTCTGCGCCGTCTGCCCCGCCGCCTGTTCCGCCGTCCGCCCCGCCACAGATATTTCCGCCGTCACGTTTGCCGCTTGGCCTTTCAAATATGAATCGCGGTCGGTGGAAAGAGAGAGTTGAATTTTCGGTGCGTGTATTTGCAGCGCGGTTGAATAGAGATAATCCCGGCTCCGGTTTGTATCAATCCCTGAAAGATAGAGCGTATATCCACCCGTTGCAATGTCTGCGGGCAATGCCGCTTTCAGCGTGCATTCCTGACCGGGCGCAAGAATCACCGGCTGTTTGCCCAAATCAACGTCCAAGCCGGCGCCGCTGAGCAGCAACTGGGCGTCAAAAGCAGTGGACAGATCGCCGTCGTTTTTTATTTTTAGATCCAAAGCACCGCCGGTATTTACGTCATGCGACAGAGGCGTAAATGTCAGCACGGGCCCCTTTAACAGCCAGGTCACTTTTTGCGACACACCGTTGTTCAGGGCAACATCTATCGTGTAATTTCCAGCCGCCGTGTTGTCTTTCAGCGGAAAATCCATCGTAAAATCCTTGCTTTCTCCTGCGGCCAAGGCGAATGCATCGTTGTTTTGATTGCCCAGAAATTCATTGCCAACGCTCAGTCGCAACGCATCCTGAAAAAAATCTCCTGTATTGGTGACATGGGTCGTGACGTGCAGAACCGCATTGTTTCTATCCAACAGGGGTTGCGTGTCCACCACATCCTTGTTCAACAACGACTTGCAAAATGTTTTGCGGCACCCAGGCCCGGACAATCCACCTGTCAACGAATATTCTCCGGCAGCCAGAGGGGCTGTCACCGGCAGAGTGATATCCATCGATTGTCCCGGCGGCAGGACGATCTGCCGAATCGTTTCCGCCGCAGGACTGTTGCCCGTGACAGCCAAAGCGACACTGAAACTCGCCTGAACTGTTTTCTCTTTTTCATTATTGCAAATATGAACAAGCAGATTGCTGGCGTCCTTTGCCGCATTCATCTCGACACCGGCGTCATAGGACCGCAGCATAAAAGTCGCGCTCTTCTGCGCGATCTTTTGCAAATCATGATAGACGCTCAGAACAACACGATATCCTCCGCCAAACTCGGCCAGATCATCCGGCAGTTGCAGTGCCTTTTCTACTTTCATGTCCTCCATCAATATTTTCTGATCCCACTGAGTCTTTGCGATGCTTGTCCCCGCGGGCGACAATACTTCCAACTCCATGCGTGTGACCCAGGCGGACCAAATCTCACTCATGTCCACCAAACGCCATTCCACGTCCACATTCATACGACTGCCACTGTGATAGCCGTCTGCACCCAGCGCAATGGAAACATCCAACTGCGGGTCCACGCCATACACCCCGCGCCCAAATCCGTGGACGTTCTCGGAAGCAACTTCGCCCTCATAGAGATGAACCCAAAAACGGTCAAAATCGGCGATGACCGGCGCTGAATGGGAAAATTCCGCTGTCTCCCCCGGGGTAAGATCCCAGGTCTTGTTCAACGTACTCACTGCGGCGCCGCTCCCAATCCATGGAAGGTCATATTTTCCATAGACCGGATCGTTGTTCTCCATGTAGTTGTGCGGCAAAAAATAGTGTGCGATGAAACGTTTCTTGGTGTCCGAGGTGTTCTTGAGATGAAACGTGAAGGTGACGGTGGTGCCTTTGGGAACTTCTTCGGCATCCGACGTTATCCATGCGAGAAATCCCTGGGGTGTTGTGGGACTGCGCGCGATAGCTTGCGGATCCGTTTTTAGACTCGGGTCGTCCGGGTCCAGAACCCAGCGCATGAGATTGCGAAAGAGCGCCGCGTCCTCCGGGGAATACTGATTGTTCGTGTGGCCCCAATCGGGATAGAGGGAACTGGCGATCACTTTTCCCTGGCCGAAGGGGTAGGTGATCATCACGGGGTAGTTGTTCATTACGCGGCTTAGGAGAATCTGCGCGTCGTTGGGCCAGATCGAGAAATAGCCGTCCACATAGGCGTCAACGAGGTTGTCCTTTTGCCCAGCAAAGATGGGGTGGAAAACTTGAAAATAACTCGACCCATACCAGCAGGCCTGATCTTCGCTCCAGCCGTATCCTTTCGGGCTCCCCGGCAAAAGTTCATAATTTTTTCCACTCTGCTGACCGTAACAGATGACCGTACCACCCTGCTGGGCAAACAACTCCAGCTTGCCCCGCCAGAACGGATGGTCCGAGACGATGGACAGCCCGTCCGTCGGAATGATCAGGACGTTGTGTTTGTAAAATTCCTCCGTGCCGGCGTCCGCGTCGATCAGGTCGTAGGGCACATTGATCGTCCCCAGCAAATGCCCCATGTCTTCGGAAAACCCGCTGTCCAACACCGCCACAGGGCTGATTTCTACTGGTCCTACGCCACCGCTCCCCACTCCACCCTCCGTGCCTCCATTACTCCCTCCCCCCTCGCGCCTGTCCGCCAAAGCGTTAGTGGCGGAGGGGAGGGCTGGGGTGGGGGGCGCCCCCTCCACCAATTCATCCGGCCCCAGCGGATTGTCTTCAACAACCACCGGCTCGCTGGACGCGTCTTCGTTGTCGTCCGGCGTGTCGTTCTTGGTTACATCGATTGTGAATTCAATTTTCCCCGAGTCCCCTTCGTTTTCGGCATAGTCTTTGGCCTTCAACCGGATGACATGCTTGCCCGGCGCGCAATATTTGCGCTTGAGATCGGCCCTCGTGTATTCCAATCCGTCCTTGGTCCTGCGTGGCTTGATCGTCACCTCCCACCCGCCCGCCTGATATCCAGCCAGGGAATCCGGATCCAGGTAGCTATCCAGAACCACTGCGCTCACCGTCACGGGCTTTTTATATTTCGTCCCATTCTCCACTCCGCTGATTTCTATCCTCGGCGCCTTCGTGTCGATGATGACGGGGATGGCAGGCACAACCTGGTTACCGGCACCATCTGTTGTGGGATTGATGTTACCATCACCGTCTTTGACACTTATTGCAAGATGATAACGCCCATCCTTGGCCTTGCTCTCGCCCGCTTCCCCGCCCCATTGAATCTTAAAAAACTCCTCCCAAGGCAGAATTTCTCCTTTCTTCAGTGCAATCTTTCTGTCCTGCCACAGGCCTGCATACATCCCTGTCGTTTTGATTGCCGTCTGTGTTTCCTGCAGTTTTAGGTTGATCGTAACATCTTGTGTCCTGTTTTCATAAACCCTGAATCGCACTTCTCTTTTCTTCATGGGACCAACACACACATACCATTCAGTCCCGCGTTTCACTTCTTTTCCTAACACTTCGAAAAAGCGGATGAGTGGGGGAAACGTAACGGAAATTCGCTTCATTTGTATATCAGTTTCCCTTCGCGCTTGAAACAACTGGCCATTGGCAATTTCTGGGTGTAGTGACGCAAACGGCAGGTTAAAGTAATTGTCGTTATACCAATCTCTCCCTTCATCATTTCCGGGCTCTGTCGCTGGATACGCGTTGTTCCCATGTCCATACGTTCCCCACTCACCTGTCGTCAAATCATTGTCTTCCATATCAGACAGCCAATATTTCCACCAAATACCATCCGTATCCGTGTACCTAAAATCCCATCCACCCAGGTTTGGAACCGTGTCCTCATGATGCATCGCAGCATGGTCCTCCAATTCATCCAACCTGCCCAACCCCGTACCGATCGATGGAAGTCCCGCGTATCGATCACTGGCATACCCATGAAAACACACCTTGTCATGTGCGGGCACATATTCATCCTGATACAAATGGAGGGCAAAACCGATATGAAGATATGCCATGCCAAAATCAAGGTTTTTATATTCGTTCCGGAATTGCTTAATCCATGTATCTTCGTTGCCCTTCCATACCCCATTGTGGGGTGTTTCGTTGAAAGAACCCTCCAATATTTGGTCTCTAAAAATATCTAAGTCCGGGAATTCTTCTTTCTTGATATTTTCCAATGCATTCTTTGTTAATTTCTTGTGCGTATTGACTGCAGGCTTTGACGACCACGGGAAAGAATCCGCCGGCATCACAAATGTGAATAGCAACAAGAACATCACAAAAAAGAATCGCCCACACCCTCTATATCGTCTATTTCTCATGATGATTCCTATACTTTTCACCCTCTTCCAATGCACGCGTTATTGCTGTCTCCCTATATGAACATGATTTGCCGGTGGAAGCCTTTAGCAACATTGCGGCTTCAAACCTTACCCAATCGTTGTTGTCTTCCAACAACTTCTCCGCATACGGCGCAGCCCTCATCTCTTTCTTGTCGCGCAACAATTTTAAAGTTTCCTCCCGCACTGACCAAGACTGGTCATTGAGCGTTTCTAAAATCCTGGGTAAATATTTTTCATAGTCTGCATTGGCAAGATATAGAATTACCTCCTGTCGAACATCTGGAGCCTCATCATCTAGCAGTCTTTGAACAGCATCCCCATGTTTGATGTCACTATTTTGCCTTAAATTCATCAGCGTCATGCTCTTAAAATATGCGCCGGTCTTCGCCGACAGCCGCTCAACAACCTTCTCTCTCTGCATTTCATTCCCACTTTTGATGAGCATTTCCGCGACCTGTACTTGCACACCAGAATCCTTGTCTTCCAGCAATTTCTCTATCATTGGCACCGCTTCTTTGGCTTGCATCAAATCTAACGCCCGCACTGCGCTCACCCGGATTTCCGAGCTATACTTGCTTTGATTTACCAGGTCCACCATCGCAGGTATCGCCACGGGATCATTCACCATGCGTATTGCCGCGGCAGCATCCCTGTTCCTCTTGTCTTCTTTGTTCTGCGCAATCTCGACCAATCGCGGCAACACCCTCGCGCCAAACTTTGCGATGGGACTTGAACCACCATGCAGAAAAAAGAATTCTCTTCGTTTCAACAATACTTCTATTGCGCGCTCATCCTTTATTTCTGCCAATGCTCCTATCGCTGCCTCCACTAAAAACCCATCTGCCGGCTTTGCCGAACCCACTCGATCCTCTGCCAATTCTATCAGCGCAGATACGTCTCCTCGATCCTTCAGGTTCATGATCGCCGTTGCCACCACCTCGATCAGTTTGAGGTCATCGGGGTTTTCGTCCACCAGATTCACCCACGCTGGATTGAACCGTTTCGCCCCTGCGATTGATACCAACAACGCCTTTCGGACATCTGCATCTTTGCTTGCGGACATCTGTTTGAATTCAATTCCCTTGTTGGGCACAAGCTTTCCTAGCGCCCCAGTAAGTTCTTTCCTCTTGCCTGCATCTTTCTCTTTCTCGATCTTTTCCACCAGATTCATCAGCGGGGTCCTATCCTCTTTCCTTAAAAAAAACAAGGCCCCCAGTATGAGGGCCAAGCCTATCAAGAATACAATAAACAACTTTAATTTCATACTAACTCTCGCACTTTGTAATATCCTAATAACCAAGATGAAAAAGGGATCCCCATCGATTCTTGTTCCGCGGAGAATTTTACCAAAATCATTAGGCGGGCCGGCAGAATTTTTTACCCCCTCCACCTCCCCCACCTTACTCCTCCCCCATCAAGGGGGAGGATGCTGTCAAAAAG